>NZ_JBFXGH010000057.1:0-13628 GCF_050178175.1 Sphaerochaeta sp.
AGGCTGATATTATGGGTCAAGCTCATTTTCAATACCAAACCCTGCCTCTGGCGGTCTTCAGGCACCAAGGCAATCCCTTTTCGCATGCTGTCGATGGGACCTTTGGGCATGAATGGCTTCCCGAGCAAATGCATCGTCCCCTCACTGGCCTTGTCAATTCCGAAGATGGTTCTCACCACCTCACTGCGACCGGCTCCAACAAGACCGAACAGCCCCAGGATCTCTCCTTCATGTAAGTCAAATGAGATATCCTTGAAGGCACCAAGCTGACTGAGATGCTTAACCTCAAGCACCTTCTTCCCAATCCTTGGTTCATGGTGGGGATACATCTGGTCGATTGAGCGCCCGATCATCATGTTGATGATCGTATCTTCATTGCTCTCTGCCACCTTTCCTTCCCCGATATATTGTCCATCACGGAAAACCGTGTAATAATCACAGATTTCAAAGATCTCTTCAAACTTATGGGAGATGAAGAGAATTGCCTTGCCCTCTTCCTTCAGGGATCGGACAATCCTGAATAGATCATCAACCTCTCGGCCGGTGAGTGCACTGGTCGGCTCATCCATGATGACCAGATCTGCATCAAGGCTGAGTGCCTTGACAATTTCCACCATATGCCGCTGTGCAACACTGAGATTCTTGACCAGGGAATCCGGATCGATATCGAGTTCCATCCTTTGGAGCAATCCCTGGGTATTCTCCTGCATGGTCTTCCAGTCGAGCTTCTTCGTTTTTGGGTTCCTGAGGTGGTGTCCCATATAGATATTCTCTGTGACACTGAGCTCAGGAAACATGGAAGCTTCCTGATGGATGGCAACGATTCCTGCCTGCTGGGCGTCGATTGCATTCTTAAAGGATATGTTCTTACCATCCAGGGTCATCGTACCACTGGTAGGGATATAGACTCCGGTGAGAATCTTCACCAAGGTGGACTTTCCTGCCCCATTCTCACCAATGAGAGCATGCACTTCCCCCCTTCGTAGGGAAAGATGTACATCATCCAAGGCTCTGATACCGGGAAACACCTTTGTTACGTGTTGTACTTCCAACAATGCCTGTTGCATTGTTCCTCCTTATGCAAGCAGATGCAAAGGCTCCCACCTCCGAGGGGAAGCAGGAGCCAGGTGTGATTCGATTAATAGATCTCTGCGAACTTCTCGATGTTGTCCTTATTGAATACATACGGAGTACTCATGAAGGCAATTCCGTTCTCTTCAACCTTGATGGATCCCATGCGACCGGCAGGAATCTCTTCACCAGTTTTACCTTCAACGGTACCGTCGATAAGTCCGTTGAGGATGTAGGTGGAGCTATATCCAAGGTCAATTGGATTCCAGAGAGCCATCTGGCGGCAGGTGCCGTCGAGGATGTAGCCCTTCATCTCTGAAGGAAGGCCAAGACCGGTTACTTCAACAACGCCACTCTTTCCTGCGTCCTTGACCGCCTGTGCAGTTGCGAGCAGACCAACAGTGGTCGGGCAAATGATAGCCTTCAGGTCAGGATACTTCTGCATCAAGGAGACAGCTTCACGATAGCTCTTATCGGGGGCATCATCACCATAGACGACCTCAACAAGTTCCATATCGGAATATTCAGCTTTCTTGATTTCTTCCTTCATCCACTCAATCCAGAGGTTCTGGTTGGTGGCCTGTGCGGAAGCGGAAAGGACAGCTACATCACCCTTGTAGTCAGTCAGTTCAGCAGCAAGCTGAATCTGCTGGCGTCCAATGAGCTCAGGATTACTGGGCAGGAGGTCAACAATACGTCCACCCGGGTTGATACCAGAGTCATAACTGATGACCTTGATACCGGCTGCCATGGCTTTCTTGGCTACAGGAATCAATGCATCTGCATCATTTGCGCTGATGGCAATACCATCAACCCTCTGTGCAATCAAGGTCTCGATGATCTCAATCTGGCCTTCTGCAGTTGCCTGAGGAGGAGCCATATAGGTCGTCTTGATCCCACCGAGCTCAGCAGCAGCTTCTTCACTGCCCTTGAATACTGCATCAAAGAACCCATTTCCCATACTCTTTCCGAGAATGACAATCTCTTTTTCACCCGCTGGGGCTGCTTCCTTGGTTCCCTGGGCGAACATTGCACCAAGGGCCATGGTCATGATGAGGACAAACAACAATGTTTTCTTCATAACAAAACACTCCTTTTGAGAAATTTTCTCCGGGAAAACCCGGAATCTATCTGTACCTGGCAGAACACCAGGGCAAACAGCAAAACTACTGTCACAACTTCCTTACTCTTAGTGTGACACTGATTTCAAAATCTGCAATAACTGAATAGTCATTTTTTAGCACGATTTTATCATGAAACAAATATGGAACCTGATTTCTTATACATCGAAAGTCAAATAACAAGGCAAGGAAAGTGATTCACATGGATATCTCTATAAGTAGAGATGAGGAAGGAGGATTATTTCTCCTTTTTCCAAACAGCACTCCCCCCAGCAACCCTACGAATGTCTGCTGGAAGAGGATTCCCAGAATCACAGGAAGGGCTGCAAGAGGAGGAAAATAGGTGGTGGCAAGCACCAAAGCTGCACTGATGTTCCTCATCCCTCCGGTGAACGTCATACTGACAAGGCTGGGACGATCCACCTTCAGGACATACCTCGCGATCACATAGACAAAAAGGAACCCCAAGGCAATGACGAGAAGATTCATCAGGATGAGTGGGATATAGATCCAAGAAAAGGAGAGAGAACCAGAGAGCGCTCCTACATGAATTACCACCACTGCAATAAGTAAGAGCTTGGTAACCGGACTGAGCAAGAGTCCAGCTTGCTTTGCAACCTTGGGCATGGTTTGGGTAACCAACATCCCCACAAGGGAGGGAAGGACGATCATCACCAGCAAGCTGGTCATGATCCCTCCTTGGTCGATTGCCACTGTTGTATGGGAAAGGAGCCTAATGGTCAGTGGTGTCAGGATGGGAGATAGCAAGGCATCAAGAATGATGAGCGAAAGTGCAAGGGCGGCGTCTCCCTCATAAATGGTCGACCAGATAAAGGCGGTCACTGCAATCGGGATCGAAGAGAGCAACACAAAACCGGTTACAATATCGATCTGGGAGGGAAATATCACCCGGCCGATGAGTGCGACAAAAACCGGCAGCACTATATGTGCACTGAAGAGCACAAGCAATACAGATGTCATTCTGCGGGCAATCTTGGCAAACTGACGATAGCTTACTCCCAAGGCCCCTACAAAGGTAATGAATGCAAAAAAATAGGTTCCAAGAAAATGGAAGGAATCCAAACGATGACCAAGCAGCAAGCCAAGCACCACACCAATTGGTGTAACGAGCGGCATCACCGCATTAAAACGTTTGTTTATTTCCTGCAGTGATGCCATCTTCCCTACTTTGATGCAACCGAAGACCGATATTTCTCTACTTCCCAGTTTCTGATGAAATCAATCATTGCATCATCCATGAAACGGGGACCTCCAAAACTCTCGGTATACACCGCAATCGATACGGTATCCACAAACAGCGGCATCGGCTTCTCTCCCAGGGAGAATACCCCTAGGTTCTGCACGCAGACAATCTTTGGACTCACCCCGTGTTCGGCCTCATACTGTTTGAAAGCAGAAACTACATCCTGCCCCTCTCCAACCCACAGTGGCTTGAAACCGGCATAAACAATATGGTCAGGGGTAAAGGAGGAAGAGACTGCCTGGAAATGTTTCTCATCCTGCAGGTAGTGGGCAAACTCCTTGTTCCAAGAGAAAAGAACTGGCTCTGTTGTAAGAGTCCCAAGCTTCTTCTTGACTGATTCAACACGAGATGAGTCTGCCTCCAAGGGTGAAAAATCGGGCTTTCTCACCAACTGGGAGGAAATCTTCCCCATCAAGGAGTTGTAGAGGTCTTCAATCTCCTCCAAACTCTGCCCACCGACAAAAATACCATGGTTCTGCAGGAAAATCAGGGAGCTGACTGTCCCTGTTCCCTTCTTCTGCTCAGCCATCCTGGAGCGAACAATATCAGCAAGGATGAATCCAGGCTTAACCAATTCAATCCAGAGCGCTTCAGGGAAAAGCCTGGCAACAGCCTTCTCTCCCTCTTGCGCACAGGTAAGACCATTCACCATGGCAGGGTGAAGGTGGATGACATAGGGAAAGGGAAGCAATGCATGGAGCAAGGCTTCAACAGAAGGCCGAGCTGTCTCTCCCTCAAGACGACAAGCCATCATATCCCTGAGGACTTCATCCTCTCTCTCCTCGTCATCGCTGCTGTATTGTTTTTCCCAGATTTTCTCAAGCTTTCTCAGATCCATCTTGACAAAACCCGATTCATCAATGGTCCCCAAAGCATGGCCACTAGCCTTTACATAAAGGACGTTCCCTTCTTTATAGGAGGTGTTTCCACCTCCCAGGAGGACGTAGGAAGGGTCCGAGCCATACCGTTTGGAGTGGGCAATCAGGGATGCAAAACTCATGAACGTTCCTCCAATACTTCCCTCTCATACGTACTTACCAACTCAATGAGTTCACTTTCCAGTGGCGTGTTGGTTCTTCTGCAGTACTCATCCCAGATGGCACCGAAGGGAAGGACACTCTGTTGCTCAAGCAGTGCCATGGTTGCATATCCATTCCCTGACTCTTCATACTCAATGAGTTGATCAATCGGTTCAAGCATAGCAAAGAGCAGTGCTTTTCGCATAGCCCTGATGCCGGTAACCCAGGCACCGATACGATTGATGGATGCATCGAAGAAATCCAGGCCAATGTGGGAGGATTCCAGTTTCCCACTTCTCACCAACTCCTCGGCAACCATCTTGACCTTGTCATTGAACAGAACCACATGGTCACTGTCCCAATGCATGGGACGGCTCACATGCAAGAGAATCTCATCGTCAAAGAGCAGGATGGCGGAAAGTTTATCCGAGATGTCTTCCTCTGTATGGAAGTGTCCCATGTCAATGCAGAGCATCTTGTTGTTTCGCGCTGCATAGTTCATATAGAACTCATGTGAGCCAACCACAAATGCTTCGCTTCCGATGCCAAAGAGTTTGGTCTCCAAAGCATCACGCATGAATTCGCTGGGATATTCAGTCTCAAAAATTTCATCAAGGCTTTCCTTGAGAATGGCACGGTACCCAAACTTGTCAACAGTGAGGTTCTTTGCACCATCAGGAATCCAGGTGTCGAGGATACAGGGACTCCCCTGTTGCTCACCAATCCAGGCAGCTATTTTCCTACAACGTTTTGCGTGCTCGATCCAGAACCTACGGATTCTCTCATCCTTGCTTGCCAAGGTATAGCCACCATCAGCCATTGGATGGCTGAAGAACGTTCCATTGAAGTCCAGGGGGAGACCCATCTTCTTGCCCCAATCAAGCCAACCTTGGTAGTACTTCTCCTCAATCTGGTCACGGTCAACAAAGGTGGAACCGAACTCCCCATAGCTGGCATGCAGGTTCAGCCTATGGCTTCCACCAACCAGGGAGAATACCTGCTCCAGATCCTGACGCAACTGTTCGACAGTCTTTGCCTTGCCGGGATAGTTCCCTGTGGTTTGGATTCCTCCACCAGCCAGTTCGGCATCAGGGCGCTCGAAACCACCAACATCATCACCCTGCCAACAGTGGACAGAGATGGGAACGTCAGACAATTGGTCAAGGACAGAGTCGGTATCGACACCATAGTGTGCATATATTTTCTTGGCTTCCTCATAGTAAGACATGACAGCCCTCCTCATGCAAAAGTATTCCCTTATTAGTTTGCCACCATTTGCAATTTTTACCTTGACAGAATAGTCAAATTCTAGCACGATTTTATCATGTCCAATTTTACATTGCACGAAACCATGTTCTTCAAGGAAAACAGCCTTCCTGTTAAGGTGTTACTCCGTGACCCTGAGATTCCTTTCTCATTGCATGGGCATGATTTCTATGAAATCGTGGTGGTAGTATCAGGAAAAGGCATCCATCTCTTGGAACATGACAAGCGACAGTTGCAGGAAGGCATGGTGTTCTGTATTCGCCCAGGAACCATTCACGGATATGCAGATATCGAGAATCTGGTCCTCTACAATCTCCTTATTGGAAAGAAGGCCTTTTCAGTGCTCTACCCCGAGGTAAAGGATGTGGCAGGTTTTGCCGAGACATTCATGCAAGAAGATGGGAACGTCCCGCTGGTTCGGCTCAACTCACACCAACACGCTGAGATTATTTCCCTGATAAGCGCAGTCAAGGAGGAGTCAGAGCAACAGGACTACAGCAAAGGGTCGACCTCTATGACCTATTCCAAATTGCTCCAATTCCTCATCCTGGTAAGCAGGTTCCACAGTGCTCGCCGAGGTTCTGCTTTCCAGAATGATCAACGCCTCGAGAAAGTCATCATCTATATGGAACAGAATATCGACCGCAGCATACCCTTGAACGAACTGGTTGAGGTCTCGAACATGAGTGCAAGCACACTCAACCGACAGTTCAAGCTATCGACGGGTTGGTCTCCAGTCGATTTCCATATCCATAGGCGTATCGCATATGCTTCCAACCTGCTTCTGACCACTGACCTGAGCATTGAGAGAATCAGTGAAAAGACCGGATTCTCCGATGCAAATTACTTCGCACGCCAGTTCAGGAGTCATATGCAGATGAGTCCACGGCAGTACAAGCAGCTGTGGACCACCCCCAAAGAGGATTAGACCACCACACCCTTCTTCAGAATGATGTTTGCATACAGGGCTGCCTCACCGGTAGCGACAATGGCATAGGCTTTCTTACTCCGTTCATAGAAGGCAAAGCGTTCAAGACGGGTAAAGCCCCCAAATGCAGGATCGCCATGCTTGCAGGTGGCCTCATAGATATCCCAGATAGGGGTTTCGACTGTGTCCCCAGGGGTTGTATCCATCAGGAATGCGTTCTCTGCATAGGTATCAAGAGGGAACAGCTGCAAGATTGCTTTCAGTACTTCATCTGCCCCATGTCCATCCAAGCGGACCACCCGGTCATTCATGGATGCCGCGGGGAAATTTCCATCCCCGATCACGATCTCATCACCATGGCCCATTTCCATGAGAACCTTCAATAGCTCAGGACTGAGGATTGAGGGAATTGTTTTCAACATCGTTGACTCCTTATAAATTTTGGATTGCATTTGCTCGTGCTCTATGCGATACTATCCTTGATGTAAACGATTACATTTGTAATTATATACCAAGGGGGATACTATGGCAAATACAAATGGAATGCAATCGGTAGGACCTGAGAAGCGCTATGCTTCTTCCCTTCCCAAGATTGGAATTCGCCCGGTCATCGACGGCAGACAGCGAGGTGTTCGCGAGTCCTTGGAAGAGCAGACCATGAACATGGCAAAGGCTGCAGCAAAGCTGATCAGTGATAACCTGTTCCATGGAACCGGAGAGCCGGTTGAATGTGTGATTGCTGATGGTACCATCGGACGCGTTCGAGAGAGTGCTGACTGTGCAGAGAAATTTGCCAAGGAAGGAGTAGCAGTCACCCTGACAGTAACTCCCTGCTGGTGTTATGGAACCGAGACATTTGACATGGATCCCATGACCGTAAAGGGTGTATGGGGTTTCAATGGGACAGAGCGCCCGGGTGCAGTATATCTTGCTGCAGTGCTTGCCGCTCATACCCAGAAAGGCCTGCCTGCCTTTGGTATCTATGGTCGTGATGTGCAAGACAGCGATGACACATCCATCCCTGAGGATGTAGCAGAAAAGATCCTGCGCTTTGCACGTGCAGGTATAGCTGTAGCAACCATGAGAGGAAAGAGCTATCTCTCCATCGGTGGGATGGCCATGGGTATCGCTGGATCAATCGTTGACCAGGATTTCCTGCAGTCCTACTTGGGAATGCGCAGTGAAGTGGTCGATATGTGCGAGATTGAACGACGTATCGCTGAAGAGATCTATGATCCTGAAGAGTACAAGAGGGCAATTGCATGGGTGAAGGAAAACTGCATCCAGGCTGAAGATGTTGTCAACCCTCCTGAGTATCAGAGAAGTAAGGAGCAACTTGCCAAGGATTGGGAGTACTGCACCAAGATGACCATGATCGGTCGTGATCTCATGGTTGGAAACAAGAAACTCGAGAAGCTCGGTTTCAAGGAAGAGGCACTCGGGCATAATGCTATCTGTGCAGGTTTCCAGGGACAGAGGCAGTGGACCGACCACTGGCCGAACGGTGACTTCATGGAAACCATGCTTACCACCAGTTTCGATTGGAACGGCATCCGTGAACCGTACATCATGGCCACAGAGAATGACCACCTGAATGGTATCAGCATGCTTTTCTGTAAGTTGCTCACCAACCGTGCTGCAATCTTCAGCGATGTGAGAACCTACTGGAGCCCTGCATCTATCGAGAGAGTTTCCGGTTGGAAACCAGAGGGCTTGGCCAAGGAAGGCTTCATTCACCTGATCAACAGCGGTGCTACCACACTTGACGCAGCAGGACAGATGAAAAACGAGAAAGGCGAAAGTGAGATGAAGCACTATTGGGATATCAGTGAGGAAGATGTGAAGAAAACCCTCGAGAATACCCGCTTCAGCGTCGCAAACGGTGGTTACTTCCGTGGTGGTGGGTTTAGCTCGACCTTCCTCAGTGAAGGGGGAATGCCGCTAACCATGGTCAGGATCAACATGGTCAAGGGCGTAGGCCCTGTCCTGCAGCTTGCTGAGGGATGGACCTGTGAAGTACCGGAGAATGTCTTCGACATTATCAACAAGCGCACCGACCAGACTTGGCCGACCACCTGGTTCGTACCCAGAACCAATGGCAAGGAAGGTCCCTTCAAGGACGTTTACTCAGTCATGGCAAACTGGGGAGCAAACCACGGAGCACTGGGCTATGGACACTTTGGAGCTGATATCATCTCCCTCTGTGCAATGCTACGCATCCCGGTATGCATGCATAATGTTGAGGAAGACAAGATCTTCCGTCCCAGTGCCTGGTCAATGCTTGGCATGGACAAGGAAGGAGCTGACTATCGCGCCTGCGCCACCTTTGGACCACTGTACGGCAAGTACTAAGCAACAGTTGTTGGATCATTTGCGGGTTGGCCTGGTGCCAACCCGTTTTTGACTTCTTGTATCCTTTTCCACCCACGGATGGTATACTTTTCCGGAGGTCTGTATGAAATCGATACTCTCATTGTGGAAAGAACAAGTACTGTCGAAGGAAGAACAATCTCCCAGTAGTACTGAGAAGCTCCAAAAACAAGCCCAGATACAGAGGGAGCTCGAAGAAAACCTCCCCAGGGATGAAGCAACCCTGCTCTCCCTCTATCGCATGGGAGCACGATTCAGCCTGCTTGAAGAACCTCACAAGAGAACAGCCTCCAAGCTATTCATCATTGTACTGGTCAGTCAACTCATCCTCTCCCAGATACCTATGCTCCTAGGATATCCCTTTGGAGACAACACAATGCTCTTCTATGGCTTGAACCTACCCTTCCTTATGCTCCTGTTTCTTGCCCTGTATCTGATAAAGGAGAGAAAATACCTTGCCGGGTATCTCTCTTTTCTTGGCATCCTTGCGCTCTTGATGAATCTACAATTCAGCATGACAGGCATAGATGAAGCACAGACAAAGATCCTGGCACTCATCCATTTGCCCCTACTTCTGGTGGTCAGCCTTGCCCTCCCCACCCAGAAAGGAACACTACAGGAGAGAATGAGTAGACATGTACGCCTTACCGGCGAAGTGCTTCTCCTAACTTTCCTGCTTGCTTGTGCCGTGTTTGTGGTGACGATGCTCACATTCGTGCTTTTTGAAACAGTGGGAGTCAATGCAGAGGACCGTCTCGCCCCATTCGTGGTTACCGGAATCCTACCACTGCTCCCTCTCTCTGCCCGGTACCTTCTGCAGTACAGAAGGTACCAGATAACCTCCCTCACCCGACTTCTGGCTACCATTTTCCTCCCGGTAATCACGGTGGTAATGATCTCCTTCCTGACTGCCTTGGTAGTAGGGAGACTCCCCATAACTGAGGACCGAAACCTCTTATTGGTGATCGATATATTACTCGCCCTTGTCCTGATGATGATTCTCTATGCAACAGATCTTCTGGAGTGCGAACAGACCACACCCTTTTACCGCATCGTGCTCATCACTGCAGCATTGGCGGCCATAGGCATCGACCTATTCGCCCTCGTCGCCATAGGAGGGAGGTTCCTTCAATACGGACTAAGCCCCAACCGTGTGGCCGTCCTTGCTGAGAACCTACTCTTGCTTGCAAACCTTGGCTCCCTGGCAGTGACACTGCTCAGAAGAAGATCCTTCATGCGGATACAGAGCATATTCATGGTTATCTATGCACTCTGGTTCCTTATTGTTGTCCTGCTCTTCGGTCCCCTGTTCGGATATATGTGATCAGAGGGAGAGAATGGTGTTCCAAACGACCTCATCAACCGGGATTCCCTTCTCTAGATTCTCCTTTCTTGTTTGCTCCCTGAATTGGCCTGGATAACGAACAGGCTTCTCTGCATCCAAAGGTGTTGAGTTCACCAGGTCGTCAAGGGTTGCCTGGATCTCTTTCCGCAGGTTCTCCTGGTCGGGGAACCTGGAGATATCAAAGACCAGGAAGACCTGGGAGACTTCCCCTTCCTCCTCCAAGGATCCGATTGAGCGGGTAGTCCTTCCACCAGAGAGGGTTGCTGCAATCAGATCAAGGGCAAGGGCCAAGCTGGTTCCCTTCCAGAATCCAATGGGTAGAGAGCGCTTGCTTTGCAAAATCGCTTCTGGGTCGGTAGTAAGCTCACCCCTTTCGTCCCACCCACCTGGAACGGGGAGTTCCTTCTTCTCCCTCACATAGGTTTCCAGCTTGCCATAACTGAAGAGAGACATCGCCATATCAACAAGAAGTGGCCCATCCCCAGTGGGAATGGCAAGTACCAGAGGATTATTCCCGATTTTGGTTTCAGCGCCGCCCCAGGGGCTCATCAGTGGCATTGTGTTGGTCCACAGAAGCGCAATACACCCCTCCTTGGCAGCCATCAATCCATAGGTACCAGGTCTCATCCAATGGTTGGTGTGCTTCAAGGCAACGCAACCGATGGTATGCTTTTTTGCCAGTTCAATAGCTCGCTTCATGGAGGCATAGGCATTAAGGTTCCCTACACCACGCTTTCCATCCCATCGCTCAAGAGTCCCGAACGAATCGCTCATCTGGGCATGGGCGTGCACATCGACACGCTTTTCATCAATACCCTTTATCAATGAGGCAAATCGATTTGCCCCATGGGTGTACACCCCTTCAAGCGAGGTTTCAGCTATCAGTCGAGCACAGAGTACAGCATCATGCTTCTCCATATCCCGGCTCTCAAGCACGCGTTCAAATTGTGCACACATCGTCTCAAATGGAATTCGCATCATGGATTCTCTCCTTCCCATACCAACACCTGATCAGGGTCACGCAAATAGATAACGCACCCGCGAACCGGACGTTGATACATTCTTTTTGTTGCTTGCATATAGGTCGCTACCTGGAAACGGTGGACTTCTTCATCCCTCCACCTATCGGTCTTGAAATCTATTACGAGGCAGGTATCATTCTGCCTCACCAACAAATCAATCGAACCTTCAGCCACAATGGTCCGTCCTTCCCTCTCAACAGCACTGTAAAAGCCTACTTCACACTCGAGAGGATATGGTTTTACCTCTCTCTCATACCACTCACTCCTCATGAACCCGTTACACAGGGCAAGAGCATCCTGTTGGAGCACGATCAACTCCTGTGCTTTCATAACCCTTGTCAGGGAGTCAGGCATAAGTGAGGCGATTTCCTGCACCTCATTGCCCAGCACCATCTGTTCACAGAGCGCATGGACGAATGTACCAAACCCCGTTACCTGCTCCTCGGTATATCCACCAAGAATCTCATCACTGGGGTACCGTGGCAGTTCCACACCTTCTGTCCCCTGGATAAGAGGATGAAGCTTTGTGGCGGCAACACGGATCGGTTGCCCTTTGTAGGCTGGTGTGGCTTGATCATACCAGGTCCCAGCAGTTTGCAACCTTTCAAGAACAGCTGAGCTATCCTCTTTCTCCCCGCTGTAGAGATAGTGCTCAGGAATACTCTCTATCGGACGTACCTTCAGTATACCTTCATCATGTACAGGATTGTCGATATCCAGGGAGAGACTGCCTGCCAACATCTGAAGCAATGTATCAGCTTTCTTGGCAGGATCCAACCCCCTGTTGTTCTTGGAAAATGCACCACTGAGTATGAGATGGGTCTCCGCTCTGGTCATGGCAACATACAGTAGCCGTTTCAGCTCAGCAATCTCCATGTCTTGTTCTTCACTGCCAGCGAAGAGCGTCCCTGCATGACGGACTGTCTGTTGTTTCGTGGCAGAGACATGGTAGGAGGAAGAGAGATAGTGTGGAAGTGGGATATCGAGGAAGGTACTGAAATAATCCCCTCCACCTTTTCCCTTGGATGCGGCATTTCCCACGATCACAATGGGAAACTCCAATCCCTTTGACTTATGGATCGACATGATCTGAAGCCCCGATTCCTGGTCCTTTATCACCTCGAGTTGGTCGATTTTTTCGTTCTGAACCAGATTCCGTCTCAGGAAATCGACAAATTGGCTGACGCTCTTGCCCTGTTCTTCCTGAATTTGTGCCAGGCGGTGGAAAAAGGCAAAATGTTCAACATAAACCTGGTACTGCGGGTGGGAAACCAAGGAGAGGTAGTAGCCGCTCTCATACCAAAGCATCAGGGCAAGGGTACTCAATGATTCACTGCCTACCGCCCCGTGCAACCGTTGGTAGAAAGCCCCGCAAGAGGCCAATCGCCCAGCGTCGTCCTCTGAGAGTATGGGAAGTAGGGAGAAAAGCGGTTCTTGTACCACATGGGTGATAGCCCAATCGCTCAGGTTACAGAACGGTGAGCGAAGGACTGTGGCATACGCTTGCTTATCTTCAGGATAGAGGATGAGCTGTAACATGGCATACAGATCATTCGCCGGAGCTTCCAGCATCAATGACCGTGCAGCCTGTACCGTATAGGGTATATCGAATCTCCTGAAGGCTTTCTCAAAACTAAGCTGGTTGCTGGTCGTTCGGAGCAGGAGTGCAATATCGCTTGCCTTGGGCCTTCTTGGCCCCTCTTTTGAGGGTATCAGGAACGCATCACTTTCAAGCATCTGCCTGACCAGCCTGGCGATGGTATACGCCTCAGCCTCAACGGAGGAAGCTTCCTCCTCTTCTTCGTCACCACCACTTTCCTGATAGGGTTTGACCAGAAGCGTACAACTGCTTTGCACACCAGGGGAAGCATCACGAGACTCCAGCGCTGAAAAGTCTGCCTCGTAGCTCTCCCCCTCATTTCGCATGATACTTGAGAACATCCTATTGAACAGCTTGATCAAGTCCGGCTCGCTACGGTAATTCCTTCCCAGGGTGATGGTCTCCCCTCCGATGGAAGCCAACTCTCCGCTCAGTTGCTTGAAAACCCGGACATCACTGCCCCTGAAGCGGTAGATCGACTGCTTCTCATCCCCTACAAAAAACAGCTTGTCCTTCTGCAAATCCTCAGGCAGGGGGATGCCATCCCCTTCCCTGTCCAGTCGTTCAGCAAGCAGGTAGAGCATTGCTTTCTGCTGAGCATTATTATCCTGGAACTCATCAA
>NZ_JBFXGH010000058.1:0-13433 GCF_050178175.1 Sphaerochaeta sp.
ACCAAAGCTCAGCCGAGCTAAGACTATTCTGTATTGTTGCAGATTCTTCCCCAGAAACACCAACAACGAGTACGCCAACCTGCACCATCACACTCCTGCATACAACATTAATAGCAATGTACCATACAACTATTTTGCAGGTAGTATACAGGAGCAATGATACTCACACAATGTGAAAAATAAAACAAATTCCGACTATTCCGATATTCTTATCTCGAGTTATGTAGCCGTTGCTGTTGCAACCTTGAGATCCTGCGTATTGAATGCATCGCGGTCGAACTCACCGAGCGAATTTGCAACAATCACAGAGGTCGTCAGGTCTCCGGTAACATTGGTCATGGTCCTGAACATATCCACCAGGAAATCGACACCAGCGACCAGGCCAACCGCCTCAACAGGGAGACCGACCGTGGTGAGGGTGATTATGGTAAAAGCTGTAGCTCCCATCGGAACAGCGGCACTACCCAAGCTTGCAAATATGGAGACCACCACGATCAGAACATATTGGGAGAAAGCAAGTTCAATACCAAAGGCATTTGCAGCAAACACCGCTACCATGGCAGGAAAAATACCACCACAGGCGTCCATGTTCATCACAGCCCCAAGCGGTCCCACGAAGTTAGCCACAAGGTATCAATACCTCAGGGCAAGCCCTGAAACCAGGAGGCGTTGCCTTCTTTTCCGCCCCAAGGGACGGGGTATCTCACCGTGTTTTCCCTGCCCTCGCTCGGGAGAGGAGCCAGCATGATGGTTCCTTTCCTCTCGCTCCGTTGGGGAATGAAGTATCGGTTACGTCAATCTTGGTTTTACTCGACTTGAGGAGTTCTTTCGATTCTTGGGTCAGTGAAGATATCCTTCTCATCAAAACTGGGGGTGGAGAACTCAGAGACCACAGCCCCCTCACTCCCTGCCTCGAACCAATGCTTGGTATTGGGACGCAAGGTATACTGCTCGCCTGGGTGAAGTACAATCTCATGGAAAACAGTGTACACACCGTCTTTATCTATGGCTCTTATGTTCTCGGTGGGCTTCCCATCTACATAGAGATAGACCTCACCCCATCGGCAGCGGAAGGTCTCTTCCTTGCCGATGTACGACCCAAATGCCGGATGACGATGCTCTGGGCACCTCTGGTGGGGAAACAGTACCAATTCCTTTGCACATACGCGCTCTGTATTGAGGTAGGTAACCAACTCAAGACCGGTATGCTCCAGGTCGTTGAGGCCGAAATCAGCGACCTCAACGTTCCCTTTCTCTTCATCGGTGAGGACGATCCCAGCCTTCTCAAAGAACATAAGCGTCCGCTTCACTGCCTCTTCATATATCTCTCTGCTGATCATTCGTCCCCTCCTTGTTTTCTGTTCCTAGTATCTGAGATCAGATGCTTCAAGCATCTTGTCGAACAGCTCCCTGGCCTTATCCCTGCTCAGGTTCATCAGTGGATCACTGAGGAAAGCAGAGAAGAGCAACTCATCATCCTTGTTCCAGATTGCCTCAAGGGTCATCTCCTGTACATCACTGACCTGCCTGACCAGGTTCTGGATAGCAAGTGGGGGATCACTGGCGACAATCGGACGGATGGAATCTTCACTCAACACCCCATTGCTCTCAACGATCCTACCCTTGGGAAGATAACTGATCTGCCCTTCATTGGGACGATTGATGTTGGTGACCATGGTCTTATCCCCCATCAGGCAACGCATGATATCCACGCCTTCCTCGTCAGTGAGCTCCGCCTTCAGTTCCTCATCCTTGAATACGCGCTCCCGTTTCTCTTTGGCTGTGCGCTCTCTCCAGGAATACGGAGTCCTGATCACCCCATAGGTATGCAGGTTCTCATCGCTGGTAAGGAACCAGGGAACAAACTCGGCAAGATGGCGATCCCCGGCGGCACCAAGGGAGCCGAAATCGCGTAGGAAGCTGAGTGCAATCTTCTGGTCACAGTCAAACCACTTCTCTTCCTCCAATCGCTTCTTGGCAACAGCAGTCCCATCGCTGAAGGTAGCACTATCCTGCACAAGCTCAAGGAGACGGGGCATCAGGTCATGGGTCTTCCAAAAAGCCTTGGTCACAAAGGTGAAGTGATTCACCCCGGTAAGATCAATCTTGATCTCCCTTCTATCGGGAACCGGCACATCAAACCACTCTGCCACCTTCTCAGCAAGGAAGTTCTGGGTATGGAATACTTCGTGGCAACAGCCAAGTGCCTTGATCTCGGGGAATGCCTTATAGAGCGCTGCAGTGCAGAGCGTCATGGGATTGGTGTAGTTGATCACCCAGGCATCAGGGCAGTATTGCTTTACTTGCTCTGCGATCTCAAAGAACAGGGGAACTGCGCGTCGAGCACGCATGATCCCACCGGGACCTGTGGTATCCCCTACAGACTGGAGAATCCCGTACTCCTCAGGGAGGACAAGGTCGCCATAGCGGCACTCGGTCTTTCCTGGTTCTATGGATATGATTACCAGATCACAACCGGTAAGCGCTTTTCCAATCTCATCCTCTGCAATGACGCGGAAACGACCCTCACTGTTGTTTACCTTGAACACCTTCTCTGCAACTGCCACATTGTTGTGCGCAGCTTCCTTATCAATATCGTACAGAACCAAGGTACCGTGGGTCATGGTATTGTACGCAAGATCCTTCATGAACTGGATGGCCCAGAGGCGACCACCACCTCCAATAATACAGATACGAGTCTCTTTCATCCGATTCCTCCTCTCAGTACTCTTATTCTCCCTACCATAGTAGCAGATAAACAGCCCATTTACCTTGACATTGGGTATCTTTTTTTGACATTTCCCCCTAAATGGTGTACTACCATAGAGCATGTATACCTTGGTACAATACAGTTACAGGCAGCTTCTCGACTATCAGTGGGAGTTGTTTACAGAGGAAGAGCGTAAGCTGGTCTTCCACGATACAGCTGAAAGGATCTATTTCTCCAAGTAGCAAAACAACCAACTTTCCATTTCTTACTTCCATCTGCCTTTACGAATCCCTATACCCGCAGGCATACTTATTACCTACTATTTTATCAGGTATAAGGGGATAACCATGCGTATTTTTCAATCATATCTTGAGGAAATCCCTGATGAATACCACCGAAAGAAGATGGATGCATTGCTTACGTGGGTGCATGAGACATTTCCAACACTGGGGATGAGAATTGCCTGGAATCAACCGATATTCACTGACCTTGAGACCTTCATCATCGGTTTCAGCAGGGCAAAAGCACACATCAGTGTTACGCCTGAAAGCAAAACAATCGAGAAATTCTCAGACGATTTTTCGACGGTGAAACTGTCAGCTACCATGGAACTGTTCAGAATCAAATGGGAGCAGGAAATCCCCTACTCCCTTCTTGAAAGGATCATCCACTTCAATATAGAGGATAAGAAGGAGTGCTCTACATCCTGGAGGAAGCAAAGGCCCTTGCCGTAATCTTTACAGTGTAGGGAGACCTTTACGGCCCTTTATAAACAACCGTGCAACCCCATGTAAAAGAGCGAAAGGCAACAAGATGACACTGAGCACTTGCATGCGCAACTCATAGAAAAGAGAACTGTCATGATATGGATGTCCTTTCAGTCTCGAGAAAAACGCACTGAACGGGATGCCATAGATATTTCCCACCTGCATCATCCGGATTGCTGAAAGCATGACCCGAGCTTCATTGGTACCGTAGGTTTCTTCAATCAAACGATAAGTTTCTCTGTCAGGAGACCCTCCGGTATCTGCAAAGTGCTGTGCAAACATGATGGCCTTCCCTTCTTCCGGTCTGAGGATAGCTCCATCACCACTGAGGAGGCTATAAATTTCCTCACTGCTTATACCTTGTTTCAAGGCCATATGGGCATGGGCATAGGAACAGGCTGCACAGCCGTTCACCTCAGTAACCGCAAGTTGCATCCGCTCGAGTAATTCGGGTGAGACAACCTTATGCTTTCGATTGTATTTCAGTCCTGTGACGGCTTCAGGGACCAACATGATTCCACGATACAAATCCTGAACAGAGAATTTTCGCTTGTATGCCTGTCTCTTGAGTACATCGCTTGGTATTGGTCCCTCATGCATCATGCATTCCGTCCTTCTGCGTATCTGGGTTGGTTCACCCAAAAGATACCACACCTCTCCCAAACAGCATAGGTACTGCATCTTGAAATCAACGTTGTTATTGCCCGTAGTTCACTATCTTCTGGAAATACTGGCATCAGCGTGATTCTGCACAAGCACCTTCATATCTGAAGTTCTGCTTGTATAGAGATACCCACATGTCACTGATGTTATGGGAGCAACCAATACCAGTGCGATACAACCTACCATGGTATGGAGTATCTCTGCGGCAACGCTTGGAGAATTGAGGATACTCATGACCGGGGTGCCCTGCGCCATGTACACCATCATGATGGTGAGATAACTCCCAATATATGCGAGTAAGAGGGTAGTAGTCTGGCTCCCCACCACTGATTTGCCAATATTCAATCCGCTCTGTATAAGCGCCGTGCGAGTAATGGATGGATGGTGTTTCTGTACTTCCTCCAGTGCAGAGCTGATATCGATCGCCAAGTCCAGCAGTGCACCCAAGCAGGAAAGATAGATGGCAGCCTGAAAAACTTTGGTAAGTTGCATGCTTTCATAACCGGCAAACAGCAACGACTCCGACCATGGCATCACAGCACCATGCAACTTCAAATACCACGTTCCCCACATAGAAAACAGTACAGTAAGGACAGAGCAAATAATGGTTCCGATGATTGCTGCATAGGCTTTCTTCGTCAGACCTGCTACCAGCAACAAGCAAGCGATGGCAAGAAATGAGCCAACGAATAAGGACACCAGCATGGGCTCATAGCCCTTGAGTGTAAGAGGGATAAGTATTTTCCAAATGAGCAAAAAGGCCAAAGCAAACGAGATGATCGTCCTAACTCCCGTTTTCCCTGAGAAGAGAATAAGTGTGAAGGCAAAAAGTCCAAGAAGCAGCAGCTCTTTCGAGAAACGGTAATGACTGACCATGTTGGTGAATACGATCTCCCCATCCTTGTCCTGCTCTACCAATACCCAGGCAATATCCCCTTCTTCATAGACAGTATCAAATTCGAGTTTTCCATTGAGAAGGTTTATAGCCTCAGTCCGCTTGCCTGTATGGGGTCCTGAGAGTATCTCTATTTTGCAGATTTGTTCTCCCATACGAACTACTCCAGTCTGGTACATATTGGAATTATCCAAGGATACAACCTTTGCCTTGCTTCCTACCGCGTTGAAATATATCTCCTTCTCAAAACCGGTGGGGATCATTATCAGGAGGAGTACCACACCAAGCAGGACAGCCAACAACAACCACTCTCGATAGAGATTAACAGATTTCTTCATACCACTATTCCTTTTTAGACAGCTTCCCCCTCAGTGAGAGGGGGAAGGTTTGACCTGATTGCCTGTTATACAACTTCTACAAGTGATTTCAATTTGGCGAATATATCGGTGTTGTCATAGGAGCCAGCAAACTTCTCTGCCCCAACCCCGTATGCGAATACTCCCACAGGCGTTCCTGTATGTGAGTAACTCGTCCAACCAATACCCGCTTTGTTGTTCAGAATATGTGTCAGGGTTATGGAGAATGGATTGTAGCTTCCATAAAGCTGATAACTCAGTTGGTCATTTGCACGACTGCCCTTTGGCAACATTGCCTGGCGGAATGCCTCCTCCAGCCTTGAGTACTCAAAACTGGTCAATGTCAGCACATCAGAGGAAGCATTGCCTCCAGGAGGGACCAAACCAAAGTACTTTTCCACCAATACCAGTGCTTCCTGGAAACTCAGATCCGGGTTATTTGCAATGGCCTCCTGCATAATCCCATCGAATGCTACGTAGGAGACTTTCTGGTTCTCGAGAATGTTGAATGCTGTGTTATACCCAGTCGATGCAAAACCGATGGTCATACCACCGGTTTCATGGTCGCCGGTTACTACAATCAACGTCTCATCAGGATGGGCTTCAGCGAAAGCAACTGCTTCCTGAATTGCTTCATCAAAGGCAAGCAAGTCACTGATTTCTGAGGCAGCATCATTGGCATGACAGGCCCAGTCAATCTTTCCTGACTCTACCATCATGAAGAAGCCCTTCTCATTATCAAGCACATCAATTCCCTTCTTGACGAACTGAGCCAGCGTTACATCGTCTGGATCCATGTCGATTGCATAGGGCATCGCCCCACCATCTTGTAGTCGTGGACTTTGTGCGTAGACCTTTCCACTCTTGCTTGAAAGCGAGAGTATTTCACTCTTGTCATCTGTGACCAGATAGCCTTGCTCTTCCAACAAGGTATAGATACTTTTCTTTCCACCATCTTCTGCCTTGTTGACTGAACCACCAGCAAAGTAGTCAAAACCACTGTTTGCCATCTGCACACCAATGTCATAGTAGTTGTTTCGAGAAGGAACATGGGCATAATAGGCTGCCGGAGTTGCATGGTTGATGGTTACCGTAGAGACAATACCCACTTTCCAGTCCTTCTGCTCCTTGAGCCGCTCAGCAATAGTCTTTCCCACATACTGCTTGTCTATCCCCAATCCGAGAACACCACTATGGGTTTTATATCCTGAGGATAAGCTGGTTGCTGTAGAAGCAGAGTCAGGACAGAAGGAAGTTGCATCATAGGTTGTCTGCAACCCCGAGACCGGGAACTCTGTGAACGTGAGCTTCTCCAAGGAGACAGAACCCTTGGTATTGTTTCCTTTCAATACCTGGGCAGCATTGATCTGTACATGACTCATACCGTCACCGATGAACATAAAGACATACTTGGGCGCTTTTGCAGCCTGTTGCTCTGTGACTTCCCAAGTAGGTGTACTCTCTTCTGCAGGCTGTGCTGCAAGACCCAAAGTTACTGCTGCCAGCAACAATAATACCAGAATCAAACGTTTCTTCATGACTTCCCCCATAAGGAATATTGAGATGGCTCAACTATGGGAAATGCTTGTAAGCAAACAATGCAAAAACCATGAGAAAGGCGTAAGAAAAGTGTTATAACAAGAGCAAGGAAGGCAGTGCTTTCAGCAAGTATCACCTATGAGGGAAGTAAGCAACAATCACTTCCCAATCAACAACAGCAACAAATCCTTGACACCATCCATTACAGCAGCATCGGCGGTTTCCTTGAAAGAAGCATTTCTTGCTTTCCAATCGAGGCTTCGTATCTGGTCAGCAAGGACAACACCAGAGGTGAAGCCGTCACAGCTGGATAGAGAAATCTCGAATGGATACCCTTTTTGCTTACTTGTGATCGGACAAATTAACGCCAACCCTATCCTGTTGTATTTCTTGGGGCTTATCACCAATCCTGGTCTTCTTCCCTCTTGATCATGACCGGATTGAGGAGTGGAGTCCAACCACACAATATCGCCTTCTTCAGGGATATATGCATCAATTACCATGCTTCACCCCCTACCTCGTCTCCAAAAAGTTCAGGGCCATGCATATTTTCTGGACTTATTCTTTCCAAGAGGAGATCTAGAGTTTCTTCACGTGTTGGTCTTCTGGGAGACATCATTATTCCGTCCCCAACCCTCTCCAGTTCCACCTCAGTGCCATTATCCAGATGCAATTCCTGCAACAATGGTTTCGGAAGGCGAATACCTGAGCTGTTTCCCCATTTCTGGATGGTTGTCTTCATATGTTTCCCCCCATGAAAAAAAATGCCCCCATAGGTATGAGTAATTCAACACTTCAAACAACCAGAAAGCGGTGAGATCCTCAACTACTTCCAGACATTGGGAACCAATGCCACCAAGGAAGGGTTCAACGCAAAGATACGCATCATCAGGAGCCGTGCAAGAGAATTCAGGAACATGATCGATCGCGTCTGTGGGGGATTGTCCCTCCCCTTACAGCCGATCATGGAGTGCTACCCACTACAAACAGCGAATAGCCAGGAAGGTCTTTCTTCGAAGAAGGTAAAGATACACAGGCATAATAAAGGAGGGGACTGATACCTGCTGGCACCAATCCCCCTTACCCACTAAAACCAAACGGTTTCAAGCCAATTCAAGGTTAATAGTTGACCATATTATAGGTCTCGATAGCCTTGTTGATATCCTTGGCCATACCGTCAAGAGCGCCCTGTGGCGTCAACTCATTGTTCGCGAGACGAGCAATATAGTTCTGCACAATCTGACGAGCTTCTGGGAACACACTCAGCAGTGCACCTGCATACTGTGGAGCAGAGTCATGAAGCTGATCAATGGCTACCTGGAACTGAGGATACTGGGCGATATTCTGCTTGAACGTCTCAGTTTCAGCTGCCGCAACTGTAACAGGGAAGTAACCGGTCTTTGCATTCCAGAAAGCCTGCATCTCAGGAGAGATCATGAACTGCAAGAACTCCCAGGTAGCATCTTCTCGTTCCTGTTTGCCGGTATCCAGCATCCACAAGGAACCACCACCGACCGATACACCACCAACATCACCACGATTGATTGACGGGAAATATGCAACGCCAATTTCAAACTTGTCACCAACATTCAGCAATAGAGATTTCAGGGCTGCAGTTGATTCAGGAATCATGCATACATTTCCAGCAATAAAGGCTGCCTTGGCATCATCATTGTTGATGTTGAGGTATGGGGAAATACCTTCCTTAAGGATCTTATCCCACACATTGAGAATCTGGATACCACCACCATTCGAGTCAAACGCAACAGCGGTAGCATAATCCCGGCCACGTCCGTTGTTGTTGTTCACATAGTGCAAACCCATCTTGCCAATCCACTGCTCGAAGAACCAACCATAGTTTCCCATTCCATAACCGTAGCGCTTGACACTTCCATCAGGATTGGTAATCTTCAATTTCTCGGAAATCTCGTAGATATCATCGAAACAAGTAGGGACGATATCAATACCAGCTTCCTCAAAGGCAGTCTTGTTGTAGTACAAAAGTGGAGTGGAACTGTTAAATGGCATTGAATAGAGCGTTCCATCTACTGTGTAGTAGGCGGCAATATTCGGCTCAATCTGACCCACATCGTAGTTGTCTTTCTCAATATATTCCTGGACAGGAAGAATCCATCCGGAATCAATCATGTACCTAGTTCCAATATCATAGACCTGGATAATGTCACAGGGATAGTTTCCACCGGATGCCTGAATCTTAGCGAACTCGTCATCATAATTCCCCTGATACTCATAGGTCACATGAATATCGCCCTCGTACTGCTTGTTGAATTCATCAACCATGGCAGCAATAGCTTCTCCGTTCACTCCTCCCATTGCATGCCAGAAGGTGATCTCAACCGGACCTGCTTGTTTTGCAGGGGCCGCTTCAGAGGATCCCGCAGCAAAGCAGAAACTGGTGAACAGAAGACCCGCAAGAATCAAAACCAACGTTTTCTTCATATCCTTTTCTCCTTGTTGAAATTCTAAGAATGCAAACTACATTCTCAAACGCACTATGACTTCTGGAACCGAAAGGATAGCGACTACCTCCATGTCATCCCTTTACAGCGCCAGCCATCAAACCATTGATAAGCTGCTTGTTCATAAACACAAAAATGCTCAGGGAGGGCACGATGACAATAACCACTCCAGCCATCATCAATCCCAAGGAAACAGCATCTATGTCATACAGCATTGATATACCAATCTGCACCGTACGATAATCCCGTGAGTTCGTGACCAACAGGGGCCACATGTACTGGTTCCAAGTATTAAGAAATACATAAGCACCCAATGCACCCAAAGCTGGTCGGGAGAGAGGAACCACAATGCTTGTCAAGAAACGCATATTGGAGCATCCATCAAGCTTTGCTGCCTCATACAGTTCCTTGGCAAATGTGAGATAGTACTGCCGTAGGAGGAATATGCCCATGGCACTGGTCAAAAAGGGGAATACCAATGCACGGTATGAGTCAAGCCAACCCCAACCTGCCATGGTCAAGTAATTTGCGATAATGGTTACTTCCCCAGGGACCATCATGGTTGCCAATACCCCGATAAACAAGAGTTTCTTCCCCTTGAACTGCAGGAAGGAAAATGCGAAGGCAGCCAGGGAACACGTAACCATCTGACCAAGCATAACAGTAGTCGATACAATGAACGAATTCAGGATCATCCGAGGAAAATTGTAATAAGGATTGGTAAATGCCTGTACATAGTTGGTAAAATTAATGGATGTGGGAATGAGATGGTTCCCATAAATCTCATCAGGAGGCATAACCGATATTGAGATGGTATAGAGCAAGGGGACCAATATCACCAGCATAAGAGGGATATTCATGGCAAATCGCCCGATATTCAGCCACTTCCTTCGGTTGATAGATGTAATACGCATCAGTAGTTCACTCCTCTCTTCTCAAAACGGAACTGGATAATGGTGATGATCAAAACAATAATGAAGAGGATGACCGAACGGGCAGCTGCAGCACCAAATCGGAAGTTTCTGAATGCATCTTTGTAGATAGACCAAACCATAACATTGGTTGCATCTCCAGGACCTCCTTCTGTCAGCAATTTAATTTGACTGAATGATTGGAAAGCCCCTATCACATTGATAATCACCTGGAAGAAAAGTGTAGGAGAGATGCTTGGAATCGTGACAGAGAAAACCTTTCTCCAATAGCCAGCACCATCTACAGATGCACTGTCATAGAGCTCACCAGGAACATTTCTGAGCCCAGCGCTGATAAAAATGAAGTTAATACCACTGGTCAACCAAATTGTTAGTCCTACCACAGAAGCCAACGCATATCGTGAATCCCCGGTAAAATTGATCTGGGTTCCCATCAGCTGGTTCAAGAGGCCATTAGTTGGGTGCAAGATCATCTTAAACGCCATTGAGGCTGCAGCTGAAGCGATAGCGATCGGCATTGCATATACTGCGGCAGAAAATCCTGAGCCAAAATGCTTCTTCTCTGTGAGGAGACTGCTGGTTAACCCAACAAGCAGGCCCCCAAAGGCAACAAAGAATACAAACTTGAAAGTGACAACAACACTTGCCCAGAAAGAGGGATCCTTGAAGAGTGTCAGGTAGTTGTCATTTTCAGTGAATGCAACAAAAATTTTGGGTTGGCCATTTTTATTGGTAAGAAAGGTACTGAGAAATATTGTCCGAAGGAATGGGTAATACAGAAACAATCCAAATATTATGAGTGCAGGAAGCAAAAACAAGTATGGTTCAGCAATTGAAATTAACTTCTTCTCTCCCAACGGCAGAATACCCTTTTCCTTAGGTCCTTTCATCACACACTCCACAAATTCTATCTATAGTACAAGAGCCTCGACAAGACGGTACGTGGTTCGCATGCTTTATGAGTCATTGGAGTAAAGAAGAACATACAATGTAAAATTACATGCTCCGCAACACCCATAAGGTATATTGAACTTGTCCTTTTCAAAAACCAAGGTATCACAATACCAACTGAAAACGTTATCAGACCCATAGTATAGTCCTTCATTTTCCGATTAGCAAGACAATATATCCATTCAGGATTCCCGGCCCTTCTCTCTACCCAGAAAAGGAATACTGCCCTAGCAAACCATGCAATCTCAGAGGATGAAGATACGAGGAAGTTCTTTTCTTGTTGGTTCTCGCCTCTTCATGATCTTCTTATGCTCATCTGTACGATGGTTCAACTCTGTGAATCGCCTGTTAGCAAACAATGCAAAAACCATGAGAAAGACTTAAGAAAAGTGTTATAACAAAGACATAGGAGGAAATATGTTCAATAAGCATGGCCTATGAAAGAAATACAATCACTTCCCAATCAACAACAGCAACAAATCCTTGACACCATCCATTACAGCAGCATCGGCGGTTTCCTTGAAAGAAGCATTTCTTGCTTTCCAATCGAGGCTTCGTATCTGGTCAGCAAGGACAACACCAGAGGTGAAGCCGTCACAGCTGGATAGAGAAATCTCGAATGGATACCCTTTTTGCTTACTTGTGATCGGACAAATTAACGCCAACCCTATCCTGTTGTATTTCTTGGGGCTTATCACCAATCCTGGTCTTCTTCCCTCTTGATCATGACCGGATTGAGGAGTGGAGTCCAACCACACAATATCGCCTTCTTCAGGGATATATGCATCAATTACCATGCTTCACCCCCTACCTCGTCTCCAAAAAGTTCAGGGCCATGCATATTTTCTGGACTTATTCTTTCCAAGAGGAGATCTAGAGTTTCTTCACGTGTTGGCCTTCTGGGAGACATCATTATTCCGTCCCCAACCCTCTCCAGTTCCACCTCAGTGCCATTATCCAGATGCAATTCCTGCAACAATGGTTTCGGAAGGCGAATACCTGAACTGTTTCCCCATTTCTGGATGGTTGTCTTCATATGTTTCCCCCCATGTAAAAAATGTCCCATTGATATTGCTGATTCAATGATTATTCCTCCTGTGCAAGTATATACTCACGTATATACATCGTCAATGTAACTCAAAGAAACAGTTCAACAACACGGACTCAATATATACACCAATGCTCTCTAAGATTGGCTATATGGCATTTCACTTCAGTGGAGGTATCAAGAAAGGGTAAGCATTGGTAGGATTTTCTTTAGCTCCTGCTGTACACGAGGAAGGAGATCAGGATTAAGACCAGCCAAACGCTCCAGCTGCCAGGAAATCTCCTTATCTGCATCCCTATTAAGCAGAACAAGCATCTTCCTTCCATACCATACCGGACCAAGAGAGTGGTCTGCCATATGGGCGGTAGCGACTGCCTGGCCGACTGCCCGGCAGTAGAACTGAGAAGGCTTGTCTTCTACAGTACGAGCAAAGGCATGTACCGCCCGACTCGCTTTCATCGCCTCCCCAGTTTTTGCATTTCCCTCCCTCCACCTATAGCCTATTTCCAATGCAGAGGTGATCACTTCTTCTTCAGGGAATACGTGGTACTCGCTAAGATGCTCCGTGCAGAGAAGTGCCCACTTCATAAGGGATCGATGGTCTTCTGGGGAAAGCAAGCCACCCCGATGCTCTGCTACAAACAACCTATTTCTCAATTGGCTTACCTCCAGTGTATACGGTAGCAAGCACAGACATAACACTGTTTGTAAAGGACGTCTCCTCCCATATCTCCAAGTGGTGCATATACCAGTGTTCTTTTATCTTGGTCACCTCTTTCCATGGTACTGTCTTATCATGATAAGAAAGAGGAATGCTGAGAACCAAGGGCGCCACTAATCTGCCTTTAAGATAGCGACCAGGAATCCAGAAATAGGCGAAGGCCGATTGCCCAATGAGAGAAATCTGGCTCTTACTGGTCTTCAGCTGTATAGGCCCCAAGTAAGAGATCTTATGCATAATCTCCTCAAAGAGGTTCTTGGTCTGAGGGCATTCACTAAAGAAATCATCTGCTTCCATGCTCCCAGCATACACCTCCGACCTGCACCTGTCGATTTTTGTTTCCCGTCCTTGGAGCCGATGCTACAATTCCA
>NZ_JBFXGH010000059.1:0-13127 GCF_050178175.1 Sphaerochaeta sp.
CTCATGGAGCAAACGATCCACTCCTTCCCCACTTTGGGCACTGATAGCCAACTTCCCCTGAGGTGGCTTTGCAAGATCACTTTTGTTGTAGACCACCAAGGTCCGTTCATCCTCTTCAGGTACGTGCCCCATCATGGTGCTGTCAACAAGAAATACCACCAGGTCTGCCTGACCAATAAGGCGTTCTGTTCGTCTAATGCCTTCACTCTCAATACTGTCAGAGCTCTCCCTGAGTCCCGCTGTATCGTACAGACGAATCGGGATACCCTCGATCGATAGGTCGGCTTCTATATAGTCACGGGTGGTCCCCTTTACAGGGCTGACTATCGATCGCTCCTGTTTCAATAGCAAATTGAAGAGAGAGCTTTTCCCTGCATTGGTAGAACCGGCAAGCACGATCCGGGCCCCGCTCTTGTAGAGCTTTCCTACCTGGTAGGTCTCAGAGAGATGGTGGAGCTGCCCAATCAAATCAACGAGCTGGGCACGGGGAAACACAAATGCATCCAGTTCATCCTCTGCATAGTCGAGTTGTACCTCAACGGCAGCCATGACCTGCATCAATTGCTGCTTGAGCGAGCTGATCCGATCCTTCAGGCTCCCTTCAAGCCTCCCCAGGGCAAGGGCCCTGGAACGTTCACTCTGGCTTACCACCAGCTCCTGGACAGCCTCTGCCTGGGTCAGATCCAAACGGCCGTGCAAGAATGCACGGAAGGTGAATTCACCACCCTCGGCACTACGCATACCCAGTCGGGAAAACATTCCCAAAATTTCCTTGATCACGGCAAGTGAACCATGACAAGTGAATTCTATTGCTTCCTCCAGGGTGTACCCGTGGCCTTCCGTATAAACGGCAGCAACAACCTCATCCAGCTTTCTTCCTGCTTCGTCCTGCAGGTATCCATGCACCAATGTGGCATTATCCGCTTCTTTTAGGGCCTTAGGCCGCGAAAAATGGGTTGCTAGCAGTGATTTGCACCCTTCTCCACTCACCCTGATGACCGCTAAGGCGCTCTGTGCCCATGGGGTGGCAAGGGCATAGATGATATCGTCGGTTACATACTCTCTCATAGGAGTGAGTATACTGTTTTGCATGGTATGCTTGCAACACAAGCGGCCCTCTGGCTATGATGATCCCATGAAAACAGCAGCACAGCAAAGGAGCAGGATGTATAGGGCCATCCGTACCTTTTTTGACGAACGTTCCTATACGGAAGTCGACACCCCCATACTCAGTCCCACCCTCATACCTGAGGCTACCATAGAAAATTTCTCCACGCGATTCGAGAACCCCTTTCTTCCCTCCAAGGACCTGTACCTGGTCCCTTCACCAGAAATCTTCATGAAGCAGCTCATTGCTGAGGGAATCGGCAGCATCTACCAGATCAGCCATTGCTTCAGGAACAGTGAACAACTGGGAAATATCCACAATATCGAGTTCTCGATGCTTGAATATTACACCATAGGGGCGGACGAACAGGACTCCATTACCCTTACAGAGGATCTTATTGCCTCGCTGCTGAACGAAGGAAGTCCACAGGACCTGAGGCCTCCCTTCAGAAGGATGACCGTTGCAGAGGCAATGCTCACCTATGCGGGAATAGACCTGGAGCAGCACCAACGGCAAAGTTCTCTTGCCAATGAAGCACAGAGACTCGGTCTTTCACTTCCCCCTGGGCCTGAAAGCTGGGAAGATACGTTCAACAGGATTTTCCTGACCTTCGTTGAGCCGAACCTTCCCCAAGACCGCCCCTTGGTACTGGAACAGTATCCAAGGCAGATTGCCTGCCTTGCAAAGGCTGACGGCCTTTACCGCCGGAGGTGGGAACTCTACATTCGTGGTGTGGAGATCGCCAACTGTTATGACGAAGAGAGAAGCGAAAACACTATCTCCGCCTACTACCAGAGTGAGTATGCAAAGCTGGTGGAAAATAGGATGGACAGTGGCTCTGTCATTCCCGATACCGACCCTGCCCTTGCCCATACCTTTGCATCCATGCCCCAGTGTTCCGGTGTTGCCGTCGGCCTGGACCGCCTGTTGATGTTGCTTATGGATAAAAGCAGTCTGCAGGGGGTGATTCTTTTTCCGCTTTCTGATATGCTGAGGAATGGCGATACGCGTAATTTGTAACAATACGAGGTAATACACATGATTAAAGCAGGCCAAATCGATAAGGGAACCGCCTTGTTGATCAAAGGACAACCCTTTGTGGTCGTTGACCGAGAGTTCGTAAATCCCGGCAAAGGCTCAGCCTTCGTACGACTGAAGATGAAGAGCCCCTCAACAGGCCAGACCTTGAGTGAAACGATGAAGACCCAGGATAACGCTGAAGACATCTCTGTGATGGACCGTGACTGTCAGTACCTGTACAACGATGGAGAGCATTTCCATCTCATGCTGACTGACACCTTCGAACAGATCGAAGTACCGATGACCACGTTCCCAGACTATGAGTTCCTGATGAAGGACGGGGAAACCTACCGGTGCACATTCTGGGAAGATCAGATGCTCGACATCCAGCTTCCCCCGAAAGTGGTTTATCTGGTAGCAGAGGCTGAGGAAGCAGTAAAGGGTGACACCGTCCAGGGTGCAACCAAGTACGTAACCACAGAAACCGGACTGAAAGTCCGTGTCCCGATTTTCATCAAGCAGGGTGAGAAGATCCGCATCAATACCGAAACAAAAGAGTATATCGAGCGAGTCAACAGCTGACCTACCCCTTATCCACAAGCCCCCGGGAAATCCTTGGGGGTTTTTTCTTTGGACAATTCTGTCCTATTCCGACATATTATTGGATAATACATACCTATTATCTTCTTTGTTCAAAACTGGTTACAGTAAGTTTTTGACATCTTGCACACGAGCCCGTACACTATAGGAAACACGAACAAAAGGAGTGATTTGTATGAAAGCAAGAAACGTTCTCATCACCTCCATGGTGATCCTCATGTTGTTGCCGGGTGTCCTCTTTGCCCAGGCAGCTCCCGAGGAACCTGATTCAAACACGATGCGACTCGCCTGGTGGGGAAACCCTACCCGCGATGAACGCACCTACAAGGCCGTCGAGCTGTTCGAAGCCAAGAATCCAGGGGTCACCATTGAAACCGAGACAACCGGTTGGAGTGGCTACTGGGACAAGATGAACACCCAGGCAGCCGCAGGGAGCCTCCCTGACCTTATGCAGCATGATTATGCGTACATGCTCCAGTGGGTAGAGAGGAAGCAGCTTGCTGATCTTACCCCGTATGTCGACAAGGGAATCATTGACCTCTCCAAGATCAATGACTCCTTCCTTACCGGTGGTATGGTTGACGGGAAACTGTATGGTATCAGCTTGGGCACCAACGCTGTATGTCTTACCTATGATCCTGCAGTTCTCAAGAAGGCAGGCATTTCACAAATCGATAGTGCAACCTGGACTTGGGAAGACTTTGAACGCATTGCACTGCAGGTGTACCAGAAGACTGGTGTACAGACAATCCCCTTCTTCACCACTGATCCAAAGGTTGGTTTCGACAACATGATCCGCCAGACTGGTGCATCCACCTATGGTGAAACCGGTCTTGGTTTTACCGATCCTTCAGTTCTGCGTGAGTTCTATGCAATCCAGCTCAGACTCCTTGATGCAGGTGCCCTCATTAAGCCGGAAACAGCTTTTGTTACCGTCAGCCCTGAGGAAGGAGCCATTGCCAAGGGTGAGACTTGGGTTGAATTCATCTGGTCCAACCAGTTTGTCTCCACCCAGGCTGCAGCACAGCGTCCTCTTGAGATTGCTCTGCTTCCCAACATCAAGAATGCAAAGGCAAAGGGAACTTTCCTCAAGCCTTCCATGTTCTTCAGCATTCCAGCTTCCGCTGAGAATCCTGAACTTGCAGCAAAGTTCCTCAACTACTTTGTCAACGATATTGAAGTCAATGAGATATTGATGGGTGAACGCGGAGTTCCCATTCCTGATGATGTACGCGAGCACATGTCAACAATGGTTGACCCGATCAACAAACAGATTTTCGATTACATCAGTCTTGCTTCCAGGAACGCAGGACCGATTGATGCTCCCGATCCGGCAGGCAGCGGTGAGTTCCTCAAGATGGTACGTGATGTTACCCAAGAGATACTCATGAAGCGTGTATCCCTCGATGAAGGGGTTGCCAAGATCATGAGCAGAGGAAACGAAATCCTGAAGTAAGCGCAACGGTACACTATGGGGAAGACCTGCTCCTGCGGGTCTTCCTCCATAGCCGGAAGGAGCACCCATGAAGCAACTCACATCCCGCAGGCGGTCGTTCTTGAATGATTTATCCGGCTATGCCTTTATCAGCCCATGGCTGCTGGGGTTCATAGCCTTTTCCATTATCCCGATCCTCTTCTCCCTCTACTACTCCTTCACCGAATATGACATCCTCGGTGAACCGATGTTCAATGGGCTGGAGAATTTCAGGAGGATGCTAGGCGATGAACTCTTCTGGCAATCGCTTAAGGTTACCTTCTTCTATGCATTCGTTTCGGTACCGCTACGCCTGCTCTTTGCCTTCTTTGTTGCCATGCTCTTCAACCGTGGCACCCGGGCTATCAGGATATACCAGGCAATATACTACGTACCTTCCCTGGTCGGTGGTTCAATCGCCGTCGCAGTCATGTGGAGACGACTTTTCATGGCTGATGGAGCACTCAATGCTGCATTGGCAAAAATAGGCATCATCACCGACAGGTCCTGGATCGGGGACCCCTCAACAGCAATCTGGACGTTGATTCTGCTTGCTACGTGGCAGTTTGGATCCTCGATGCTTATCTTCCTTGCTGGACTCAGACAGATTCCCAAGGAACTCTATGAAGCTGCCTCCATCGATGGGGCAACCCCCCTGAAGAAATTCACGCACATTACCGTTCCCCAGATCACCCCGGTCATCTTCTTCAACCTGGTCATGCAGTTGATCAACGGATTCACTGTCTTTACCCAAGCCTTTGTGGTATCAGGAGGAACAGGAGACCCCCTCAATTCCACCTTGGTGTATGCACTCTATCTCTACCAAAGGGCATTCAAGTACTACGATATGGGTTATGGAAGTGCCCTCGCCTGGGTCCTGGTACTGATAATCGGTGTTATGACCGGTATTGTGTTCAAAACCTCAAATAATTGGGTCTTCTATGAAGCAAAGGAGGGTAAATAAGATGTTGAACCGAAAAACAAAACATCTTCTCGGCCAAACCATATTCCACATCGTTGTCATCCTCCTTGGATTCCTGATGCTCTATCCGATTCTCTGGATGGTTTCCAACTCATTCAAGACCAATGCTGAAATATTTGGTTCAAGCTCCCTGATACCCAAATCCCTGAGCTTGGAGCACTACATCAGGGGGTGGAGGTTCAACAACACGATAACCTTCACGACCTTCTTCAAGAACTCTTTCTACTATACGATCCTCTCCACTTTTGGAGCGGTGATTGCTTCCAGTTTGGTTGCCTATGGCTTCGCCAGGGTACCGTTCAGGGGTAGGTCGTTCTGGTATGCCTGTATGTTCCTGACCATGATGATTCCCTACCAGGTGGTCATGGTTCCCCAGTTCATCATCTTCCACAAGATTGGTTGGATCAACTCGTTCAAGCCCCTGATCATTCCCCAATTTGCAGGACTCCCTTTCTTCATCTTCCTCATGGTGCAGTTCATCCGGCAAATTCCCTATGAGCTTGATGACTCTGCAAAGATAGATGGGTGCAATCGTTTCATGATCTACTCAAGAATCCTGTTCCCCCTGATCAAGCCAGCGGTAATCACCAGTACAATCTTCAGCTTCTACTGGAGATGGGATGACTTCCTTGGCCCGTTGCTCTTCTTGAACAAGCCAAAACTCTTCACCGTTTCTTTGGCACTCAGGATGTTCAGTGACCCGCAGACCTCTACTGACTGGTCTGCCATCTTTGCCATGGGGACCCTCAGCCTCCTCCCTGTCCTGATCATCTTCCTGGTTTTCCAGAAGTATATCGTACAGGGATTGGCTACCACCGGCTTGAAGGGTTAACCAAGTTTCTCCCCTTCACAGAGCGCGAGGAGGATGATACCAATGCCATGGGTATCATCCAGTCGGGGGAGCAACTGCTCGGCATAGTAGTGGCGTGAGCAGGAGAACTCCGAGCCACGACATACCCCATGCACATGGCCTTCCCCGTCGATGGCCTTCTTCCTGAGTCCTTCACAAGCTTTCAAGCATCCTTCCCGGTATGGTTCCGGATTCTCATACCACCCACCACGTACGCCCCTTGAGAAGGCACAAGCTGCCATCGCTGTACAGGAACTTTCCTGGTAGGATGATTCCATGTCCAACACCTGATGGAACATTCCCTCCTCATCCTGATGACGGAAGAACCCCTCACTGAGTGAGCGGAAAAACGTGAGCAACTTCTTCCGTTTGGGATGATTTTCAGGCAAAACCATCAGCAACTCTGAGAGGCTGAACAATGCCCACCCATTCCCCCGACCCCAGGGAATGCCTGTGGCAATATTGCGCTCAAAATCATAGACATGGCTCATCAATTCCGCATCTTCCATATAGAGATATTTTGCAAACCCGAAGAATTGGTTGATGGCGTCTTCCAGGTAGGCGTCATCCTTTGCATAGATGCTGTAGCGGATGAGGAAAGGAACCGACATATACAGGTCATCGACCCACATGGTATTCTCATGGAACTCATGCATGAGTCCGGTACGGAAGAACGTACCATCGCTCAGGCGGGGCTGTATCTTGCTGATATAAGTGCAAACCACCTCGATAATCTCCTCAAATCCATGAAGCTCATGATCCCTGCCTACTTCAAGGACCGTTGATGCAAAGGAACCACAGTCATCAAGACTGTCCAGGCTTGTCATCAGATGATGCACGGCAGTACTGCCTCCAAGATGCTCCTTGTCCCACATGGCATACGCGTAGGAATCAAGACTGGCTTGTATGTGGTTTTCCAGATACTCTGCAATACGGTACGCCAGGGAAGGATCAGAGGAGGAGAGCATCCGCTCTGTTTCCACCAGGCCATAGAGGGTGACTCCGAGAGGATAGTTCCAATGCCCAAACAGGGGATTGTCATTGTACATCCGCAGGTAGGTATCTTCCCCTTCAAGGTGCCAGAAATCCTCTCCGTTTGCCGTAGGGAATGGCTTGGTGTATTGGATTGAGAATACATCTGGACGAGCATCAAACGGACCAGCTACCAGATAACGATAGGGATACGATGCAGGGAGGACAGGATTGGAAATCTCTATCACATCATTGGTCTTTGCATCAAGGACATCCAAGGTGACCGGACTCTCAATCCTGGCATAGAGCAGGAGGGTATGCCGGCCTGCTTGCAATTCCAGGGATCCCTCCACAGGAAGATCATCAAGAAAAAGCCGGGCATTGCTCCTGAAGGTACACCATCGGTCCTCCTTCAAGGTGAAGGAGGTCGCCAATACCGCACATTGGCCTTCCTTTGCATCAGGGAAAATGCTTGTAAGATCCACCGATTCCCCAAGTAATTCAGGACGTTCAGGATACCAATCCAGAGAATGCAAGGACTCCAGGGTAAGAGTTTCCAGAAGCGTTTCCTGTGCAGCTGAGTAACACAACCCTTCCATCTCGCTGTAGAGGGAAGGCATAAGGAAATAATAATCCAGCTTCCCGACCCACGTACCGAATTCACAGCCAAACCCGCCACTGGTGTTTTCACAGAGCAAAACCAGGTCATTCAATCCTTTCTTCATCGGCAGTTCGAGTATCTGCTTGCTGCGATACCGTTCACTGAAGATATCACTCTCCCCCACCAAGGCACCATTCACAAATATCCTGACCGGACCATAGGGAATGAGTGCGAAGCGAAGCGTTGTCTCTCCTGTGCTGGGGTACACTCCCCAGATATAGCTGTAGGAACCAAGCGGAGCTGAGGGAAGTAAACCCTGCAAGTCTGCATGGTAGCGGTAATCTTCTCTTCGGTAGATTCCTCGTTTCACGAACGGTCGCCAGGTATAGTGGCCGCTTTCGTGTGACGCAAGGTATCGTTGTACAATAGTTTTTGCTGCATCCATTGATGACACGTGTTTCATATGGCTTGGTCCCTCCATGCCTTTAGTATCGTGTTGAAATGGTGAGGTTGCAAGTGAATGCAAACAAAGCTTGAAAAAAACCTATTACCCTCTTGCCAAAGAAGAGAACATTGAGTACGTTAGTAATCGTTAACTTATTCTGGAGGGACCGATGCAGACAAAACGACAGATTGAATTGGTTGAAGCAGCAATCCGTGTAACAGCCAATGATGGTATCCAAAAGCTGACCATCCGGAATGTGGCTTCCGCCATAGGAGTCAGCGAAGCAGCTGTATACCGACATTTCGCAAGCAAACATGAGTTATTGCAAGCAATCCTTGTCCATCTTGACAGCTTGCTTACCCCACAGTTTGCTGCATTGCTTGCCTCAAGAGCTTCCTACAGGGAAGCGCTCACCAAGTTTGTACATGACTTGTTCACACTTCTGGAACATAATGCAGCATTTACGCTTATGCTGTTCGCTGAGGAGACATTCAATGTTGACATGCAACTCAAGCCACAGTTGGATGCACTGTTGCAGGGAAACCTGAAGAGACTCTCTGCATTCTATGCAGAGGCCATTGCAGAGAAGCGTTGCAGGGATGATATGGACCCTGCTGAGCTAGCAATGATCACTTTCGGTACCATCCGCCTCCATGTCTCACGCTGGCACATGCAGGATGAACCATCAAACCTGAGAGAACAGGCAGGGCCTATCACTGCTAGCCTGAGCACGCTCTTCTCATTGCAATAACTGTACATTTCGAATTCATGAATGAATGTCTATTTCTTGTATATGTAAGTAAACGTTAACTATCGGAGGATTTATGCGATTTTTCACATCTTTTGCTAAACACCCATTTTTTCTCTTGCTCGCGGTATTGGTTCTATCCTCCATCTTTGTCATCTCCATTGCAAACAATGCGGTGCTGGAGACGGACCTTGATGAATATATGCCAAAGACCCACCCCGCCTTTGTGGCCAGTGATGAGGCAGAGAGCCTCTTTGGTATCAAGGATGCAATACTCATCGTAGTTGAACACCCTGAGGGTATCTACAACCCCGGCACAATTGAAAAGATAGATGCCATCACTGTAGCGCTGCAGGAAGAGTTTGATGCAGTGGAATCCGTAACCAGTCTCACGAATGCAGACAACATCAAGAGTGATGATGGGTTTCTTGAGGTTGAACCGTTCTACTCCGGAAAAACGAGTGATTCGGCAATCTCACAAATGCAGGCCGAGGTAGAAGCCAACCCCATGATCTATGGGAGAAATGTCAGTAAGGATGGGACGGCCACACTGATCATTGCTGAACTGAACAGTGACATAGAGGCAGAGACACTGCAGACTTGGGCTGAGCAGTGGGAAGGGCCTGAGAAACTCATGGTTGCAGGACGCCCTGTAGTTGAAGGGGCTCTTGCAGAGCTCGGGCCAAAGGACATGGCGATCATGTTCCCCTTGGTCATCATCACCATGATCATCCTGCTCTACCTCTTGTTGCGTTCAGTACGCGATACAGTACTGAACATGGTCATTGTGCTTTTTGGGACACTGGTCTCCTTCGGGTTGATGACCTTGTTGAACATACCCATCTATGCCGTTGATACCATGATCCCTGTCATGTTGATCGCCATCGGGGTTGCCTATGGTATTCACATGCACAATACCATCCACCACCTGATGTTCTCCTACCCTGACCTTTCCAAAGGAGAACTGGCTACCCAGTCCCTGAAGCAGATGGTAAGGCCGATTATCATGACAGCGATAACCACAGCTATCGGATTTGTTGCCCTGATGAGCAGCCAGGTACTTCCTGTCCGGTATTTTGGGTTGTTTGCAGCCATCGGTGTCCTCTCTGAGATGTTGCTTGCCCTATTGCTCTTCCCATCTTCCCTCTATCTTCTGGGAAAACCCAAGTACAAGAGAGCGAAGGCAGATCTTGAAATACAACAGGGAAAAGGAACGCTTTCAGACAAGCTCCAGGCACTCCTGCTAAGACGCCCGAAGATGGTTGTTTTCATCTCCCTTGCAGTGCTCATCATTGGAATCTGGGGAACAAGCATGGTATGGATTGATACGAGCTTCCTGGCAAACTTTGAGGAAGACAGCACCATTGCACAGACCGACCAATTTGTAAACAACAAGTTCGGTGGGACTTCCACCTTGAATATCATCCTGAGCGGGGATGAGACAGATCTCTTCAAGCATCCAGAGGTACTGCAGGCGATGGATTCCATGCAGGATGATATTGAGAAGGACCCAATTGTCGGAAACACACTCTCCCTTGCAACCTTCATCAAGCAGATGAACCAAGTAATGCTGGAGAGCGAAGAGGGAAGTTACAGCATCCCGGATTCCCAGGAATTGGTAAGTCAGTATCTCCTGCTCTACGAATTTTCCGGTGATCCAGAATCCTTGGAAAAGGTTGTTGACTACGAGTATACCAGTGCAAATATTACGGTTCAGTTGAAGAGTGACAGCTCTGCTGTTCTCAAGGATATCCTCGCTGTGGTCGAATCCTACCGCCCGGTCTTTGCCGAACATGAAATTGAGGTAACATATGCCGGCAGTGGTTACAAGGCCTTCATTTTCAGTGAACTCCTGCTGGAGGGACAGATCATCAGCTTGGCCCTCAGCTTTGTCATTATCATCATCCTCCTGGCTCTCCTGTTCAGGAACCTGGCCATCGGCATCGTGGGAACCGTCCCCATTGCCATCACGGCTATTGTGAATTTCGGGGTGATGGGACTGCTTGGGATCCCGCTCAGCAGCGCAACTGCCTTGATAACCAGCATTGCCATCGGTATCGGGGTGGACTATGCCATCCACTTCCTTGAGCACTACACAAATGAACGCCTCGGGGGATCTTCAATTGAACAAGCCACGAGATCGACACTGAGGCATACAGGGAGGGCAATCATTTTCAATGCAATCGCCGTCATGGGTGGTTTTGCAATCCTGATGTTCAGCGTCTTCCCTCCCAACAGGCAGGTTGGTGCTCTCATCGTCCTTAACATGGCAACCAGTGCCTTGGGCACGCTTACCATACTGGTGGTGCTTGTGCACTACCTCGAGAAAAAACATGTGTTTCTTCCAAAACGCATACGATAACAATACAAGGAGTTACTTATGAACATACGTACAACCAAACGAATCAGTGTGCTTGCACTGCTCTTGACGTTCACCTTACTTACCGTGAGCGCAGCCACCCCTGGTGGCAGTGAGGTAATGTGGGAAGTCTACAACCGCGATAGTGGGGATACCATGAGTGCCAATCTGATCATGACCATTACCAATGCAAGAGGATCAGTCAGGGAGAGAACAATTGCCCAGTACCGAATGGATAAGGATGGGGTTGAGAGCAAGCTTATGTTCTTCCTCTCCCCCAGTGATGTGAGAAATACCAGCTTTCTCAGCTTCAGTTATGAGGATGGCAGAAGTGATGACCAGTACATCTACCTGCCAGCGCTCAAGAGAGTGAAGCGTATCGCAAGCGACAGCAAGAACGACTCGTTCATGGGTTCTGACTTTACCTACGATGATATGGGAAGCCGACATCCTGATTTGGATAGCCACACCGTTTTGGGGAAAGAGACAGTCGACGGGGTTTCGACCCTGGTTGTAGAGAGTATAGCAAAAAGTGATGAGGACTATCCCAGGACCCTCTCGTGGGTTGTGGAGGGAGCGTGGTTCGGCCTGAAAAAGGAGTTCTATCTTCCCGATGGAACGCTCGGAAAGACACTCACTATCGACGAATATGAAGCAATTGATGGTATCTATGTCATCACTGATATGACGATGAGAAACCTCGAGGAGAATACCTCCACCAGGATTCAGATGGAAGAGGTTGCATTCAATCAGGACTTTGATGACAGCTTCTTCAGTGAACGACAGATGAAAATTGGACCAAGGAGATAAGTAATGAAGCAGAAAAACATCGTACTGGCAAGTATGTTACTCATTGTAGTCCTGTCACCGGCAGTAGCCGGGGACGGGGTATTCAGCGGCATGGTCAGAGACTATGCCACCCTTCGATTCGACCAGGGCGACATGCCTGTGCATGAGATAACAGCTGACCTTACGTATGACTACTATGGTGACCTGGGAAAACTTACCCTGCACCCGGTAGCGTACAGCACACCCAACGAAGGTGTTGCATTAGATCTTCAGGAAGCCTACTTCGATTTCTATCTGCAGGATGCAGACCTCAGGGTTGGTAAGCAGAAGGTCATCTGGGGTGAGGCTGAGGGAGCATTCATCACCGACCTGGTTAGCCCCAGGGATATGCGCTCATTCATCCTTGCTGACTTTACGGAGATCCGTAAGGCAGTTCCGGCCATCAAGGTAGACTACTATGCAGGAGATTACACCCTGCAGGGAATCTGGGTGACGCACTTCATCCCAACCACTCTCCCTTCCCAGGATTCAATTTGGAAGCAAACACCATCCCTGGATCCGGCATTAGCCTCGGCAACAATTAAGGAAGCAACGATGCCTGATGCAAGTTTGGAAAACAGTGAGGTGTTTCTCTCATTGGGAAGGTTTGGCAATACGATCAGCTGGAAAGTAAACGGAGGCTATGTATTCACCGATGAGCCACTGGTCACAGAAATCACTCCTTCTGCCCCCCCCACCATCTCCCAGGGGTATGAGCAGTACGGCTTTGTTGGAGGCAGCTTCAATACCACCATAGGCAGTGTCGTACTCAGAGGAGAAGCAGCACTGGCACTTGAGAAGCCGTTCAACACAGTAGATACAAGCGCAGGTCTACCCGCATTCTCCACTGAGTACCACAACCAGGTACAGACGCTGGTTGGGCTGGACTGGAACATGCTGGGAGCCCAGTGGTCGACCCAGTATCTGTTGACCTATACCCATGACCATAACGATACCTTGGTCAGCCAGATGAAGAGGGTGAAGGAGTATGCCCACACCCTTACCTTCAGGGTACAGGATACATTCCTTGACGAACGGTTGACCGCAAAGATCTTCACCTATGTGGAGCTTGATCCAGCCAATGCCCTGATCAGGCCATCTCTCTCCTATAACTTTGGAGATGGGGTACTGCTCGAAGGC
>NZ_JBFXGH010000060.1:0-12891 GCF_050178175.1 Sphaerochaeta sp.
ATGCTATACTCATACCAGAAGAGACCCCTTTTTATATGTCTTTGGCAGTTGGAATATACAAAGGATTTCCAAGCGGCCATTCATCATTGGTATGAAATCCTTTGTTGCGAAATGTTGCAAAAAATATTGACTTCTCTTCAATCTGCATTAGAATGAGAAAGGGTCGGGTAGTGAACCCGGCGACACCTTTCGAAGGAGTGAGTAATGGGAGACATTATGCGCCCAGTTCCCTTCACGGAACTTATTAGCCGTATCGTTGGTGAGTACAGAAATCACCATACCATATTCGGTATTGCCGAAGAACAATTTTATCATGAGAGCGGCAAGCACAGCCTGAACGTATTCTCCCAGAGTTGTGCCACACCCTGCGGACCTGCTGCAGGCCCCCACACCCAGTTGGCCCAGAATATCATCGCAAGTTATCTTGTCGGTGGCCGATTCATGGAGCTGAAGACAGTCCAGGTACTTGATACCTTGGAGATTGAGAAACCCTGTATCGATGCACGGGATGAGGGATACAACGTTGAGTGGTCCAGTGAGTTTACCCTTCCCAAAGCATGGGACGAGTATGCAAAGGCATGGATTATCCTGCATCTGCTGGAAGCAGTGATGCAGAAAGGAAAGTTCGAGAAGCCTTCCTTTATCTTTAATATGTCTGTTGGCTACAACCTGGAAGGCATCAAGACAGAGAAGATGCAGAAATTCATTGACTCCATGATTGATGCTCGCAAAGATGAACGCTTTGCCGAATACTTGCAGGAGCTGGAAGCACTGGTCGAAGAGGGTTTGTTTGAAGGCACTCCTTGGGAAGGGCTCGAGAAGAAGGTCAAGGGAATCAGTGAGAAGATCAGCTGGAATATCAGCCCATCGACCACGCTCAGCACCATGCATGGATGTCCTCCAAAAGAAATTGAAGCCATCTGCAGCTATATGCTGACAGAGAAGAAGGTGGACACCTTTGTAAAGCTCAATCCAACCTTGCTTGGATTTGATACGGTTCGAAAAATCCTTGATGATCTCGGGTTTGATTACCTTACCCTCAGCAAGGAAAGCTTTGAGCACGACCTGCAATATCCCGATGCAATTGCCATGTTGCATCGTCTGGTTGACCTCGCAAGGAAAGAGGGCAGGGGCTTCGGTGTTAAACTGACCAACACCCTTGGATCAGTCAACGACCAGGGAGTACTTCCCGGTGGTGAGATGTACATGTCAGGCCGTGCCCTGCTTCCTATTTCCACGACTGTAGGACTCAAGCTCAGCAAGGAATTTAACGGAAAGCTTCCCATCAGCTATAGTGGTGGTGCCAATGCCTTTACGATCAAGGCACTGTTCGAGAGTGGTATCAGGCCAATTACCCTGGCAACCGATATGCTCAAGCCAGGTGGCTACACACGCATGAAACAGCTTGTGGAAATCCTTGAAGAGAGTGATGCCTGGAAGATGGATGGCATTGATGTCGGGAAACTCGAAAAGCTCTCGGAGGATGCACGAGCTGGCAAGTACGCAGTAACTGAAAAAGACTTCCGGGGAACTGATACCGTGAAGATTGGGGAGAAACTTCCCCTCTTTGATTGCTATGTTGCACCTTGCCAAACTGCATGCCCGATTCATCAGGACATACCTGAGTATGTCCAGCTTGTTGGTCAGGGACGTTATGGGGAAGCCTTGGCTGTCATTTATGACAAAAATGCCCTTCCCGCCATCACCGCTCACATCTGTGACCACCAGTGCCAGCTGCACTGTACCCGCATGGATTATGAGGGAGCGGTTCGTATCCGCGATATGAAGCGTATTGCAGTAGAGAACGGATTTGAAGAGTACAAGCAACTCTGGGAAGGCCCGACTGACAAAGCTGAAATCAAGGCAGCAGTCGTCGGGGCAGGTCCTGCCGGACTTTCTGCGGCATATTTCCTCGCAAGAGCAGGTTTCGATACCGCTGTCTTTGAGAGGGAAGAGAGCGCTGGTGGTGTGGTTCGCCATGTCATCCCTGGGTTCCGTCTTCCTGTGGAAGCTATTGAGAGCGATGTCGAATTCATCAAGGCTCATGGCGTACAGTTCAACTATGGCGTCGATGCAGAAAAGATGACAGTAGATGCGCTGCGTGAGCAGGGTTACTCTTACATCTTCTATGCAATCGGAAGCGAAGTAGACAATGATATCCCCTTGCAGGGGGACCGGAGCAGGGTAAGACCCTCTCTCTCCTTCCTCTCTGCATTCAGGAAAGACCCATCATCCATTTCCCTTGGCAAGCATGTAGTGGTTGTCGGTGGTGGAAACACTGCAATGGATAGCGCACGTGCCGCTACCAGGATCAAGGGTGTTGAGAAGGTTTCGGTAATCTATCGAAGGACCGAGAAAGAGATGCCGGCCGACCATGAAGAGTATGGGATGGCACAGGATGAGAATGTAAAGTTCATCTTCCTTGCAAATCCGGAACGCTTCGATGGTAATATGCTCACCGTGCGAAAGATGGAACTCGGTGAAATGGATGCCGGCGGAAGACGAAGACCCGTGGCGACGGAAGAGACCTTCACCATTGAAGCAGACACCATGATCACTGCAATCGGTGAACATGCCGATACAGAAAAGCTTACTTGGTATGGAGTGCCTGTCAACGAGAAGGGATGGGCCAAGGCAGATGAGGAGACCAAGGAGTCTGAAGTTTCGGATGTATACGTCATAGGTGACGCACAGAGTGGTCCTTCTACTGTTGTAAGGTGTATTGCTAGTGCTAGAGCGGCAGTTGAAGCCGCCATCGACAAGGTGCTTGGCCCTGAAGAGGAAGAGCACGAGCATAGTGACCATGACCACGAAGATGATGATGCATTTGAAGAAGAAGAGATGAGCGACGAAGAGAGGGTGCAACTCGAAAAGGATGAGAATGAGTTCTTTGCAGACATAACTGACAAGAAGAGCAAAATTCTCTCTTCGAAGGAGTTCGGTGACAAGGAATTTGCAGCAACTGAGGCTGCTCGTTGTCTGGAATGTTCCTACCTTTGTAATAAGTGTGTGGATGTATGTCCGAACCGCGCAAACGTTGCAATTGATGTAAGGAACCTTGGGCTGTTTGCAGACCCATTCCAGATTCTTCACCTCGATGCATACTGCAACGAGTGCGGCAACTGTGAAACGTTCTGTCCCTATGATGGCGGTCCTTATCGCAAGAAGTTCACCCTCTTCAGCCGAAAGGATGATTTTGAGAACTCAGAGAACAGTGGATTCTTCGCTGAAGGTGAGGATGTCCTGGTTCGCCTTGATGGCAAAATATACGAGTGTGAAATGGACGCAGACGGTATCCTGGTAGGGGAAGAGGAAGGCATCACTGATGAGGTTGCCGCCTTGATTGAAGAGGTGTTTACCTCATACAGCTACCTGCTTGGGTATGTAGAAGCGTAAGGAGGAACAAGTGGCTACAACGGTAATCAAACAAACCCGGATCATGCAGACCCAACCGCCCTTTGATGTGCAGGAAGGTGTAGATATAGTCATCGTCGATGATGTCATCACCAAGGTAGGCAAGGGTGCAGCACAGACGATACATGCAGATAAGGTTATTGATGGAAGGGGCAGGACCGTAATTCCTGGCAATGTTTGCTCCCATCATCACTACTATTCAGGGCTCTCCAGAGGCATGCTTGCCTCTGCGGGGCCCCAGACCGACTTCATTCAGATACTGAAGGAGTGGTGGTGGCGTATCGACCGTGCACTTGATGAGGAAGCTTGTTACTACAGCTCCCTGATCAGCTCGATCGACGCCATTGCAAGTGGTACCACCACCTGTATCGACCACCATGCAAGCCCCTCATATATTGCAGGTTCCTTGGATACCATTGCCAAGGGAATGGAAGAAGTTGGGGTGCGTGGAGCTACCTGCTACGAGGTCACCGATAGAAACGGTGGAATGAAAGAGGTTGAAGCAGGCGTCGAGGAAAACCTTCGTTTCGCCATGGCCGCCAAGAGCAGTCCACTGGTTAGAGGAATGATCGGGGGACACGCCCCGTTCACCATCCCTGATGCTGGATTGAAGCTTATGGGAGAGGCAATGGCAGAGACAGGTGCCGGTCTCCATCTCCATGTTGCAGAGGACAAGTACGATGTGGTGTACAGCCACCATAAGTACCATCTGGACATCGTTGACCGACTGGAAAAATTTGGACTTCTGACTGATAACTCTCTCTTGGTTCATGGGCTTTGGCTCAGTGAGGCTGAGGTGGAAAAGATCAACGCTCATGGTACGTTCCTTGCACACAATGGACGCAGCAACATGAACAACAATGTTGGTTACTTCAAGCAGATCCAGAAGGTTGAAAATCTGGTCATCGGAACCGATGGTTGTGGTGGAAATATGTTTGAAGAGCTCAAGATTGCATTCTTCAAGCATAAGGATCAGGGTGGTTCCTGGTGGCCCGCAGATTTTGTGACTGCCATGAGTCGTGGAAACCAGTTGGTTGAGAAGTATTTTGACGGGAAGTACGGTAAGGTTGCTGCCGGTTATAAAGCTGATTTGGCCATCTGTGATTACCATTCACCAACCCCGCTGGTAGCAGACAATGCTGCAACCCATTTTGTATGGGGCATGAGCAGCAACTGTGTGGAAAGTGTCATCATCAATGGAAAACTGGTGATGGAAAACCATCAGTTCCCAGGCCTTGATGTACAGAAGATCTATGACGAGGCAGCAAAAGTAGCCAAGCGCGTTTGGGATACCGTAAATACAATCGCTCCGTAACCGGTCCGATTACGACGAAGAAGAAATAGAGAACGAAAGAGGTAATGAAACATGACAATTCAAGAACAAATTAGGGCAAAGGCTGCCGAGTATCGTGACTACACGGCATTGAATCTCTCAAAGATGGTTCAGACCAAGAGCTATAGCTCCCAGGAAGAGGACGTATGTCGTCTCATCGTGACCCTTTGTGAAGAAGCTGGCTTTGATGAAGTGTATATTGATGGATTGGGTTCGGTAATCGGCCGCGTCGGCAATGGTCCCAAGAAGATTGCCTTCGATGCCCATATCGATACGGTTGAGGTTGGAAACCTGAAGAACTGGGATTTCGATCCTTTCAGTGGGGAGATCAAGGATGGAAAGGTCTGGGGACGCGGTTCCAGTGACCAGAAGGGTGGTGCAGCTTCCATGATCACTGCCGGGAGGATCCTCAAGGAACTCGGCTACAGTGGTGAGTATACCGTTTATTTCACATTCACCGTCATGGAAGAAGACTGTGATGGTATGTGCTGGAAGTACCTCATCGAGGAAGAGAACTTCAGACCCGACCTCGTTGTTTCAACTGAGCCTACATCATGCCGTCTCTATCGTGGACACCGCGGACGCATGGAGATCAGGGTAATCCTCAGGGGAATTTCCTGTCACGGTAGTGCTCCAGAGCGTGGCGTAAGTGCTGCCTACAAGGCTGCAAAAGCAGCTCTTGCCATGGAGCAGTTGAACAAGGACCTCAAGCCGGATGCAGAGAACTTCCTTGGGAAAGGTACCATCACCGTCAGCCAGATGGATGTAAAGGGACCAAGCCAGTGTGCTGTTGCTGACTATGCAATGCTCTACCTTGACCGCCGTCTTACCTGGGGTGAGGATGCAGACCTTGCAATCTCCCAGGTTCGTGAGTACATCAGCAAGGCAACCGGTGATGATCCAGAGTCAATCGTTGTCGAGATGCCCAATTATGAGAAGATTGGTTGGACCAAGAAAGAGTACTCCCAGGAGCTGTACTTCCCCACCTGGAAGATCGACGCAGATCACCCACTGGTAGAAGCTGGTGTTGCCAGCCATGAGGCTCTCTTTGGAAAGAAGCCCGTAGTTGACAAGTGGACCTTCTCCACCAACCTGGTTGCTACCACTGGTCGTCATAAGATTCCTGCTATTGGTTTTGGCCCTGGTGATGAGTCACAGGCTCATGCACCGAACGAGATCAACCGTGTGGATGACCTTGAGATCTGTGCAGCATTCTATGCAATGCTTCCCTATTCCTTGGAGAAGTAGTACGTAGAACAGTACTCGCTACATATGGTATACTACAGCCACAGGGATTGACGCCTTGTGGCTGTTTGGAGCTTATGGTGTTTCATTGTTTATCTCATAAGATAATGGTGAAGCACAGAAACTGGCCCGACAGGTGCAAGAGGGGCTCTGCCTGCAGGGTATATAGAAAGAACCAAGGTTGTGGAGTTGCCCCCTTCCTTCTCCACTCCTTCCTTGCGGAACTACCCGCATGCCGTCCTCATAAAGTATTGCAAGTGTAACACCGACGTCTATGTGTCGTGTCCTTGCAGGAAGAAGGAGATATACAGGCATGAGTTCCTCGCTTCTCTTGAAGAACATCTACTGTCTACAACCCACATTTGATGGGAAGAAATATTGGGGTGCCGATTTATTGATTGAAAACAACAAGGTCGCCAAGATTGCTCCTGGTGGTGGGCTGGCTGCTCCCGCAAAGGGTCGTACCATCGACTGCTCAAACCATGTGGTCATACCTGGTTTGGTAAACACGCACCATCACTTCTACCAGACATTAACCAGAAATCATCCTGCTGTGCAGAATGCAAAACTCTTTGATTGGTTGAAATTCCTCTATGAGGTGTGGAAATATCTGGATGAGGAAGCAGTCTACTACTCATCGATGCTTGCAATGGCTGAGCTTATGAAGACTGGTTGTACCCTCACCACTGACCACCACTACCTCTATCCCCGTTCTTTCAAGGGTGATCTGATGGGCTTGCAATTTGAGGCTGCAGACACCTTGGGAATGCGTTTCAGCCCCACGAGAGGTTCGATGAGCTTGAGCAAGAAGGACGGGGGACTTCCTCCCGACAGCGTCGTGCAGACTGAGGATGAGATCCTTGCTGACAGCGAGCGGTGCATCAAGACCTACCATGACAGTGCCCCGGATGCAATGCACAAGATAGCTCTCGCTCCCTGCAGTCCCTTCAGTGTCACCAAGGATTTGATGACAAAGACCGCTGAACTCGCAAGGAAGTATGGTGTACGACTGCATACCCATCTCTGTGAGACCTATGACGAAGCTGATTTCTGCCAGGAGATGTATGGGATGCGTCCTGTTGCTCTGATGCAGGAGTGTAACCTTATCGGGGATGATGTCTTTTATGCACATGGTATACACTTCAATGATGAAGAGTTGAAAATCCTTGCAAAGACGGGTTCCCATATTGCCCATTGCCCGTCCTCGAATATGCGCCTCGGTAGTGGTATCTGCCGGGTCAACGAGATGTTGCCTATGGGTATCAATGTATCGATTGCAGTAGATGGAAGTGCCAGCAATGACAGTTCCGATATGCTTGGTGAGGTACGTCAGGCAATGCTCTTGCAACGGGTGAAATATGGTTCTGATGCACTGAGTGCCAATGAGGCATTCACCATGGCAACAGAGAACGGTGCAAAAGCGCTCAATTTCTCGAACGTTGGCCGCCTGGAAGAAGGGTGGGCTGCCGATCTGGCGATTTTTGATGTTTCCAAATTGCCCTATGCGGGAAGTCAGAGTGATCCGGTCGCAAGCTTGCTTTTCTGCGGTACCAATCACAACACTGACTATACAATCATTAATGGAAAGGTTGTAGTCGACCACGGGCAGCTGGTTGGATATGACGAGCAGGAACTTGCAGACAAGGCAAATGCCATCAGCAAGCGCATGATGGGCCAAGCTGCCAAAGAGGAGGCTGTATGATACAGGAATATCTCATAGCGAATACTACTGAAGATGCTCTGAACAAGAAGCGCTCAAATACCAAGAGTGTGTTTTATGCTGGGGGGACGGAGATCAACCGTCTTCATTCAACCGTTGAAGGGCGGACTGCAATTAGCCTCTCCAAGCTTGGTTTTGATACCATCTCAGATGAAGGCTCCACCATCAAGATTGGTAGCATGGTGACGTTGCAACAGTTGATCGAATCGCCGCTGGTCCCTTCATGGCTCAAGGATGCTGCTCATTTTTGTGGTTCCTTCACCAAGCGTAATATGGCCACCATCGGAGGCAACCTAGCCCTGATGAGTGACCACTCCTATCTTGCTCCCGCATTGCTTGCAAGTCGTGCTCGGCTTCTTACGGCCAACCTGACCGAGAAGGGAGTATACAGTGAGGACAATATCCCCATCCGTGAATACCATGCCTATCATAAGCAGTTTGCTGGTACCTTGTTGTTGGCTGTCAGCCTCTCCAAGGATGACAGGTATGTGGGAACCTTGCGTTATGCAATGAGCAGCCAGAACCGTGCAGCGGTGACCGTTGGATTCAGTGCAACAAAGGACAGTGAGCAGGTCATAGACCACGTACGGGTCTTTGTTGCTGTGCACGGAAAAGGAGTACAGCGACTGGAGAAGGTGGAGAATTCCATCGAGAACGGTGAGTTGACCACAAGAGAGGATGTACAGCTTGCTGTACGGCATGACATCGTGGTCGTGGATGATATGACAGGCGGCTCCGATTACAAGCGCTATATAGCCAGTGAAGGGGTGGGGCAACTCTTCTCTGCATTTCTCCAAGGAGGTGCACAATGAACAAGATTGTCTGTACCGTTAACGGTAAGAAACATACAGTAAGTTGCAAGCAGTCAGAAAGCTTGCGTGAAATGCTCGTTCGGCTGGGGTATACCAGCGTACGTGACAGTGACGATAAGGAAGGTTTTGCAGGCAGTGATACCGTTATTTTTAATGACGTTCCTGTTTATGCCAATTTGATGTTGGCACTCCAAGCCGAGGGTGCTGAGATCAAGACCGCTGAATCGATGGGTACCAGCCGTAACCTGAATGTCATCCAGCAGGCCATGATCGATGCAGGCGTCGTACAGAGTGCTTACAATGCACCTGCAGCAGCATTACTCCTGACTTGGTTGCTTGAACATGAGAGCAATCCCACCAAGGAACAAATCAAACAGGTACTCAGTGGTATCTTTATCCGCGATGCAGGCTATGAACACTACTATCTGGCAGTGAAGTTGGCTCAGGAAAGAATGAAGGATGGAACATACAAGAGTGAAATTTCTCCCTCCTTCAGAGATGAGCTGACCTATGTTGGAAAGCCCATGGGAAAGATTGATGGACCGCAATTGGTTGCAGGCGAAGCGAGCTTTGTTGAGGACAGGGTTTTGCCGGGTTATCACTCCATGGTGATTCTTCGCAGCCCATATGCCCATGCTTACATCAAGAAGATCGATACCAAGAAAGCATTGGCAATGGAAGGTGTGGTTACCATCATCACCCATGAGAACTGCCCTGATGTATTCTACATGCAGGCTGGGCAGGGAAATCCAGAACCCAGTCCACACGATCGGAGATTGCTCAACCGCAAGGTTCGCCATGTGGGTGACCGTGTAGCTGCAATCGTTGCAGAAACCTATGAACAGGCAGTTGCTGCTCGCTCTGCAATCAAGGTGGAGTATGAGGTACTCAAGCCAGTATTCACCGTCGAGGAAGCAATGGAAGAAGGAGCCCCTCTTGTTCATAATGGGGTGGTAGAGTATCGCAGTGGTGCTCCCGAGAATTTGGAAGAGTACAACAGGGATGCCGACCCCAGGGATGGGAAGGTCGTCTACCAGTTCCCTCTTCATGGTGATATCAGAAGAAATATTGCCTCAGCAGCACATGGCCAGATTGGTGATATGGAAAAGGGGTTCAAGGAAGCCGATGCTGTGGTCGAAAGGACCTACCAGACCAGTCAGATCCAGTGTACTCCCCTTGAGCCGCACCTTGCCTACGCTAGGATTGATGGTGGAAGATTGGTTATCCACGCCTCCACCCAGGTTCCCTACCATGTGAGAAGAATTGTCTCTTGGGTCTGTCAGATTCCTGAAAACAAGATTCATATCATCAAGGAACGTGTTGGTGGTGGATATGGCAGCAAGCAGGATATCCTGGTGGAGGATCTGGTAGGATATGCCACTTGGATTACCGGAAAACCAATCTACTACCGCAATACCCGTGAGGAAGAGTTCATCGCAAACTCCACACGTCATCCGATGCGGATGACGGTCAAGATGGGTGGAAAGAAAGACGGCACCATTACCGCAGTCTACATGGATGTAAGGGCCAATACCGGACCGTACGGCAACCACTGTCTTACGGTCCCGATGAATGCATGCAGCAAGACCTTGCCTTTGCTCAAGTGTGACAACATGAAGTTTGATGTAATCACCTATTACACAAACATTCCACCGACAGGAGCCTACCAGGGCTATGGAGCTCCCAAAGGCACATACGCCCTGATGACCTGTATGGCAGAGCTTGCAGACACGCTGGGAATCGATTACTACGACATGGCCATGAAGAACAAGGTTGAACCGGGCTACATGCTTGAGATTCTCAAGGGTCTGGGAGAAGGACGTGAAGGAAATGTAGTGCCTGTCGGTTCCTGTGGTTTGGAACAGGCACTCACCCAGGGTGCAAAGATGATCGAGTGGGGCAAGAAGGTTGAATCCAAGGACCCGGACTGGAAAATCGGCAAGGGTTTTGCCATGATCCAGCAGGGAAGCGGGTTGCCAGGGCTGGACCACTCCAATGCATGGGCTAAACTGCTGACTGATGGAACATTCCAGATCTTCAGTGGTGGTGCCGATTTGGGTACCGGGTTGGATACCATCAGCGCTAAGATGATCAGTGAAGCCTTCTGTGTGCCTCTGGACAGGGTGACGGTTACCAGTGGTGATACCGACAGTTGTACTTTTGACACGGGTGCCTATGCTTCCAGTGGAACCTACTTCAGTGGTGGTGCAAGCTACAAGGCTGCACAGGACCTGAAGAAGAATCTGCTTGATGAGGCCGCATACCAGATGGGAGAAAAAGCAGAGGACTTGATCCTTCGCGCTCCTGGTGAGGTATACAGTACCAAGAGTGGCAGGACGCTTGACTATGCAAAGCTCAGTCATGATGCACTTACCGGAACAGGTCGCGGTCAGGTGATGGGAAAAGGTTCCTTTACAACCGACCATAACTCAATCCCCTATGGCGCTCACTTTGTGCAGGTAGCAGTAAACGTCAGGACTGGCCAGGTCAAGGTACAGAAGTACTATGCCCTGCAGGATGCCGGTACCCCGATCAATCCGGAATTGGCACTCTGTCAGATGTATGGTGCCGCCCTCAAGTCTGTCGGGCATTCGCTCTATGAGCAGATGCTCCTCGATGAGAATGGTGTCTGTATCAATGCAAATCTGAGTGAGTATGGAGTCCCCATGATTGATGAACAGCCAGAGGACTTCAAAGCGGTTCTGATCGATATCAATGATGAGGTAGGCCCCTATGGAGCCAAATCCATCAGTGAGATTGCAACCAACGGAGCAGCTCCAGCTCTTGCCATCGCCATACACGATGCTGTGGGGGTTTGGATGCGCAGCTGGCCGTTCTCACCTGAGAAGATCTTGAAGGAGCTTGGTAAGATTTAACGGAATCTTGCAACAAACTGCAACATAAATCTGGACAATGGGACACTGTCATGGTATAGTGCCCCTGTCTGGATTTTTTATGATTCAAAACATACGGAGGTTTCCCCACATGAAGGACAAAGCCACAATCAAACAGATGATCGAGGAACTGAAAACCCTCAAGACTGACAACATGTATCTCAACGACTTTTTCCATACCTGGAAAGAGAGTGATGACGAAATTGCTGCCGTTTTTCAGGTAGCAGAAGTACTGCGTGCATTACGCGAGAACAATATTTCCACCAAGGTGTTCGACAGTGGACTTGGAATCTCCGTTTTCCGTGACAACTCCACAAGAACACGCTTCAGCTTTGCAAGTGCTTGTAACCTGCTCGGCCTTGAGGTCCAGGATCTTGATGAGAAGACCAGCCAGATTGCTCACGGAGAGACCGTTCGTGAAACCGCCAACATGGTGAGCTTCATGGCTGACGTCATCGGTATCCGTGACGATATGTACATTGGCAAGGGCCATACCTACATGAAGACTGTTGCCAAGGCTGTACAGGACGGCTATGACGATGGAGTACTCGAGCAGAGACCCACCTTGGTCAACCTGCAGTGCGATATCGACCATCCAACCCAAAGCATGGCTGACATGCTGCACGTGATCAATCACTTTGGGGGTGTTGAGAACCTCAAGGGTAAGAAAGTTGCCATGACCTGGGCTTATAGCCCCTCATACGGTAAGCCGCTTTCTGTTCCCCAGGGTATCATTGGACTGTTCACCCGCTTTGGCATGGATGTCGTCCTTGCCCACCCAGAAGGGTACAATGTAATGGCTGAAGTTGAAGAAGTCGCTGCAGAGAATGCCAAGAAGAGCGGTGGTTCCTACAAGAGAGTGGATTCCATGGCTGAAGCATTCAAGGATGCCGACATTGTATATCCCAAGAGCTGGGCTCCCTTTGCTGTTATGGAAGAGAGAACAAAGATTGTCGAGCAGGGTGACCAGGAAGCATTGAAGGCTCTGGAAAAGACCTGTCTGGCAAACAATGCCAAATTCAAGGATTGGACCTGTACTGAAGACTTGATGAAGACCACCAAGGACGGAAAGGCTCTCTACATGCATTGCCTGCCTGCAGACATCACCGGTCTTTCCTGCAAGGAAGGTGAGGTTGAAGCTTCCGTATTCGACAGGTATCTGGTACCCCTGTACAAGGAAGCCAGTTACAAGCCATACGTCATTGCTGCCATGATTTTCCTTGCCAAGTTCCAGAATCCTTCTGCAAAGCTGGAAGAGCTGCTTGAGGCTGCTGTAAAGCGCATCAAATAATCAGTATTTCACAGGTGTCTAGGGGTTTTGAGCCGGGAGAGATCCCGGCTCAACTGATGTGCGCTCGGTATGAGTATTCACTAAAGGGTGAAAGTCCCTAGTACGGGTGATAGCGCCAAGTACATAGCCAAGAGCAAGGGTGTCCTTCGTGAGGAGGAATCTGAAGAAAGCTGGAGGCAAAA
>NZ_JBFXGH010000061.1:0-12388 GCF_050178175.1 Sphaerochaeta sp.
AGGGAGCACCTTTCACATACCCAGGATCCTCCTGTGCCTGAGCGAGGACGGAACGGAATGCAAGGATGAAAGCTTCCATCGTCTCGAGGCTTTCGCTCTCGGTCGGTTCAATCATGAGCGCTTCACTTACCAAGGAAGGAAAGTACATGGTCGGCGGATGGTACCCCTTGTCGATGAGAGCCTTGGCAACATCCTGGGCCCTGATTCCGTACTTTTGCCTGTACTCCTCCAGACTGATGACAAACTCATGCATGCATTGGGTGCCATAGGGTATCTCACACACATCAGCCAACCGCTTTGCCACATAGTTTGCATTCAGGACGGCATGGGCACTTGCTGACCGCAAGCCATCACTTCCCATTCTCAGGATATAGACATATGCCCTGAGCAGTACCAGGAAGTTCCCCCAGAACATACTGACTTTTCCAATGGAGTCCTCATGCTCCCAATCAAGGATATACCCACTGTCGGTAAGTTGGATATCCGGCTTTGGAAGAAATGGCCTCAGTGAATCATTCACCATCACCGGCCCACTACCTGGGCCTCCTCCCCCGTGTGGGGTGGCGAAGGTCTTGTGCAGATTAAGATGCACTACATCAAATCCCATCTCACCCGGGGTAGCCATACCCAATATGGCATTCATATTGGCCCCGTCGTAGTACATCATTGCCCCATGAGCATGAACCATCTTGCTGATGATGAGAATATCCTGCTCAAAAATCCCCAGGGTATTGGGGTTGGTCATCATCACGGCAGCAACAGAATCATCAAGCTTTGCCTCAAGATCATCCAGGTCCACTTGGCCTTTCTCATTGGCTCCAATGGTTAGCACTTCAAATCCATTCACCATTGCACTGGCGGGATTGGTACCATGGGCGCTTGAAGGGATGAGTATCCTGGTACGGCCGGTCTCACCGCGCTTCTGGAAGTAGGCCTTGACCATTTTCAAGCCGGTATATTCACCATGAGCCCCAGCCAAGGGTTGCAGCGTCCCCCATTTCATCCCGGTAATGGAGGAAAGGTCCTCCAGAAGGTTGAACATGATCGAAAGGCTGCCCTGCGTTGTCGAGACATCCTGCAGGGGATGGATTTTGGTAAATGCATCCATTTTTGCAATATGCTCGCTGAGCTTGGGATTATATTTCATCGTACAGGAACCAAGTGGATACATTCCATTGTCCACCCCATGTGCCATCGTGGAGAGCCGGGTAAAATGTCTTACCACATCCAGTTCAGATACTTCAGGCAGACGGGCAGGTTGCTCTCGCTGGATGGATTCAGGAAGAGGAGGAAGCGTCTGGGAAAACCCCTTGGGCAGATCCAGAGGAGGATAACAGTACGCTTTTCTTCCTTGTTTTGATTGATCAATCAATAGCGGCTCTCTCATTTCATCACCCTCCGTGCAGCGGCCAGATAGAGCTCCAGCTCCTCACGGCTACGCTTCTCTGTTACTGCTACAAGGAGAACCAACTCATCCTTGACCTGTCGGGTCAACGTTGAGAGTCTCACCCCTGCGAAAATCCCTTCATTGCGAAGCTCCTGCATGAACTTTCTCATGCGCTTGGGATCGGAGAAAACCAAGGGGAATTCACACCAGAAGGGTTTGTCCCAAACCACGGCCATCCCCGGAAGCTGGGCCAGATGGTATGCCAGGTAATGTGCCTTTGCATAGCTTTGGTTTGCTGCTTCGACCATACCGTCCCATCCAAGACTGGAGAGATGGATGGTTGTCATGAGTGCCGCAAGCGCATGATTGGAACAGATGTTGCTCGTCGCCCGCTCCCGCTTGATGTGTTGCTCTCTTGCCTGGAACGTCAGGGTGAATCCTTTCCTTCCTTTTGCATCTTCACTCATACCAACCAAGCGACCGGGAAGCTTTCTCAAAAGCGCTTCCTTTACCGCCATATACCCACAACTCGGTCCACCATAGGCAAGGGGAAGCCCCAGGGACTGCGTGTCACCAATGGCAACATCAGCTCCCCATCCGCCAGGAGATTTCTGCATGGCAAGAGACAGCGGATCGTTGGAGATGGCCAGAAGAGCTTTTTGCTCATGTAGTATTTCTGCCACACCCTCATACGATTCCAAGAGGCCATAACGGTTAGGACTCTGGACAATCAAACCAGCACAGCCTGCATCCAAGAGAGAAGGAAGCAAAGAGATGTCTACCACCCCATCCTTCTCAGCAACCATCCTCAGCGTTCTTCCCGTCCCTTTTGCCCAGGTCTGCAAGACCTGCAAGGTAAAGGGATGGATGGTAGAGGAGACCAACACCACCGATGCATGCCTCTTTGCACTCACCATCAATGAAGCAGCCTCAGTTGCGGCATTTGCGCCATCATAGAGTGAGGCATTTGCCACATCCATTGCAGTGATCTCACAAACCATGCTCTGGAACTCATAGATTGCCTCGAGTAAGCCCTGGCTCATCTCTGCCTGGTATGGCGTGTATGCGGTCACGAATGAGGGCAAACTGGAAAGCGCCTCAACCGTGGAGGGAACAATATGGTCATAACAACCACACCCCAGGAATGGTATGCCACGTACATTGCGTTGTGCAATGGAATCAATCATTCGCTGCACCTCGTCTTCAGTCCTTCCCTGACTGATCGGGACTGAATCAGAGAGTAGGATATCCTCCGACAAACCAGAAAAAAGCTCCTCCATTGAAGAAAGGCCGATAGCTTCCAGCATGATCTTTCGGTCTTCATCAGTATGGGGAATATAGGGATAAATCATCTATGCCTCCAGGACATGGACAAACAAAGGCCGCCAGAATCCGGCGGCTCATTGTTGTATTCTCTCTATAGAGTCTCTAGATATGCTTGGTATGCCTCTGCATCCAACAATTCACCATAATCATCCTCTGAGAATGAGGTAAGAATATAGAGATGATGAGTATAACAATCCTCATTGATCAATTCAGGAGAACCATCAAGGTCCTCATTCGCCTCATGGACCACACCCTCAATTGGGTTGATGATGGCCGAAGCTGCCTTGACACTCTCTACGGTGGATATCTCTTCTCCCTTGCGATATCGCTCACCGAGGGGAGGAAGCTCAACAAAGACAATCTCACCCAGTTCATGTTGTGCATGGTCTGTAATCCCAACATAGGCCAAGTCACCCTCAATGCGAACCCATTCATGATCCTTGCTGTAGCGCAGATTCTCTATAACCTTACTCATTGATTGCCTCCACCAACGTCAATGCTACCATCACCGCTCGTTATTGTCGAGTGGAAAATGTTTCTCCAAAAAGGGAAGATCCAACTCGGGATAGAGTTTGAACTTCTCCAGCAAGGCCAGAACACGACCCTGGGCTTCTCTCATCGCCCCTTCCTCGGTCACTGCTTTAGCCTTGCTGGGTTGACCGGCATTAGCACCCTTGGTAAGAATCAGCGGTTTGGTGTGGTTAAGCACCAACGCAATGATTGAAGCAATCTCTTTCATTTCTGATTCGCCCATCTTGAGTGTCGTTACAGCAGGGGTTCCAATACGCAACCCACTCGTGTACCAAGGACCGTTGGGGTCGAAGGGAAGAGCATTCCTGTTCAGGGTAACGCCACACTCCCTGAGGGCTGTCTCAGCTTGCCTTCCGTTCAGATCAAAGGGCCTGACATCAAGAAGCATCAGGTGGTTGTCCGTACCCCCTGTTGCAACAGGGATACCTTCATCAAGGCATGCTTTTGCCAAGACCTCGGAATTCTTCACGATACTCTGTGCATAGGCCTGGAAGGAAGGATCAAGTGCTTCCTTGAATGCAATGGCTTTTGCGGCCATGACATGAGGAAGGGGTCCACCGAGTACCAGAGGACACCCCTTGTCGACACTCTCTGAGAACTCCTTCTTGCAAAGCACCATTCCACCTCGCGGTCCACGTAGAGTCTTATGGGTCGTGGTGGTCACCACATCAGCCCACGGTATAGGGTCATAGTTACCGGTGAAGACTTTTCCTGCAACCAAGCCGGCAAAGTGAGCCATATCCACCATGAATACTGCACCAACGCTATGGGCAATTTCACCCATCCGCTTGAAGTCGATCTTTCTGGGGTAGGCACTATATCCTGCCAACAGAATCAACGGCTTGATTTCCTGTGCCATCTTCTCGATCGCATCATAGTCAAGCAGACCACTCTTCTCATCAACCGTATAGGTATAGGCATCAAACATCTGGGCTGAAATATTCTGGCGGTAGCCATGGGTCAGGTGTCCTCCAGAGTAATAATCAAGACCCAACAGTCGTTGGTTACCCAGTTTCTCACGAACCGCATCCCATTGCTCTCGATCAAGATTGCTGGGGTTGGGAATGCCGAGCTCCTCCAAAGCAGGAACCTGGATACGGGTATTGAGAATTGCCCAATATGCAACCAAGTTTGCATCGGCCCCGCTATGAGGTTGAACATAGGCATGCTCTGCCCCAAAAAGCTTACAAGCATACTCGCTTGCTGCTGCTTCTATGGCGTCAACGTTGTCGCAACCAGCATAGAAGCGGTGATATGCAAACCCTTCACTGTACTTGTCGGTGAGCAAATTGCCCATTGCAAGCTGGGAAGCGATTGAGGAGAAATTCTCACTTGCAATCAACTTCAAGTGGGTCCGCTGATCTTTCAGCTCATTGACGATGCGACCTGCAACACCCTGGTCGACCTGTGCAATCTGGTCAAGGGCTGCAGTATAGGCCACCATAGGGCCATTCATCTCTTCGGCTTCTGCCAAATACGCTTGCAATGCTGTTCCACTGGACATGTGTTATACCTCTTTGCGTGCTATGTTACTTCGTATCTTGCCCTTGTGGGGTGACTCTGTCAACGTGCTAGGCAATTTTGGGTTGCATTTTCCCGTATCATACTTCAGAATGTGACGGTTGTCTTCTGCAATGAGCAACTCGATACAATGGAGAAAGAGAGAAATCATATGACTGTAGACGCTACGAAAACACGTGAAGCACTGGCGAGCAGATTGGGCTTCATTCTTCTATCAGCAGGATGTGCCATAGGTCTTGGGAATGTATGGCGTTTCCCCTATATTGCAGGTCGGTATGGAGGAGCAGCATTTGTGCTGATCTACGTCTTGTTCCTGTTCATGCTGGGCCTTCCTGTCATGGTTATGGAGCTTTCCATCGGGAGAGCGAGTCAAACCAATATTGGACGCACATTCGAAACATTGACCCCCAAGAAAAAACCTTGGCATGCCTATGGCAAGCTTGCCATCATAGGAAACTATGTGCTGATGATGTTCTATACCACCATAACCGGTTGGCTCCTCTCCTATTTTGTACATACCATCAAAGGTGACTTCACTGGATTGAATGCAGACCAAGTGGGTGGTTTCTTCTCCAGCATGCTGGGGAAACCAGGGAGCATGACGTTCTGGATGATCCTTGCAGTTATCCTGGGGCTCCTTCCTGTAGCCAATGGACTGCAGAACGGGGTTGAGAAAATCACCAAGAAGATGATGATCGGCCTACTCCTATTGATGCTGGTACTCGCATTCAACAGCATGCTCCTTGATGGGGCTGGAGAAGGGTTGCAGTTCTACTTGGTACCAGACTTTTCCAAGATGGTGGAAAACGGGCTCTCGGAAACAATATATGCAGCAATGGGCCAGGCGTTCTTCACCTTGAGTCTCGGTATCGGTTCCATCTCAATTTTTGGCTCCTATATCGGGAAGGAACACCGTCTTACCGGCGAGGCTGTACGCATCATCGGCCTGGATACCTTTGTAGCACTCGCCAGCGGGCTCATTATATTCCCAGCTGCATTTGCCTTCGGAGTTCAGCCTGATGCAGGTCCGTCCCTGATCTTCATCACACTTCCCAATATTTTCAACCAGATGGCCGGTGGAAGACTTTGGGGGTCCCTGTTTTTCCTCTTCATGAGCTTTGCAGCATTGAGTACTCTTATTGCTGTCTTTGAGAATATCATCAGTTTCTGGATCGATGCCAAGGGTGTTGACCGAAAGCGAGCAACCCTCTTCAATGGCATTGCCATTGCATTGCTCTCCCTCCCTTGCATCCTTGGATTCAATGTACTCTCTGGTTTCCAGCCACTTGGACCAGGCACCGGGGTGTTGGATCTTGAGGACTTTATTGTCAGTTCTACCCTGCTTCCCCTTGGATCCCTCTTCTTTACCATCTACTGTACCTGGAAGTACGGTTGGGGTTGGGATACATTCATAGCCGAGGCAGACAGTGGGTCGAATGGGTTGCGATTCCCCAGGATCCTTCGTCCATACTTCCAGTATGTGTTGCCGGCAATCATTTTAGGAATCTTCCTGAAAGGATATTGGGATATTTTTATCGCATAGGGACACTGTTGACACATTTTGACCTAGTGCATATAATTTTCTTGCTTTTAAGCAAATATTTGGAGGTTTTGTGGCCAAAGAAGAAGCAATCGAAGTGGAAGGCATCGTACGCGAAGCTCTTCCCAATACCATGTTCCGTGTGGAACTGCAGAATGAACATGTCATTCTTGCCCATCTTTCGGGCAAGATGCGCAAACACTACATCAGAATCGTACCTGGTGATACCGTGCGTGTAGCACTTTCTCCCTATGATTTGACCAAAGGTCGTATCATTTACCGCGAGCGTTAACACCACATCAGGATGAGAAGCCGGATTCCCTTTGAGAACCCGGCTTTTTCGTGTGTCCAAGTGTATGGAATCATCGTTTCATGATGATCCAGATAGCACCACTTCCCCCATACTGGGCTTTTGGGGTGTATGCTTCACGTACCACCTTGCTGATCCGTATCTGGGAAAGTGCAGCTTCTTTCAACAGGGAATATCCCTTGTCATTATGCAATCCTTTTCCCGTGATGATTGCCACCTTGAGGAGTCGTTGCTCCTTCGCTGAGCGCAGGAAATCAGCAGTTGCCTGTTCAGCTTCCACCACCTTCATCCCATGAAGGTCCAAGGTGGATTGAGGTTCCATGGCACGGAGGGAGGAAATGGTATAGGGGTCCGCTTTTGCTTCACGTTTTTCCTTCTGCGCCCGTTTGATGGCTGCTTCCTCATCACTCACTGTTGACCATTGCTTGTAGGTATCTGCGAATGACCAGCTCACCGTGCTGTCACGTTCCTGGTCAAGCGCTTCCTTTTCCTCAAGCGCTTCCTGCATGTCATGGGTAGGTTGCAAGGGAAGGTCTTCACGTTCTCTCCTTCTCTGGTCAGAGACAAGCTTTCCCCGTTTCTTCTTGGGTTTCTCACTCCCCTCAAACTCCTCCAGGAGTGAGGCAAAATCTTTTTTAGGCTCATAGGCCTTGCTCTTCTTGATGGAAACCGGTTCTTCCTTCTTGTTCTTGGCAACTTGTTTCTCGCCTTCCCATTCTGCAAGAATCTCACCAAAGGATTTCTCCACAGCTACCTTGCTGTGGCTCTTCATCCGCTTGGTCACCCCGCCCAGTTCACCTGTCTGTTCCCAAGTGGCAAGGATATCACCGAAGTTTGCCTTTGGATCATATCCAAGCACCAAGGGCTCTTTGCGTTGCCTGGTGGGGGGCTTCTGTTTCACAGGCTGTTTCTTTACTTCCTTGATATGCTCAAACGGCTTGTAGGCATCGGAATCAACTACAAGACGGCTGTTTCCAGCCGTCCCGCTTGTATCAGAAGTTTTCTTTTTTTTCTTCTTTGGCACTCAGACCTCCCTCACATCCAACAACTGTGATACATAGGGCTTGATGAGCTCCACCACCTTGCTGATGGATGCGCCTTGCACCTTGATGGTACAGATGGCATTGGTGGGATCGGTTCCCATGAAGGTACCAAAGGTAATGATGTCAATTCCTGCCTCGCTCAGCACCTGACTGATCTTTGCGATGGTTCCAGGCTTGTCTTCAACCACAAACGTAAGGCGTATCCCGAAATGACGTGCACCAAAGAGCTCAAGCAGAATCTTGAACATATCACTCTTTGTCACAATCCCGATCAACTGCTGCCCTTCAAGCACAGGAAGGCTGCTCAGGTCCTGGTCGACCATCATGCGTGCGGCTTCCTCAACGGTGGTATCCTTGGTGATGGAAACCACGTTCTTGCTCATGAGCTTCTTGACCGTGAGCTTGCTCAACAGGTAAGCCATCTCATGGATAGAAAGACTTGTCGCAGGAGAAGGTGTGGCATACAAGATATCCTTTTCGGTTATGATACCAACCAGCCGCTTCTCCTTATCAAGCACAGGAAGTCGGTGAACCTTCTCCTGTTTCATCAAGGTAGAGGCCTCCGCGATGGACATATCGGGAGTAGCTGTAACAGGATTGCGCGTCATTCTTCGTTCGATAATCATATGGATCTCCTACCATCTAAGCACACTATAATTCATGCCATCGTGAATTTCCAGTAATTATTCGCCCAGATAGGCTGCCCGTACCTTCTCATTCTCCAAAAGTGCGGAGGATGCATCACTGAGTACAATCCTACCATTCTCCATGACATACCCTTCAGAGGATGCCTTCAGTGCCATGCGGGCGTTCTGTTCCACCAGAAAGACCGTTACCTTGTCCTGCTGGTTGATCAAGGCAATCTTCTCGAAGATGTCTGCAATTACCAATGGGGCGAGACCGAGTCCAGGTTCGTCCAGAAGGATCAGGCGTGGCCCACTCATCAGAGCCCTGGCTATGGCCATCATCTGCTGTTCACCCCCACTAAGGGATCGGGTCTTCTGCCTTCTTCTTGCTCCGAGAATGGGAAAGAAGTCATACATGGACTCCTTGCGTTCCGCAATCAGGGCATCATCACGTACAAGGAAGGCACCCATATCAAGGTTTTCTTCCACGGTCATATCTGCAAAGACACGTCTACCTTCAGGAACCAAGCTGATTCCCTTTGCTGCAATCAAGTCAGTGGTGAGTATCTTTGAGCGCTTGCCTTCTTTGGCTCCACCATTCTTAGCCCTGCAGATCTCCTCTCCATCAAAGGTGATGGAGCCGGAATCCAAAGGCTCCTGCCCCACGATGGACTTAAGCAAGGTACTCTTACCACTTCCATTCGCTCCAATGAGGCAGACGATATCACCTTCATTGACATGCATACTGACCTGTTTCAGTGCCTTGATGTTCCCATAGGAAACAGAAATGTCATCTATCGTGAGCAACTCTTTCATTCTTCATCCTTACCGAGATAGGCCTCGATGACACTCGGGTTTTTCTTGATCTCATGGGGAGTCCCCTGGGCAAGTTTCTGCCCATAGTTGAGGACAGTGATGGTATCACAGATGTTCATCACCAGTTTCATGTCATGCTCGATCAGAACAACCGTAATTCCCAGGTCCCTGATCTTTCTGATGGTGGACATCAGATGGTCAGTCTCCTGGGGGTTCATGCCGGCTGCCGGTTCATCCAAGAAAAGCAGCTTTGGGTCGGTAGCAAGCGCACGGGCAATCTCAAGCTCACGTTGCTTTCCATAGGGAAGATTCTTGGCAAGCTCATTCTTGGAAGCGCCCATATCGAAGAAATCGAGCCAGTCCAATGCTTTCCCATAAATCTCTTCTTCCTCTTCCCTCAACTTTACATAGCTCTTCACAGCGTTGAGAAAACGTCCCTTGGTCTCACTCTTCCCGGTTTTGAAGTGCCTGCCGATCATGACATTCTCAACGACGGTGAGTTCCTTGAAGAGACGGATATTCTGGAAGGTACGTGCAATACCCATCCTACAGATCTTATGAGCCGGATACCCGGTGATCTCCTTATTATTGAACCAAACCTTTCCTGAGGAAGGGATATCAAGACCGGTCATGTTGTTGAACAAGGTGGTCTTGCCAGCCCCATTGGGTCCAATGAGACCGGTGATCAAACCACTTTCCACCTCAAAATCAACTTTATTGACGGCAACAACGCCTCCATAAGCTCTGGTAAGAGCCTCTGTTTCCAACAGAATCATTGTTCACCTCCTGGGGTGGATGCAACACGCTTGCGATACCGGGTTGATTCCCTTCCAAGAATTCCCTGTGGTCTCCAGATCATCATGACAACCAGGATCAAACCAAACAGGATCTGCTTGAACTGGGGAGGGATGACACTCGACAGACCGGTGAGCTGGGGGAAATAGCTGATGAACTGGATGATGAAAGCACCCAGGATTGAAGCCTTGAAGTTGCCCATACCACCGAGAACCACCATACAGAGCACCATGACCGAGACCATGAAGGTATACGTTCCCGGTGTTACTGACAAGGTAAAAGTAGCCTGTAAGGAACCTGCAATACCAGCTACCGAAGCGCCAAGAATAAATGCATAAACCTTGTACTTCGTGATGTTGATACCCATGGACTGGGCAGCAATCTCATCCTCCCTGACTGCAGCCAGAGCACGACCCATTCTCGAGCGAGCCAAACGCTGGAAGAGAATGTAAGCAATGATGACGAACACAACCACCATCACCAGGAAGGCATACTTCTTGTAAGGATTAATGGTAAATCCGAAGATGACAGGCATGGGAATTCTCTGGATACCCATCGGACCATTGGTCAGTGAGTCCCAGTTGTTCAATACGTTGCGTACAATTTCGCCAAATCCCAGGGTAGCAATGGCTAGATAGTCACCCTTGAGCCTGAGCGTCGGCAGTCCTATCAACAAACCAAAAAAAGCACTTACCACAAATGCTACAGGAAGCGTGCCCCAGAATGACCAGCCAAATTGCGTGGTAAGGATTGCCGTTGCATAGGAGCCTATGGCAAAGAACCCTGCCTGGGTAAGACTGAGCATACCACCATAGCCGGTGATGACGTTCTGTCCCATTGCCATAAGGGCGTAGATGCCTGAGTAAATCAATATCAATAGAAAAAAGTTAAGCATATTACACCTTCTCCTTTTCGACCTTGCCGAACAGCCCTTCCGGCTTGATCAAGAGAATGAGAATCAATACACCAAAGGCAATGGTATCCTTCAGACCGGTAGGAATACCAAAGATGGCAACACCAAAGGTTTCCAATACACCGAGCAAGATTCCTCCGAACATGGCTCCGCTGATATTCCCGATTCCGCCGACAACTGCAGCAACAAAGGCCTTGAGTCCTGTCATGGTGCCCATTGTAGCGTAGACCTTGAAGTCCAAGGCTATCAAGATGCCACCGACTGCGGCCAATGCGCTCCCGATTGCGAACGTCATACTGATAACCTTGTTGACGTTTATCCCCATCAACATAGCTGTTCCCTGATCCAAGCTGGTTGCGCGCATGGCCTTCCCCATCCTGGTCTTATCAACGAAGAGCTTGAGAATGATCATCATGATCAAGGAGACACTCAGGATGAGAATCTGGTGAGGCGTGATAACAACTTCCCCGATATGAACCGGCGTATTGTCGAAGGGATAGTTGAATTTCCGTGAGTGGGTGCCAAAGGCCCATGCAGCACTGTTGGAGAGTATGAATGAAACACCAATAGCGCTGAGAAGCGGGGCAAGTCTGGTTGCTCCCCTTAGCGGTTTATACGCAATACGCTCGATGGACATACCAAGTAATGCACTGAACCCCATACTGATAATCATAGCAAGGAAGAAGGCTATCAGTGTCCATGAACCAAGCGGGGCATCCCCTCTCAGTCCATCAAACACAAACAGACCAATATAAGCCCCAGCCATTAATATGTCACCATGGGCAAAGTTGATAAATTTCAGAATGCCATACACCATGGTGTACCCCAGGGCTATCAGGGCATAGATGCCTCCCAAGGTCAGGCCATTCATCAAATGTTGAAAGAATTCGGCAATTCCCACGATGCTCTCTCCTTCATACGAAAACTAGTAGGTACGATAACATGAAAAGACCGGTGTAAACAACACCGGTCCTCCCATTTCCCGAGTAGACCGGGAAGTAACAGAGACCTTAGTCCACCTGGGTAAGGACCCCATCAACGACGGTATAGGAACCGAGGTATTCAGGAGTAGTCCCGTTGACCCTGTAGAGTCCCTGGTATGCAATCAAGTCTCCATTCTCTGCAAAGTTGATGGTACCGGAGACACCAGCATAGTCCTTGGTAGCTGCAACCGCATCACGGATGGCAGCACGGTCAAACTTACCGGTAGCCTTGTACACCTTGTCCATTGCCTGGAGCAGGATGTTTGCACCGTCATAAGCGTTGGTTGCGAAACTATCAGGACCAACACCAAACTTGGCTTCATACTGTGCAACGAAATCACTGTAGGCAGGACTTTCCTTGACCTTTGCAGGACCAACATAGATCACGCCATCGGTGAATTCACCAGCAAGGTCGTAAATCTCAGGGTTGGAGAATCCATCACAGGAGAGAAAAGGAGTATCCATTCCCAACTGACTGGCCTGCTCGAGAATCTGAGCCATCTCAGCGGTGTAGTTGGGGATGTAGATAGCTTCAGGATTGGCACTGCGGATCTTGGTAAGCTGGGTCTTGAAGTCCTTGTCGCCGACCTGGAAGGA
>NZ_JBFXGH010000062.1:0-12334 GCF_050178175.1 Sphaerochaeta sp.
TGTCAGCAGGATTGGAGGTGATGAATTCCTGATCTTACTCCCCCATACTGACGGCAATGAAGCAAATCAGATTATGACAAGGATTGAGGGACACCTGGAAAAAGATGGGATACGCGCAGGGAATCGCAGTATTGCTCTGGGAAGGGCAACCAAGACATCAATTGAGGAATCCATCCAAGAAACATTTGACCGGGCAGAGGATCAGATGTATCGTAGAAAAACACTTCGCAGGGCTGAAATCCAGAAACAACAACTCCAGGATCTTGTGGAGATGCTTTATAAGAAGGCTCCCGGTGAACGCATACATGCAACAAAAGTGCAGCAACATGCATCACACATAGCCTCTCTGCTACATCTCAATGATGAAGAAGCAAGCAAACTGCAACGTGCAGGGTTTTATCATGATATCGGGAAAGTTGTACTGGAACCAGAGGTAATTACCTCACATAACCGAACGGCATGGATGCAAGAACGTTACAGGGAACATGTCAGTGCAGGATATCGTATCCTTAATATGTTTGAGGAGACTGTAGATTTGGCACCCTTGATCCTGCATCACCATGAATGGTGGGATGGAAGCGGCTACCCGAAAGGATTACAGGGCACGGAAATTCCCTATTTTTCCAGGCTCTTGCGTTTTGCGGAAGTCTGGGAGCGGGAACATCTGGATCAAGCAACAAAGGAACAGATTGAGAAAACCCTCACAAAGCTCGCTGGAATCGAGGTTGATCCATACCTTGTTGAGCGAATACTCAGCGCCTTATAGCAACAAAACCACCAGCTCTGGGAGTGGTTCTGTACCAAAGATGAAGATCAATATCCCACTTTTTTCCCCCATCATACACCCGTATCCTCCCAGATTCTGCATCCAGGGCAACAATGGTAACCCAATGCCAAGAGTCAAGGTTCAGGACTTCCCCGTGGTGGAGATTTAGGAATGCCACTGGTTGATCAAGCAATAAGCTCTCCTGAATGAATTCCAAAACCATCGAAAAAGGAGGTCTCTCCTCTCTAGCTTTGGGGAGTGACAGACTCACCACTTTCCCATCAATGCGTTGCTCAGGTAGTGCAGAAATGAGCCCCTTGGTAAATTGACTGACCAAATGCACTCCCATCAAGGTTGGGGTCACATGATTCCAGAGCTGTTGCATCAAGATGACCATCTGCCTCTGGTCTGTAACTGCAGATACTCCTTGTCTTTTCCCAAGGTTGTACAACACGAGATGGCTTGCAGTGGTAGGACCACATCCTGCCCGTCTCTGCCAAGACTGTGGAAACCACTCCTGATCAGCTCCATAATACACTGTTTCATCCGTGCGGATATGCAGATACTCCGGATGCTTCAGAGACAGCAAAGATGCCTTCACAATGATCCCTCCTACCTGACAGTACCATATGGCCAATTAATGATTCCACCAAAATCATACACCGATGTGTATCCCTGTCTGACCAGGGATTTTGCTGCACTTGCACTACGAGATCCACTCCTGCAGTAAATAAGCAGTGTTTTGTCCCTGTCAGGGAGCAAGGAGAGATCTCCCGCTTCGATCAACTGCAAGGGGACATTGATGGCACCTTGGACATGTCCTTCAGCATACTCACTTGGGGTACGAACATCAACAGTGAGCATATCCTGCTTCTCCTGCATCATGGAGAAGGCAGTTTCAGCAGAAATCTTTTCATATGTGCCACTCTCTGGCTGTCTTGTTTTCCAAATTACTCCACCTACCAGGGCAAGGAGGATAAGGACTATAATTAATATCTTACTCATTTACTAGGTTCTCATATAACCAAGATGGCGGAAATGCATCGAAGCGTCAAGACTAAGCAAGGACCGGAAGGAATATTCCCTCCGGCCCCAATTGTTAGTCTCTGAGATTACTCTTCCAGAAGCTCGTCAAGATAGGAGAGCAATACCTCTGCCTTGATCAGATCCGCTTCAGCACTGGCCTTATCCAGTGCAAACTGTCGTTCCAGTTCCTCTGCCTGCTGTTTATATGCATCCTTGAGATTCTTCACCGGATAGGAGGCAAGGACATAGACCGTCCCATCAGGAGCATTGTAATACTCTTCAATGGTTACACCGCGCAAGGCGATACTCACTGTCTGTACACTGAGGTTCTGGAGAACTTCCAGCATCTGCTTGGTCCTCAAGACCTCCCCAGACTCCTCAACAAAGGTGACCAGTGCATTATCCACGCTGGTGGATGCCCATCGGCCGATCGCATCCATTGCAGCCGACTCGGCTCGCATCTTGCTCAGCTGCGGGGTGGATTGTTTTGCCGATCCTACTTCGTAATGCAAGGAGCGGCTACTCTTGGGAGGGTGCGTGGTCCAGTACGGTGATCCATCTGGATTGCTTTTCGGGGTATTCGCACACGAGGATACAAGCAGAATGCACACAAGGCTCACCAACATGATTCGTTTCATAGCAATGTTCCTTATTCCAGACTGGCGGCAAGACTCCAGTAGGTATCTGTTTCCTTGTCATAGTAACGTGCTATGATGGTAAACCCCTTGAGCAAGCCACGCTGAGCCTGGTAGAGCGAGCGCTCCATCAGCTCGTTCTTTGTGGTCACGTTCTCGACTGAATACGCATGTCCTGTTTTCAAATCGAGAAGATTCTGAGCAGCGGCAAAATCTGCCGCCTCCAATGAATCGTTGAGGAAGTAATGCCGTTTAGCAGACCCGACCCCAAAGCGATACCCATCCAACTTGGGGTAGAGTGCAAGCCAAGTAGGCTTGCCCTCCTTGTTGTACTCACTCTCGTATATACGGTCTTCCCCCTCCTCCTGCCTGTTCTTCACGATCACGACAGCACCGGCTTCAGGATCGAAGTAAACTTCCAGGATTTCAAGTCGGCTGATGGTTTCGGCCATGGCTGTATCATCAAAGAAGGCTGCTTCATCCTTTGCAAAGGACTGCAAACCCTTGTCTGAACGATAGGAAGTAACAAGCCTGCTATCCAGTGCAAGGGCCTGTTTGATATGTATGGATCTTGCAGCAGAAAGGATTGCCTCACTCACCATTCTCTCTTGGGTGGAATATGGACCAGAGAGTCCCACATACACATTGGAGGGATAGTAGCTCACATCCAGACGGGAGAGGGCATCATTCTCTGCCCTGGGGACACTGGTGGTGCAAGCTGAGACAAGCATCACCACCAATAAACTGATGGCCACTACATATCTGCGTACTGACAAACTCAGTTAGCTCCCTTCAACAATTCGGCGAACGCTTCTTTCATCTTGGTGTTGGCTGCCTCAGCTGCCTCACTCTCGACAAAAGCCTCTGCAACGGCTTCTGAGGCTGGTTCAAAGTTCTGCTCGATATTGGCAATGGGAATTGAGCAAAGTACCCATACCCCGTTTTCAGCATCGACCCAAACTTCTTCTGTACTCACACCTGAGAGGGTTGCCTCTGCTACCTGCTGGCTGATCACTTCCATTGCATCGAGAGCCTGGCGGTTGTCGCCGCTACCGGCATCATTGATGTAGGTTACCACCACTTCCTTGACCTGCGTACTGATCCAAGCGGCAATCTTGTTCTTTGCTTCAACAGTGGCACGCTTGATTGAGTTCTGCTTGTCACTCATTTTGCCGTATCCGGTCTCAAAGTGCATGTCCTGGGTTGAAACAGTCTTGTAGACCCAATCCGGCTGGGGAATACCCTCAGCACCGATGATGACGGGACGGGCAGGTTCGACAGGCTCGGCAACCTTGGCGGTGGCACAACCGGTCATGGCAAGTGCAAGTAATGCAAGTACCAGAATCGTTAACAACTTTTTCATATCATCCTCCAACTATGTTTCATCCCCAAGCGTTTCCAGCATCAGGGTAAAGAATCCATCAACCCCAGATGAACTTGCAGCTTTCAACGCCTTCGCAAGAGCATCCTTCTCAGACATGGCCGCCTCTCTGTCTGTCTTCTCATAGGAGACATGGACCTCCTGCTTGTTATCCTTCAGTTGAACAGCCAATGTATAGCGGGCGTAGGAATAAGGACTACCCTCCATCGTGATAGGCTCTACGGTGTACCAGACATCCAATATCGCACAAGGGTCCTGTGCTCCGGTAGCAAACCCTCTCTCCTGCAGACCCTGTTCAAAGGCTGCCTTGAGTACAGGAGAGTCATTTGCATTCCCAGAAACCTCTACCACAATGGAAATCTGCTGAGCCAATGCTGACAGGGCTCGATCAATCGGTGCCAACACTTGCATCTGTGGCTGCCTAAGCAACACCTGCAACTGGTTGTAGAGAGCTTGTTGTTGCTTTGCCAGCTCCCTAGACTCAAGAAGGAGCACATACTCTTTGAGCAGGGTGCCGGCAGTTGCTTTTCGCATATTCAATTGCGCAATGGAGCTGCTCAACTCCTCTATTTGTTTCTGATACAGTGAGGCAGTCCGCTCTCGGTGCAAAGCTACACGGGCATGGACCCTCCCCCGTTCATCGGTATACACATTGACCACTTCAGAGCCGATGATCTGGTCAGTCTCGCTGGTGACACTGCCAAAATCCATCATCTCAGAGGATTCAGTAAACGTCACATTCCCCAGTGTATCGGTTGCAGCAGTAGAGAGACTGCTGACTTCAGTAACTGAGTGAACCTGGGCATTGAAGACCTGGGAAAGGCTTGCAAGTGCTGCATCAACAGCCTTTTGTCGTGATGATCCAGAACCAACGGCACAGAGGTAGGTATCTTCATCATAGGTTTTGTCATAAGGGTGGTCGATCCAGGAGGGAACCTTGGGGGATCCCATTGAGGTACAGGAAATTCCCAGCACCAAAGAGAGCAACACAGGTACCACAAGATAGTTTCTCATGTGCACTCCTATAACTTGTACTTGCTTTGCTTGATGAGCTTCTTGATTGTCTCTTCTCCAACCCACACTTTCCTATTGGTCTCGATGTCAATCAATTCAGCTGAAACATAGTAGGTTCTCACCATCTGGCCGCCACTCTGGTCAAGATTGGTTCTCACCGATCCCTGCAACAGGTAATCTGCCCCAATTTCCTTTCCCAGTGCTTTGGCAGTTTCCTCGCTCGCAAAGAACTGTTGTTCCTCGCGCTCCTCTCTCACGGAAGCACGGAAGCTCTGGTCAGCTACCATATCGACCTTTCCTGAATTGACGAGAGCCATCTCATACCGTTTGGCAATAATCGAGGTATCGATATGCTCACTGCTACGGTTAAGGAACGTTCCTACGATGACCACTGGATTGTCCCCGGGATGGGCCATCTTGTACTGCGTGATCCATGGTGAGGACAGACTGGATTCAACCAGTGCCTCTGCCACAATACGAATATCGGTGTCGTTCCAATTCCCACTCAAGTCAATATCGGTATCAGCACTTATACGGCTGACTGACACAGGAGACTGACATGAGAGCAAGAGTGTAGATACCAGCACGACAAGGGAGCCATAGAGGGTTAGGCGTTTCATCACAAATCTCCTTCACATTCCGCTGCTGTATACGCAACAGTGTAACAGACTCATCATCACTTGGGTAGGAATCATTGGTATGAAAAATGATACATTCTACATTTTTTTAGCGATTCATTATTGCGCCAGGTATAAGCCAATGCTACATTGTGCCCATACAGGAAGAGGAAGGATGTAATGAGATACCGCAAAAGTGTAGCAAACGGGTTGTTTTTCGTCCTCCTTTTTGCGCTCATCATGTTGATGAGCGGGTGTACTTCCTTCATGGACATCTCAGCTACCCAGTCGCTTTACAAGGATGCCAAATACCAGGGAGCTTATGAGAGCCTCCTTCTGGAAGTCCCTTCCCTGCTCAAGAAACAGGGACCCCTCATTGTCAACTATGACCTCGGGATCCTCTCGCGCCTGGGTGAACACTATACGGATTCCAACAACTATCTCAGTGAAGCAGAGCGGCTCATCTGGGAAGCCTATACGGAGAGTGTTTCAGGCAATATTGCCTCATTTCTCGTCAATGACAACACAAAAGCCTACCAAGGTGAAGCGTATGAGGACATGTATCTCAATATATTCAAGGCCTTGAACTATATGCACCTCGGAGAAACCGAAGCTGCATTGGTGGAACTCAATCGAAGCATAGAGAAACAGACATTCCTCAAGCAAAAGTATGAGCAATATGAGCAGCAGATGACAGCATATGCGAGAGAGGAAGGATTGGAGGCACCGGCAGTCCAAACCCATGCAACAGCCTTCTCCACCAGTGCGCTCTCCAATTACCTGAGTGCTTCGGTGGCTCAGGCTCTAGGAGAAGAAAATTCCCTTCACTATGCCATCGACCAGGTACGGCATGCCTTCTCCTCCCAGCCCTCCCTCTACCCGTTCCCTCTCCCCTCGGTGGTGGAGCTCGAGGAAGACCCTTTTCCCCAAGACAAGGGGAGGCTCCAGCTGGTCTCCTTCAGTGGGCAATCCCCGTTGAAGGAAGAACGCGTAGAGAGGGTGTATGTTTCCTCATTCAATAGGGCAAAGATAGCCTACCCCGTACTTGTTGGGGGATCCTCGCAAGTACAGGCTGTCAGGGTCTCCATCGAGGGACAACCGATGATCCCACTCCAGAGGATTGAGTCGATCAGCAATATAGCCATCGATACCTTCAGGACGAAGAGTGAGCTGATTAAAATGAAAGCAATAACCCGTGCGATGGCCAAGGCGGTGGGAATTGCCCTTTATGACGAGTATGCAGCACAGGACAACAACGTAACAGCAGGAGAAGAGCTCCTTGGCATGATTTTCCATATCGCTCGAGATGCAACAGAGAGTGCTGACGTACGAAGTACCCACTTCCTCCCTTCCGAGGCCTGGGTGGGATATGTGGATCTACCTGAAGGGACCTACACCATCACCACCGAATTCCTCAATGCTTCAAGCCAGGTACTGTACCGCAGCCCGGGGAAAACTGTGCAAATCCTGGCAGGCTCCCTGCATGTATCAGAAGCATTCTGTCCTCTTTAGAAAAACACTCCTCCTGGTGAGAGGAAGAGTGTAATTGAACAAGCAATTGAGGATATCTACAACTCCTCCTCTTCGCTTTCCAAGAGATCCTCTTCGTCAAGATCATCATCCTTGGGCTTTCGTGCCATCTTCTTTGGCATTGTTTTCTCATCAAGGTCCCAATCATAGCTTGTTTCAATCTCTTTGGGCCTTCTGATTGTTTCCCGTGCATGCTTTCTCATAGTCAATTGCTCCTTTCTTAACGAAAAACCAATTGAGGTACAAACCATCCCTCACCTATTACCATCATACTAAGAAATGAAATCGTCAAGTCTGTTCAGCTCCTGAGAAAAGAAAATCCTTTATCTGGTTGAAGACCAACTCCTTCTCCCTCTCCATCAGAACCTCATGTCTCATTCCTTCATAGACAGTATAACTGAAGCGATGATACCCGATTCGCTTCAGTGATCGTTCGGTATCAGAGAGGCCTCGCTCCCCTCCCGGGATTGGATCATCCCCTCCTGTTATCGAGAGGATGGGAAGATCACTCTTGGTTGGGTGATAGGATGGCCAGTCATGAAGCCGTTGCAAGGCATCAAAGATGGTATAAATGGATTGCAGTTGGTATTTGAAGTTTTTCCGGTACGGGTCGTGCAGTCTCTCCTTGACCACCTCGGGATCGGAACAAACCCATTTCAGGCTGGCTGAAGTGGTAAGCTTGGTAGCAATCATACCATAACCATGAGGAGTGAGGAGCAACATCAAAAACCGGACAAATGCTTTCCCCAGTGCTATTCCCCTTACATAGCAAGGGGTACCTGTCATGATCAGGCCGGCAATCTCATGGTCATAGGAACCGAGGTAGAGCCTTGCAATCATGGAGCCAAACGAGTGACCAAGCAAGAAAAGCGGCAAACCAGGATAGAGATCCTTCAGGAAACGGGTGATGATATGTTGATCTTCCACCAGAACATCCACACTCGGCATATATCCCCTCACAAAGTGAGCATCAACTGAATCCCCATGTCCTCTCTGGTCACTCACCAGAACACAGTAGCCAGAGTCCTGAAGAAACAGAGCTACTTGCTCATAGCGACTCTTTACCTCAGCTGCACCATGGATGATCTGGACAATCCCCCTAGGAGAAGCCGGTCGGTACAGGACGCATGAGATGAAGAATCCATCAAATGAAGGTACAAGCGTTGGTTCCATGAGAACAGTATTATCCATGAGCATCATGAAAACAAGCGGGGAAGTGCGTTACGCGGTGGTTTGGGATGAGCTGTCCACCAATTCCAGGATGTAGTTGTACAGACTTGGGGGGACAGGATGGGTAAGGGCGAACCGCATCATCACCACTGGGAGGTGATCTCCTTTTCCATTGGTCTTTGAACTGGGTGCATTGCGGAGGAAGGAAAGAGGTCCAAGGTAGTAGAATGAACGCCCCTCATCATTGCTTTTCTGCACAAAGAGCAACACCTCCATCGGCCCCATTTCTCCCCGTATTGCCCGCGCTTCCCTAGAACCGAGATGTACATTGTTCCGGGTTTCCCATACAAACTGTTCACGGGAGAGAAACCGATCCCGGTAATCGATACCAGGATCAATGGCTTGAGAATCCTTGTGGTAGGTAACAAAGATCGGGCACTGGTGGTGCTCGTAATCAACCTTGTACCCATAGATGGTATTTGCCTCATCACGCTCCCAACCCAGAAGCCGACATACTTCCTGTCGAGTGTACTTCTGGTAGAGTACCAGGTCATGTGAGCCTCGACGCTCGGCAAAATCGTTGAGATATGAGTACTTGCTGACCTCCAGAAGATCCAATAGTTCGCTCTTATACTCCTCATTCTCCAATAATGCTGAAAAAGACGGGCTCTTTCTCATCCCAGTCTTCGTCAAGGTCACATAGGAGAGTGCCCCAAAAGTACCCTTGTGTTTTTCCTGGAAGAATTGGTTTGATAGAATCCTGATCGCCGATTCGATTGACTGGTCTGTCGGAACAAATCCATAGGATTCCTGGATCAGCTTGGGTATGGAGGGGTATGCAATCTCACCTTCATGCTCCAGTAGAATTATGATCATGCAAGTCTCCTGAATCCTCACTCCTCTTGCCAGTATCTTCCCAAGATAGTACAAGCTCTTCAGGTGCAAGTCGGTAAGTGTGTGTACGAAGTGCTTCTCCACCCTTTCCTTGAACTGAATATACGTCCTTGCATACTCCAGGATGACAACAGGTGAGAGAGAGCCCATCGTGATGAAATCAATGAGTTTGGGTGTTCTTCCCAGCCTCTGCTTGAGGCTTGCATACTCCTGCCCAAGCAAGGTCTTGTTCTTGAAGGAAACACGATTGATTGCCTCAAAGATCTTCCCCTTGGCCACTGCATCAAACTGTATGGTAGATGGACCGCTTAGGGCGGTAGAACCTTCACTTAATAGTCTTCTCAGCGTATCCTTGCGATAGGTCCTGTCCCCAAAGAGAGCCATGGGGATCAGGTAATTGTTGACATGGTTCCCAATAAAATCTATTACGGTTAGAAACTCTTTCCCTGGGTACTTTCTAAGTCCTCTTCCAAGTTGCTGGACAAAAATGATAGCCGACTCCGTTGGCCGTAGCATTACCACCTGATTCAGGGAAGGAATATCGACCCCTTCATTGAGAATATCCACCGTCACCAGATACTCCAGTGCATCCTTGCCACTCTCCATCTCCAATCGGAGAAAGGCCTCTTCCCTCGCTTCCTGTGGATCTGAACCAGAGAGGGCCAGCGCCTTTCTCCCCAGTTCAGACAAAGCCTGTGCCAGAAAAGCGGCATCCTTGTTCCGGCTGCAGAAAATCAGACCACGTACCCGCCTATTGCCGATACTGTAGCGGTTGAGCATCTGGTTGATATGCCTCACCTGCTCAACCTTCTCCAGACGGGCAAAATCCTTGTACTGGACCTCCTCATGACCTTGGATGGAGAATTCAGTTACCCCATAGTAATGAAAAGGACAGAGCATACCAGCATCCAGCGCTTGGTTGAGTTGAATCTCGCAGGCAACAGCATAGTCGAATCGCTGGAAGATGTCCTTGTCATCATTTCGGTATGGCGTTGCCGTCATTCCCAGCAGAAAGGCTGGCTGGAAATGGTTCAAGATTTTCTGGTATGATTCAGCTCCTGCATGATGCACTTCATCAATAACCAGATAATCAAACCAGGTTTTTGGGAATGTATACAGCACTTCGTCCTTTGACAGCGTCTGGACAGTTGCAAAAAGGTAGGGAGCGTCTGTTTCCTTTGTTTCCCCGCAGAGAAGCCCACACTCCAAGTCATCACCGAGATGTTCCTTGAACCGTGCAAGGGCCTCCTCAGCAATTTGCTGACGATGTACGATGAAGAGAAACCGCCTGGGGCGCTGGCGTTCCACATCCTTGATCAGGAGGATGGTCTTTCCTGTACCGGTCGCCGATATCAACAACGCCTTGTCCTTGCCTTGTTCCCTGAGCCGCTCAAGACCATCCAATGCCTGTACCTGCATGGCATTGAGCACCAGATGCTCTCTTTTTTCCGGCCTCTGGGCCATGGGAAGGGAGGGAAGCGGCAGCGGTTCAAATCGTTTATGGGTATGGAGAGCAGCATACACTTCACGATAGTGAGCAATCCATGCAGGGCTGACCTCTGCAGCTTGGTCCCAAGCCTCTTGAAACGTTTCCTGGGTCTCTTGGACCAGACTACCGGAACCTGAGCTAACCAAAAACAAGTTCCACTCCTGATTGGTGGCAAGCGCCTCATGGGTCAGGTTTGAACTCCCTACCACCAAGGTTGCATAATCTTCCTCGCGTGTGAAGAGATAACCCTTGGTGTGAAATGCCTTTTCCGTATATACCCTGAGCTCTATGGATGGGAAGTGTTCAAGCAAAAAAGCAAGCGCATCAGGATCGGTGAAGGTAAGGTAGTCAGAGGTGAGAATTTTCCCTTTCACTCCCCTCCTCTGTGCCTCGTAGAGTGGCTGCAAAAGCATGGCCAACCCACCTTTGGTAATGAATGCCACGCTGAAGGAAAATGAAGTACAGGTAGCAAGCTCTCGCTCGAGTGTCTCCATTACTTTCGTCCTTGGAGGGTCATTGAGCACCAGATGAGGACGCAGATTCATTGCAGAGGGAATGCGTGCATCAAAAAAGCTTGTCTCAAGGCTTGCCAGCAGCCGCTCATCCTGCACACTTGTCATGCTAGTAATTGCTCTACTTTCTGTACGATGGGGATATCTGCCGCAGCCCATTCAATCTGCCATAACTCATGTTTCTTAAGCCAACGGCTTGCCTGATGTTCATGCAACTGGATGGAACCTTCTTGAATATGTCCTACATAGGCGTGCATGATGATGAAAAAGCCTGGATATTGGTGCTCCACCCTCAGCAGGTAGTTTTCTATTTCAATAGTGACCCCAAGCTCCTCCTGAATCTCTCTCACGAGCGCTTCCCGCCCAGTCTCCCCTACTTCCAATTTCCCTCCAGGAAACTCCCACATGCCTCCAAGTGGTCCAAGGTTTTTCCGTTGGGCAGCGAATACCCGGTTATCATCAATCAAGACGAGTGCGGCTACTTCAATCTGTTTCATGGGATCATCCTAACAGCAGCGTGCGCTCTTGACCAGGGGAAAATGCACTTTCGGCAGAGGCTTTTTACCCATTGCACGAATGTTCTCTTACAAATGTGCAAAAAATGTTCAATTGCATTGACTCCTCGATTGACATTCAGCCTTGGCCATGCTAGCCTGCAGTTGCTTTGATTTTTTGCGTTGCAGCTAGTCCCTTACCCTCTCTATGTTCGTGTTCTTCATTTGAATTCCATCAGCAGACAGGTTAAACGTTCGAAACTGCGCCAAAATGAGCAAATACTTTTTTGAGACAGGCTAAAGGCCTGTAAAGGATGCTTTGAATGGCAAAGAAAATTTATGTTGGTAACATGAGTTACAACACCAGCGAAGAGGAACTTCGTGACCTGTTCGCCCAGTATGGCACGGTATTGAGTGCAAACATCATCATTGACCGTGAGACCCGTCGCCCCAAGGGCTTTGGTTTCGTAGAGATGGAAGACGATTCTGCTGCAGTTGCTGCTATCAGCCAGCTTGACGGCCAGGATTTCGGCGGCCGCAACCTTCGTGTAAACGAAGCTATTGCAAAGCCACGTCCGAGCTACAACCGTTACTAAGCTATTGCTTTGTGATAATCAGGAACCCTTCGGGGTTCCTTTTTTTGTTCTCATGTAAGTAATTACAAAATTATTATTCAAAAAAATCAAAATTCTTGTCCAAAAACCTTGATTCTATTAATAGAAACATGTATGCTCCTATCACAAGGAGTAACCGATGGAACCAGGACGATTCGGCCCCTATGGAGGCAAGTACATACCAGAGACCCT
>NZ_JBFXGH010000063.1:0-11937 GCF_050178175.1 Sphaerochaeta sp.
GAGTGTGAGCAGGAGTGCGATCCTGCTCTTGCCAATTGCCTGGAAAAAGTTCCCTGCGATGATCTGAAACCCTACCAACGGGGTAAGCAGGAACCAACGTGTCAGGGCAAAGGTTCCCAGCTCGAGTAGTGCCGGGTCACGGTTGAACATTGCAACCATGGTGGTTGGGAAGAATCGAGTAGCTAGGTATCCTACCATGATCAAAGCGGTGGAACTGATAATGCCAAGCTTGGTGGCCTTCTTTACCCGGTCATACTTCTTTGCCCCGAAATTGAAGCTGATCAGGGGCTGTACACCTTGCTTGATGCCGATTACCGGCATGATGAGCAGGGTGTGCAGGCTGTTGACGATCCCCATGGCTGAGATGCCGAGGTCCCCTCCATACTGCAAGAGGGATTTATTGAGAATGATGTTCAGGAGACTGCTGGTTATCTGGAGTACAAAACCGGGCAAGCCGAGGCTTACAATCAAGAGGGTATTGTGACGGCGGGCCCGGATGGTGCTTGGTTTTAGCTTCACCCTGCTGCGTTTCCCCAGGAAGTAGGAGAGTACCCAGGTAAAGGAAGCCATCTGGCTGATCACCGTCGCGCTGGCAGCTCCTGCCATTCCCCAATCCAAGGCATAGATGAAAATGGGATCGAGAACAATATTGGTACCAGCTCCCAGGAACATGGAAAGCATGGCAATCTTTGGGTTTCCATCAGCGCGGATGAAGTTGTTCATTCCCATATTGGTTACCTGGAACAATGCGCCAAAGAAGATGATGCGCATGTAGCTGGTTGCATACGGGAGTACCTGCTCACTTGCTCCAAAGAGGATGAGGATATCGGTCAGAAAGATCTGCCCGAGTACCACGAAGGTGAGTCCGCTTGCAACAAGCAGGAAAAAGGCATTTCCCATCACTTCCTCTGCTTGTCCCTTCTCTTTTTGTCCCAGGCGGATGGAGAAGAGTGTAGCCCCCCCAACCCCAAACAGTACCCCTATCGCCATCAGTATGATCATGACGGGGAAGACTATGGTAATACCGGCAATACCATCAGCCCCGAGGGAGGGACTGTTCCCGATATAGATCCTGTCCACTATGTTGTAGAGTGCATTGACCATCATCCCCACAATGGCTGGTACGCTGAAGCGGACCAGCAACTTGAAAATTGGTTCGGTGCCGAGAGGGTTCTCTTTTTCGAGGGTGGTGGTGCTCATTGTGCCGGTTCCTCTTTCAGGGCCGTGAAGATGGCTTCCAGGTCACTACAGAGCCTGTTGTAGGTATCCTCTCCTGCAAGTTTGCTGATATGCTCGCTCCAGCCACGGACCACAGGAACCACTGACGATTCCAATGCCTTTCCTCTCTCCGTAAGATGAATACGATTGCATCGCCTATCCTTTTCATCATGCTTGCGTGTGATGATCCCTTTTTCTTCAAGGGTATGCACCGTACGTGTGGTTGCCGCCTTGTCGATATGCAGCCACTGGGAAAGTTCCTCCTGTGTCCTTCCTTCCTCACGATAGAGGCTCATGAGGATTCCTACTTCTGCGCTGGTAATCCCATAGGGTTTTAGACGGGCATTGAGATACATCTGCTTGTTTCTGTGAAGGATGGCGATCAAGCGCCCAAGACTGGTGTTCATATAGGGATATAGTAAAGAAAATAGTTGATTTGTCAACCATTAATTTCAGATCAATCTGTCAAGTATAGCTAGGAGTGTTCCTGGTTACTGCTTTCTGGTACATCGATCCCTGCCGAGCTTCCCCCAAATGATGACCCAGGCATCTTCGCAGTTTTCAAGTAATGACAGGGGAAGCAGGAATGCCTTGTCCTTCGTGATGAAGAGATAAATGGCATCCTTCTCGTAATATGCGTGATAGACATCCTTCCATTGGTAGCGCACTTGTTCCGTATCATTGGAGATTTCAATGAAATCGGATGCTTCTGAGAACTGGATGGTGTAGACCAAACGGGGAGGGTCCAGGTCCTGAAGCTTTACCTGTTTTTTCAGGGATGCAAAAAAGTTTACAAAGTAGACAACCGGAACCCCAAGCCCTACCAGGAGCAGGACAGACCCAAGCATCACCGCTCCTTCTACATGGTGCATTGCGAAGCTGATAAAGGCTGAGACGGACATGATTGAGGCAAAGATGACAGGGCTCTTGTACAGTTTCAATCGCTTGATTATGTTGAATATGAGGAAATTCCTGAAATTGCTTTCACTCAAGTGTACTGCTATGGTCATGGTCCTACTATACCATATTGGTGAACTTGTTACATTCACTTTTTCTCGTATGGATGGTAGGATGTACAAACCACATATGGATACAAGCAATAAAAAAGGGCTTCATCTTAATCTCTTTCACCGGATCTTTCTGTATCTCGTCGTATTTGTGTTATGCATTTTCTTGCAGTTGGCTATTTCTGCCTACCAGGAAAGCTCCATCATGGATCCAATGCAAAGAAGTGCAGGGAATGTGCAGACGATCAGCTTGGTACTCAACGCTTTGGGGCAGACTCGGGAGTTGCTTTCCTCCTATCGTTGGGATTTTGGGGATATTGCCGCATTGGTTTCTGGTCTGAGAAGGGAATCGCAGATTGTTGAGGACAACCTGGGAAAGATTGATTCCGATATTTCTTCGATTGGAGTAGATCAATATCTTCTTGTCAGTGCAGTACATACTACATACAATGCATATAACCACTACCTCATGCTTTTAGAGGATTTGCTGATCAGGAACCATGTAGCAAAAGCCTCTGAGTTGTATTACGCCGATCTTGAGCCCTGTTTGAACCATCTGTATCGGTATATGCAACAATTGATGGAACAGTCCATCATGGATAACCAGTCTACCTATGATCGTCTGATGGTGCTCAATGGGCGGCTTGATGTCATCTATAGCTTGACGGTCCTGGTCATGCTTCTCTTTGGGGTTGTAACTTTCAGGGAAGTGATACGTATGCTCTCCATCGTACAGGAGATGGCCAATGCTTCCAAGGCAATCACTGCAGGTAATTTTGATAGGCCGGAGTTTAGGGAACACAGGAAGGATGAGTTAGGTGATATGACCCGAGCTTTCAATGAGATGAAGATGGCGATGCGGAATCAGGTCACCTTATTGCAGGCAAACAATGAAATGGAGAAAGAGATCTATCGTAAGGATACCGAGGCCTTGGCTATGCAGACACTGCTGGAGCGCGAAAAGTTGCAACTGCTACGGAGCCAGGTGAACCCTCACTTTCTGTTCAATACCATCAATGTGATAAAATATACGGCACAGGAGGAGCATGCAAAAAAGACAGATGCGTTACTCTCTTCCCTCGCTCGTCTTTTCCGCTATGCATTGGCCGATAATGAGGTGTTGGTCCCCCTCTCCAGGGAGATACAGATTGTGGATGAGTATTACAGTCTCTACAAGGCTCGCTTCGGGGAGAAGATCTCGCTTTTCTGGAATATTTTTCCCTCCTTGGTGCTGACAGAGACGCTGGTGCCTTCCTTTTTCCTTCAGCCATTGGTAGAAAATTCCTTCAAGCATGGACTTGGTCCTAAAGAAGGACAAGGAAGTGTCTGGCTGTCCTTGGGAGTAAAAGAGGATATGCTGATTGTACAGGTTGCAGATGATGGGATTGGGATGGATACAGAGCAATTGCAAATTCTCCGAACGCGATTGTTGGACCATCCTGTCACTGGGGAACATATTGGACTTTATACGGTTGCTGCCCGTCTCAAACTGATTGATGAGCGGTGCCGCTTTGAGGTGTTTTCAGACAGGGAGAAAGGTACGGAGGTCTGCATCAAGATGCCGCTGATCCTGAAGAACGAGGAGGAATTGGATGATTAAGATACTGATTGCTGATGATGAACGTATCGAACGAGAGCTACTTCATAAGATGCTTTCAGACAATCCTTTCTATGAACTTTACCAAGCGGAGAATGGCCGTCTGGCCGTAAACTATGCCGAGCTCTACGATGTGGATATCGTACTCATGGATATCGAGATGCCCGCTCTTAATGGGATAGAGGCATCCAAGCGGATACTACAGGATAAGCCAACTTGCCGCATCATTTTCATAACAGCCTACAGCATTTTTTCCTATGCATGTGAGGCTGTAAAACTTGGAGCGATTGATTATATACTGAAACCAGTGGACAAGGCTGATGTCTGTAGGGCAGTCAAGCGTGCAGAGAGCCAGGTTGAAGCTGAGCGCCAGCTCAAGGCTGCTAGGCCCGAAGCCGAATGCTTGCATGGGGACGAGGGTTCCGACAAGGCTGCTTTGATGATGTCCAAGGTGAAAAAATATCTGGAACACAGTTATATGAATTATGATCTTTCCCTTGATTCAGTAAGCTCGCTGTTGAATATTAATCCATCATATTTGAGTTGTATTTTCAAGCGTTGTACAGGAGTCAACTTTCTCGACCATATTACCAATCTCAGGATCAGTGCTGCAAAGGAGTATCTGGCAGACCCGTTTAAATCCATTGCAGAGATAGCTTCCATGGTAGGTTATGAGAGTCCCAGCTATTTCAGCCGTGCGTTCAAGAAGAATGTCGGAATCACCCCAACAGAGTACCGGCGGCAGAGCGGGGGAGGCACAGGTAGATGAAAAAAATTGTGTTCATGGCTTTCCTCTTTGTCCTCGTCTTAGTTTCTTGCAAGAAGGAGGAAACCAGGTATCCTGAGTTGGTGCTTCGTTATGCTGATAACCAGAGTGATGGCTACCCAACCGTGGAGGCTGCGAAGTATTTTGCAGAACTCGTAAAGGAAAGGACCGATGGGAAGATTGAGGTGAGGGTATTTCCTGACAGTGTCCTAGGCTCAGAGACCAGCGTCATGGAGCAGATGGGTTATGGTGGTATCGACATGTCACGATTCTCTGTTGGGACACTCACCAGATATTTCCCCAAGCTGTGGACTTTGCAATTGCCCTATCTCTATGCTGATAATGACCACATGTGGAGAGTTCTGGATGGTGAGATTGGGGATATGTACCTGGAAGAGGTGTCTGGGAAAGGTTTGATCGCCTTGGCTTGGTATGATGCTGGGGCGAGGAGTGTCTATACCCGGGTTCCCGTCTCTGGCATCGAAGATCTCCATGGTATGGTTATTCGTGTCATGGAGAATGATATGATGAGTCGTACCATTGAGCTTCTTGGTGCTGAAGCCGTGCAGATACCCTATGGTGATGTTTATTCTGCGTTACAGAAAATGCGGATTGATGGGGCGGAGAACAACTTGCCGAGCTATGTATTTACTGGTCATTACCAGGCGGCTCCGTATTTTTACCAGGACGAGCATTTTCGGTTACCGGAAGTGGTAATGATGAGTGTTTATGCTGAGCAGAAAATTGCGGCTGTAGACCCTTCGTTTGTTGGAGTTGTCAGGACATGTGCTGTGGAAAGCGGATTATATGAACGAATCCTCTGGCAACAAGAGGAAGAACGTGCTTACGAAAAGGCAATAGCCTCTGGAGTAGTGGTTACCAAACCCAGCGAGGATGCGTTGCTATACTTAAGGCAGATAATGGAACCGCTCTACCAAGAGCTGGATGAAATCGCACAGGATATTGTGAGGAGGATAGAAGATATCTAGACTTTCGGTTTTTCATTTTTTTGGATTCATTGCATTATCTTTGGCTGCATCTTGCGCTAGCAGAATTCCTCTTTTACAGTTTTGATGAAACTTGGATATTCTGAGTCGAATTACTTTAGGAGGCGATTATGAAACGTGTATTGATTGTTCTTTTGGCACTGTTGCTCAGTTCTACCCTGCTTTTTGCTGCTGGTGAGAAAGAAGCAGCTGAAGCAGGTGCTGAAAAAAATGTAAAACTTGTCTATGCAGAAGTCAACCCGCTTGATTCCATTGTTGGAAAGACTGGTGTCTATTTCAAGGAACAGGTTGAGAAGCTTTCCGATGGAACGGTAACCATTGATATTCAGGCTTCTGGTGTCCTTGGTTCCGAGAATGACGTTCTTGACTCCATTCTTGGTGGTGGTACCTCAATTGATATGTCAAGAATCTCTGCTTTTGCACTTACCAGTTATGGTGCGGAGAAGTCAAAGCTTCTCTCCATCCCTTTCACATTTGAGAACAGGGAACATTTCTGGGCATTTGCAAACTCTGATCTTGCTCCTGAATTCCTCAACGAGCCCCATGACATCGGTCTTCCCATTCGTGGAGTCTTCTATGGTGAGGAAGGATTCAGGCACTTCTTTGCTGCAAAGCATATTGGCGGTATAGAAGATCTGGCAGGCATGAAGCTTCGCGTATCCAATGACCCTGTCATGAACGGCATGGTAAGAGGCCTTGGTGCTTCTCCCACCGTTGTTTCTTTTGGTGAGTTGTACTCTGCTCTCCAGACTGGTGTTGTTGATGGCGCTGAGCAACCGATTGCAAACTATAAGGCCAATGCATTCCATGAAGTTGCACCCAATCTGATTCTCGATGGTCATACCCTTGGTGCTATTCAGGTAGTTATTACCGATACCGCTTGGGGAAAGCTTTCCGAGAGGCAGAGAGAAGCCATCATGGAAGCCGGCAAGCTTGCACAGGCCTACAATGCTGAAATCAGCGAGAATGCTGAGAATGAAGTACTTGCTGAGCTGAAGGCTGAAGGCGTGAATGTGGTCGATGTCGCAGACAAGACCCCATGGGCAGAGGCTACCAAGGCGGTAATCGAAGAGAATACCAAGAGCCAGGCAGCACTGTATCAGCAGATCAAGGATATGAAATAAGGACGTTTAGTTAGTTATCGGTGGGATTGCAGTGTCAATCCCACCTTTTCGAGTCTCAGGAGATGAAATATGCCAAAGTTCTTTGCATCAATGGATAAGATCAAGCATGCGTATGACTGGACTGATAAGATTGTCATGGTAATTTGCAAAGTGTTGCTTATCGCCGACATCCTCATCACCAGTTATGCAGTAGCAGGTCGTATGCTCAATGAATATATTCCGTTTCTGAAGGATCCTGCTTGGACGGAAGAGGTTGTCTTGACCTGTATGGCTTATATGGCTGTTCTGTCCGCCGCTCTTGCCATCCGAAGGGGTACCCACATCAGGATGAAGGCCTTCGATAAATATCTAAATAAACTTACGATAAAGATTCTCGATATCCTTTCGGATGTCGCTGTTTTTAGTCTTGGCATGATAATGCTGTATGTTGGCTGGAGGTATGCTATCACGATTGGGAGCAGGGGATTCTATGTCTCCTTGCCATGGCTCAGCCGATTCTGGATGTACTTTCCCGTACCACTGGCCGGGCTTGCAATGATAATTTTTGAGATTGAGGCTATTTATAACCATATAAAGTCCTTCTATGTGAAGGAAGAGGAGAAGGCTTGATGGACGCTAACAGTATTGCAATTATGATTCTCCTGGGAAGCTTCTTCATTATGATCTTCCTCCGGTTTCCTATCGCATATGCGGTTGGGCTCTCTTCTGTTTTCTGTATGCTTTTCCAAGGCTCCAGCCTGAATGATATCAGTCGCCTTATGGTAAAAGGCATCAGTTCATTCTCCCTGATGGCAGTTCCCTTCTTTATCACGATGGGAGTGTTGATGGGATCTGGTGGAATCTCCCAAAAACTTATAGCCCTGGCCAATGCTTGTGTAGGCTGGATGAGGGGAGGACTGGCGCAGGTGAACATTGTGGCATCCTACTTTTTTGGAGGCATCTCTGGTTCGGCTGCGGCAGACACAGCCTCTCTTGGATCAATCCTCATTCCCATGATGGTCGAAGAGGGATATGATGCTGATTTCTCCACCGCTGTCACCGTTACCAGTTCCTGCGAAGGACTGCTTGTCCCCCCCAGTCATAACATGGTCATCTACGCAACCACTGCAGGTGGAATATCGGTTGGAAGTCTCTTCCTTGCCGGATACCTTCCCGGTGCTCTGCTTGCCATTACCTTGATGATTGGCTCCTATATATTCTCGGTAAAGCGGGGATATCCAAAGGGCGAGAAGTTCAGCCTCAAGAACTTCATCATTCAGCTTGGCAAGTCAATCTGGGCATTGGCTGCGGTTGTCATTGTTGTCGTCGGTGTTGTGGCCGGTGTCTTCACTGCCACAGAATCGGCTGCCATCGCAGTTATCTACTCCTTGATCGTATCAGTCTTTATTTACAAAGGCTTGTCTTGGAAGGGAGTCTGGAAGGTATTGGATGATTGTGTCGGCACCCTTTCAATCGTGCTCATCCTTATTGCAACCTCCTCGGTGTTTGGGTATTGTCTTACCACACTCCACGTACCTACTCTTGCCGCTGAGGCAATTACAAACCTTACCGATAACAGGATTCTCATTATCCTGCTGTTGAATGTGATCCTCTTGGTCCTTGGTGCGATCATGGATATGGCACCGATCATTCTCATTGCGACCCCGATTCTGCTTCCTATCGCTACCGGAGTTGCAGGACTGGACCCCATTCAGTTCGGCATCATGGTGGTACTCAACTGTGGTATCGGCCTCTTGACCCCACCGGTGGGAGCTGTCCTGTTCATAGGTTCAGCCGTCGGGAAGGTCCCCATGGAGAAGGTGGTAAAGGCGACGCTTCCATTCTATCTCTGTATGGTTATTGCACTGCTACTGGTGTCATTCATACCTGAGATCAGCCTCATCTTGCCGAAGATTTTTGCAGGGTATATCCCGACAAACATGTAGAAAGATACCGGGAATCCCTTCCTTTGGACCAGGATCTTTTCCCTGGTTCCATTTTTTGGCTTTACCGCAGTCTTCTGTCGGACCTTGCTGCATCGAATTATGTCTTGTGTGGCACGCTGGTTACTTTGATCTACCAGGTTCGTGATATACTCATGGTATGCAGAAACCAACTATTGCCATCATGTATGATTTTGACAAGACCCTCACTACCAAGGATATGCAGGAGTATACGTTCATCCCCAAGCTCGGGATGTCCGCCGAGGCGTTCTGGCAGAAGTCCAATACACTCGCCAAGGGGCAGGGTATGGACCGTATCCTTGCATATATGAAGCTTATGCTTGATGAGTCCAGACGCCATGAACAGTCGATCAGAAGAAGCGATTTTGTTTCACTGGGAGGGAGCCTTGAATTCTTTCCAGGTGTACTCTCGTGGTTTGATGAGGTGAACAAGCTCGGCTTGTCGATGGGCTTGGATATACAACACTTCATTATCTCCTCCGGCTTGCGGGAGATCATTGAAGGATCAGCCATCGGGGACCGTTTCAAGCGTATTTATGCATGTGAGTATTTCTACGATGAGAACGGGGTGGCCACCTGGCCGAAGCTATCGGTCAACTATACAGCCAAGACGCAGTTCTTGTTCAGGATCAACAAAGGGGTACTTGATGTGCATGAGGACCAGGCCCTGAATGCCTACACCGCCGAGGGTGAGCGCAGTGTACCTTTCAGGAATATGGTGTATATCGGTGATGGACTGACCGACGTCCCCTGCATGAAACTCGTTAAGCAGAATGGAGGAAAGAGCATTGCTGTCTATGCAAAGGGCAAGGAGGCGATCAGCTATCGGTTGATGAAGGAGGACCGTATCAACTTCTTCACTGAGGCCGACTATACCACCCAGGGAGAGCTCTTCTCCTTGATGAAGACCATTCTTTCCCAGATGCAGGCGGAAAATGCCCTCACTGAGTACCAGCGAGTGATGAAACGTCTTGCTGGAATCTAAAGTCCCAGTCCTTTCTGCATCAGCGAGGCAAGTACTTCCATACCCTTCTTTGTGGGGTGCAACCCATCAGCGAGAAGCCCATCTCCAGCCTTGATCGGATAGCTTGCAAGGTCAATGAGGTGGGCTCCTTCATGCCTCGCAACAATCTCTTTGATACTTCTTGCCAAGTCTAGCTGACTCCAGTGATGGATGTTCTCTTCATCAAGGGCCCTGTCTGTCCTCTGTAATGGGGTGCAGAAGTACATTGTGCTCTCTTTATATCTTGTCAGCATATCACATACCAGTGTCTCATATGCCTCCTGGAATACCTCGATGGTGGTAGGTTCCTCTGCCTGTCCCCAATCATTGGTTCCTCCGAATACGATGATGATATCACCGGCCAACCGTTGTTGTCTTTTCTCGTCCAGGAAGGAAGAGGAGAGGGGACGGACGCCTGTTCTGCTTATCCTGCTTCCTGAGTAAGACTCATTCATGAGGAGCTTCAGCCCTGTACGTTCTTGGAGGAGATACCACCAGGTATGCTCCACCTGTGTTACATCGACGCCCTCGCGGGGGTAGAAGAGTTCATGCTCCTCAGGGACATATCCTGCAAAGGTGGAGATGGAATCGGCAAGGATGGAAAAGGTCTTTGTCTTCATGCCGGTTAGTGTATCCTACAGCTTTTCCCGCTGCAAGAGTCTGTGGTATGCTGGGCGGGGAGGCTTGCATGGATACGAAAATTTCAGTCGTTGAGGAAGGGGCTCTTGAACGGGTTGGATCAGTCTTTGTCGAGGCATTCGGACATATCCCGGCGTTGTTGGTAGCAGATGGCATAACACTGGAAGTAGGTGGGTTCCCTGTTTCCAGATCGCTTGAAAAGGCTGATATCCAGGTCAGACAGTTTATTTTCCCTTCTGAACCGCAGCCGTATGCAGATGAGCATGCTATTGCACAAGTTAGGCTGAGCCTGGAGATGGACAACAGCATCGCAGTGGTCCTTGGCTCTGGAACACTCAACGATATTACCAAGCGTGCAAGTGCTGAGTTGGACCGTCCCTATATGGTTGTTGCCACCGCTCCCTCTGTTGACGGCTATACCTCCTATGGCGCAGCAGTCTCGGTAGGTGGTTTCAAGCAGACGCTTCCCTGTGCTGCCCCTATGGTGGTGATTGCTGATACCAAAGTACTCCGTGAAGCTCCCATGGACATGATTGCAAGCGGTTTTGGTGATTGTATGGCCAAGTACACTGCCGGTATGGACTGGATTCTTGCAGATCTGGTTGGGGTTCATCCTATCCGTAGTGATGTATGGGACATGGTCCAGATTCCGCTGAGAAAGGTATATGCGCACCACACAGGGATATCCCAAAGAAGAGGCCGTTCCATCGGTCTCCTCTTCGATGCGCTCTCAGCAAGTGGGTTTGCCATGCAGGTTATGCACGATTCCCGCCCCGCCAGTGGTGCTGAGCACTTGATCAGCCATATCTGGGAGATGGAACACTTGAGCAAGGATGGACTTCCGGTAAGCCATGGTTTCAAGGTCTCCATCGGTACCCTGACCATTACCTATCTCTACGAACAGCTCAGGCAGTTGGACCTTGCTGATATCCCCCTCACCGGAGCAGAGAGCTGGGAAGAACGTGAGCAATCGATTACGGCATTCTTCCCCGATGAAAGTGTAAGGAAACAGACCTTGGCCATCGCAAAAGAGAAATTCCTTGAGGGGGACGCCTTGCTAGCCCGAAGAGAGAAGCTTGTCTCTCTGTTTCCTGCCCTGATCGAGAGAATGGATGAGCAACTACCCCCGTACCAGGAACTGAAGGAAGCAATGGCGGAGGTTGGCTGTCCGGTTACTCCTGCTGATATTGCAAGTAATCTGGAAGGGCTTAGACACGCAGTAACAGGTGCGCAGATGATCCGTAACCGCTATACCGTGTTGGATCTCTACTACGAGTTGGGACTGTTTGACCTTGCCCTGGATATGCTCTCAGGAATGTAGGACTTCTTAAGCGGGAGAAACGTCCTTCTGATATTTGCTGGCAGGCTTGTCTGGTATGGTCCTCTGTAGTTTCCCAGATGCGATTAATGGTGTGAGGAACGTTTTTCTAAAATGTTCCCTCTGTTCTATGCAGATATATCCCTGCATCTCTTCCCTGGTTCTTGGAACAGAACAAAACTCCAGCAACATATGGAATTGACTCTCTTGCGTGGTATCTTTGCTGGCAGGATAGTTGGTAATACTACGCGTAAATCTGCTTACAGTGGTGGATTCTGCCAGTTGGTATCTGTCTCCACGTAGGGAGCAGGATGG
>NZ_JBFXGH010000064.1:0-11884 GCF_050178175.1 Sphaerochaeta sp.
TGCAACTTGGTCTCAAAATACACACGACTATACAAACCAGTGAGATAATCGTGGTTTCTCTGATAGACCAGTCTTTTTTGGTTCTCACGAATCTCTGTTACATCACGACAAACCACAACAGCCCCAATCAATACATTATGCGCATCACGAATAGGAGCAAAACTGTAGCTCCCTATCCATTGTTCACCTGACTGTTTCTTTACCACTGTATACTCTGTGTCCCCAGCTTTCCCGGAGAGTGCCTGGAAACCCGCCCACATCTGTTGCTCCAGCAGGTCCCCATGGCTGTCATATGCTTCAAACAGAGAAGAAAAAGCGAGCAGGTCATCAGGACATTCTGAACGCTTTGAGAATCGATAGTAGTGTAGAAATGCATGGTTGATCAGGATGAAACGACTTTCAGGATCAATAATGAACACTGCATCAATCATACTGTTGATTGCTGCATCAAGGGTGGCTTTGCTTTGTGCAAGCGAATGCTGAGCAATCTGTTGATCCTCAAGCGCGTTGAGAATAATTTTTCTCCCCTGTTCGGTCTGTCTCTGCAATGCTTGAAGTGAACGCATGGAGGAAATTCTCTCAGTGATATCAAAAAAGGTAATAAGGAGAAAACGATCCAGAAATGCCCCACTGATTTCCATCTCCAACACAGTACCAGTAGCTGTAACCAAGGTGAATTCTTGTGAATCGATATGTCTAGAATGCGTAACTAGGGATTGTTTAACAGCCTCTTCCCAGGATTCTCTTGCTTTTTCACGGTACGTTGCCTCAGGGTAAACCTTCTCATACCACGTGTCGACATCTTCTATTTCACCATGCTTGAATCCAAATGTGGTACTCCATGCTTCATTTGCAGAAACTACCGTTCCTTCCTGGGTAAGAAGCACCATAGGCAGGGGAGCATTGGAGAATAATTGCTTGAATTTTATTTCGCTGTCTGCCAATTCCCTTTCTGCAACCTCCCTTCTTCTTACTTCCTTGCTGAGCCTCAATATCCAGAATCCCAGAGATGCAGCGACAAACAATGCTATGCCAATAATCAGATAAATAGTGGTACTCTGCACAGTCTTTTCATACTGAAGAGGCAAATATGCCCGATACAATCTCTCCCTTGTCTCACTGTCAATTGTCTGGAGTGCCTTGTTGATAATGGGAAGAATGGAAGCATAGTTCTCATGAATAGCAATAGAGAGGGAGTTCATGTAGGCAGTGGTACCCACTACCTTTACTTTTCTGGATTACCCAAGCTTGGACCGATAATGGTTGGCAACCAACAGGTTTTCCACCAAGGCAAAACACTCTCCCCGTGCAACGAGGGTAAGGCCTTCTGCAACGGTAGATACTTCAACCAAGGTCAGATTTGGGTAATCCCTGGCCAGCCACTCCTGTGCTGCATAATTGGAAATCACTGCAACCTTCTTCCCTTCAAGCTCTGCCAGACTACCGATATACCCGACCTGTTCTCCAGCTATGATTGCAAGAGGTACGGTCAGGTATGGTTCACTGAAACGCAAGGTTGCCTCTCGCCTTTCCGTCTTGCTGATGCTTCCGGTCATGGCAATTTCACCAGAAAGCAACTTGCCATATGCATCCTGCCATGAATCAGTTACAACAGGAACGAATTCAAGTCCAGTAAGGTTACTCACTTCTCCAAGATAGGCAACACTAAGCCCACTGAGTTCCCCTTGTTTGTTTATATATTCAAGAGGTTCCCACGATGGATTAATCAAAACGGTCAACGGTTTCTGCCTTGCAAGAAGTGAGCGCTCCTCATCATTTAGACTCGTGAGAAAAGAAGCATCTGCTGCACTGAGCGTTAAAGAGAGGAGTAAACACAAGAGAATAAGAACAATGAAGCGCTTGTCTTTCATGTATCACTCTCCTGCTCTACAGATGCATACCGCGCAATTTGCCCTTTCTCCTTAAGCAAAGCATTAACCTCTTGTTTCAATTCGATAACTCGGCCTTCTCGGTGGCTCATCACCTCATACCACCGCCTCAGCTCTTCCAGCTGTTCCTTGTTTTGTTGCTCGATTGCATTTCGCTCGGTTATATCCAGCCCTTGGGCAATGGTAGCCACAAGAGAGCCATCAACCGGGTCAAAAATAGGTCCAGCATTCCAGAGAATGGTCCGAATTTCTCCCTCTATGGTTTTCAAATGAATCTCAACATTGGAGAGACTGTGTTCCGTTTCCAGACGGTTTTCCAGACGGTCAAGCTCCCTTTCTCCCAGTGAAAAGAATATGGTTCCCACATTCTTTCCAACAATTTCGTGTATTGGCAAACCCAGCAAGGAGGAAATGGAGTGATTGGTTCGTGTAATGACATAGGAGGAGTCCCAGACAAGGATCGGGCTGTTTGATTCCATAAGCAGGGCATCGAGATAATCATGAGCCTCTTTTAATTCTGAGGCCATCTGCTTTTGCTGGGTAAGCAGCTCGGTATAGACAATAATGCCCCCAATCTGGCCATTCTCCCTATACCAGGGCCGGCACTCCCAACGGGTATAGTCCACACTCCCGTCCTCATGGATATACACATCATCATCCCCGGTAACAATTTCACCGTGGAGACAACGCTGATGTACAATCTTCCACTTCTCAGGAAGATTGGGAATTACTTCGTAATGGTGTTTTCCAATAATTGCATTCCCATCAGGAATATGATACTCCTCACAATATTTCTTACTGACGTAGAGATACCGAAGCTCGGTATCGTGGACTGCGATTGCATAGCGTGAATGCTCAATTACATAGTGAAGCAATGCTGATGTGTGTTGAAGCGAAGTTTCCTGCGTCTGGAACGTTCTTGCCTTACGTTTCTGCATGATTACGATGACGGTGGAAAGGATAAGCAGTCCTAAAAGGATTACTGCCACACCAGAAATCGTGAGGACATACTGCCCTTGGGTTACACTGATAGGTAAGTTCAAGTATATTACTCCCTGTCCTCCAAGCCAACGTATGATACTACTGTAGCATACCCTCTCCTTACCCTGCTAGCATTCCACAATTTGCTTTGCGAGTATTTCCCTGATCGTCCCGATCAAATCATGGCAATGTTCGAACTCCCTGCCCTTTACTCCTTGGTGTGCATTTCCCATGATATACCCTTTGCCTGCAGCCTCAAGCATGGGGATGTCATTCTCATCATCCCCAAAGGCATACGTATGGGCAATGGGAACAGAGAAATGTTCACTGATTGCTCTCAGTGAGATCCCCTTCGAGGTGGGACAGATGTCGAACATCTCCTTGCCAGTGGTAACCACATGAAAGGCAGAGCCCCAAACCTTCCGGCTTTTTGCCAGGATTGCAGGCAGATTGCCTTCACATACAGCCGTAATCTGCATCACATCCCCTGAAATTTCGCTGAATGTATCAAAGAATCTTGTATATCCTTTTGCCAGATAGCTCTTCGCTTTCAGTTGTTCACGGGCTATCGTAGGGAGATAGATGGCCTCTGTCGTTGAGACAAGCGCCGTGGCCCCCCAGGCATGGAGTGAAGAGGTTATCTGCTCAGCCATGGAATACTCTATCCCGTGATCAGGAAACAACTCTCTCCCCTGGTACAATACCCGGCACCCATTGGAAGCAGAAAAGACCACCTTGGAAGAGACTGGAGAGAAGAGAGGAAGGAGTGCCTCATGGAATCGCCCGCTGGATATACAGATCAGGAAATCGGCCTGCCTTGCTTCTTCTACCAAGGCAAAGAACTCCGATGAGACGGTTCTCTCCCCATGGGGAAGAATCGTTCCATCCACATCACAGAAAACAATACCGGCATATGTGTGCACATCCACCTCCAAAATGTTGTGCATCAGTATGGCTGATATCCATCCCGGAGGCAAGATACGGGAGTTTTTACTCTTGATTACTTAACATATATATAGTATATCAAGAGTATGAGTATTGTTTTGATTGGAACTTCAGGCTACAGCTATACCGAGTGGATAGGACCAGTGTATGCACCAGGCACGAGACGAGAAGAGTTCCTTGCCCACTATGCCCGACGATTTCCCACCGTGGAGCTGAACTTCAGCTACTATCGTATGCCGGAGGCTTTTCAGCTTGCAGCAATGCACAAGATTGCTCCATCCCTCCAATTCTCCATCAAGGCCCACCAGAACCTCACCCATACCATTGATGCTTCTTCATGGAGGGAACAGGCGCTCCTGTTCTCCCATGCCCTTGAACCGCTGGTAGAAAACCAGGTGCTCAGTGCCGTGCTCCTGCAATTCCCCTACTCGTTCCACTATGAAGTGGGAGAGCGGAAATATCTGGACTCCCTCCTGAAAACCCTCTCCCCGTTTCCGCTTGCCATCGAGTTCAGGAACAGCAGCTGGTACAACAACCGCACGCTCGACTCGCTGCGAGAGAGGAATGTTGCCCTTGCTTCGCTCGACCTCCCCCCCGTGAAAGGCAACCCACCCATGATGGATGTCAAAACCAGCAGCTCACTGGCCTATATCAGGCTTCATGGGAGGAATGAGGAGACATGGTGGGGATCGGACAGTGCAAGCCGATATGACTATCTCTATAGTGAAAAAGAGCTTGCCAGCCTGCTTGCGCGTATCCAGTCATTTACCACCCATGCACAGAAGGTGCTCATCTACTTCAATAACCATAGAAGGGGTCAGGCAGCAGCCAATGCACTGACGCTGTACCAGTTGGCAGTGGGAGGCAAGGCATGCAACGAGCAGGTGCAAGCATCATCCATATCAATGTAACCGACTTTGCAGCAGCCGTAGAGGTGGCAAGGAATCCAAGTCTCGCTGACACCCCCTTTGTGGTTGCCCTTGAGGGATCAGCAAGGACTGTGGTGCTTACCCCATCCCGCCGAGCATGGGAGGAGGGAGTACGGGCAGGCATGCCCCTCCGCTTTGCAAAGCAGATGATCCCCTCCCTGCAGGTGCTTCCCTGGGACAATCAGAGCACGGCGAAAGCCGATGCAGCAATCACATCCATCGCACAGAAGTATTCTCCCAGCATCCAGTGCGACCGGGGAGGACATATCTATCTGGACATGCAAGGGACCACCCGTCTCTTCGGTCCAGTGGTGGATAGCGCGGTACAGATCCAGGGCGAGATCAGGAAAAAGCTGAATCTTGAGGCTTCTGTGGCAGTTGCTTCCAATAAACTGGTTGCAAAGGTGGGTACCCGTACCACCCGACCAGCCGGACTTATCCAAATCAGGGAGGGAGATGAGGCCTCATTCCTTGCCTGGCAGGATGTTTCCTTGCTCAGTGGTGTAGGCTCTGCCACTTCCCGGCTGCTCTCTGTTGCAGGAATCACGACAATTGGCCAGATTGCTGCCCTTGGGGATGAGCAGGTGATGGCCTTCCTGGGAAAACGAGGTCTTGCCCTCCGTGATGCCGCCCGTGGACTGGATAAGAGCCCACTCCAAAACGGATTGCCGGAGAAGCGGATTGTGCAGAGAAAAATCAGTTTTTCGGAACCAATCCTTGAGATGGATGCTCTCAAGGCCGCTGTGGTTGCTGCTGGGGAAGATGCCGCATTGGCAATGCGAACTGCAGGACTTGGTTCGGCCAAGATCCACATAGCGTTGCTCTACAGTGATGGAAGGAGAAGCGAAGCTTCCCATCGCATAAAGGGACAGTGGGTCTATGACCATGAAATATCCCTTGTCGCATGGAAGGTTGCACAGCTGGCGGCAAGCCGGAGGGTACGTATTCTCTCTTGTTCTCTCTCCCTAGGCGAACTTTCCCCACTCGCCCCGACCCTGGACCTCTTTCTCCCCGATGCACAGCATCGCTCTGATTCCCTGCAGCAGGCAGTTGACCGAATGCGCCATAAGTTTGGTCCTGGCATCCTGACCCATGGGGCAGCACTTGCCCATGCGTAGTCGCCTGGCCCTGAGCACAGCCTACTCCCTGCTCTTCTCCCCTGTTTCGGTTGATGATCTCTTCGACCGTCTACAGGACATGCAGGTTGAACAGGTTGCCATCACGGACCGTGACAACCTCTATGGGTATCCTGTCTACCGGGAAGCAGCAAAAGAGCGGGGAATCTCCCTTATCTGCGCTTGCCTGCTTACCGAGAGGACGGGAGACCTCTTTGTCTTTGTACAGGACCAAGAGGGCTATGAGCTGCTCTGCAAGCTTATCAGCAAGAGGAATCTTGACCCTTCCTTCTCGTATCTTCCTACACTCAAGAAAACAGCAAAGGGACTTGTGTTGGCAACCACAAGCAGTGCAATCCTGAGCGAGCTTGCAGGTAGAGCAGCTGACCTCTATGGTGCGATTACCCCGGATTCCCTGCAGATCATAACCACCGCGAAGAGGCTTGGTGTTCCCCTTCTCGCCGTTGATGGAGCATTCCTTCTTGCCGAAAGCCAAAGGGAAATTCACCAGGTACTCCGAGCCATTGCCCTTCATAAAAGTGTGGGAAGCCTTACAGGGGATGAGTATTTCCAAAAGGGTGGCATCTTGCTTGAACAGAGGGAGTGGGAGCAGGTCTTTGCCCCATGGCCAGAGGCCATGGAACATGTACAACGACTCAGGCCGTATGACCCATTTCCCTCTTCCCTCATCTTCCCCTCCTATCCGGTCACGAAGAAGGGGAGTGCAGAAGAGGAACTGAAATACCGGGTCTACAGCGGAGCTGAAAACCGCTATGGGGAGATCAATGATGCCATCATGGAACGAATCGACTATGAGCTGGGCATCATCAACGCGAAGGGGTTCGCTCCCTATTTCCTGGTGATGCACGATATCGTGCTGATGAGCAGCAGGACATGCGGCAGGGGATCAGGGGCTGCATCCATCGTCTCCTACAGTCTCTTCATCACCAACGTGGATCCCATTGCCCATCATCTGTACTTTGAACGATTCCTCTCCCCCTCCCGCCAGGATTCCCCGGACATTGATGTTGACTTTGCCTGGGATGAGCGGGATGGGATTTTTGCTGCAGTCTTTGAACGCTTTGGCATTGATCATTGTGCAAGGGTGGCCAACCACAACCGGTTCCGCCTGCGTTCGGCCATTCGCGAAACAGCCCGCTGCTATGGACTGAGTGACGCACAGATCACCAAGGCAGAAGAGACATTGTTCATAAGGGGAGTCGATGCGCTGCTCGACCCCTTGTGGCAGACCATCATCCGTATCGCCTCAGCCCTTGACCGACTTCCCAAAGAGATATCCATGCACTGCGGTGGGTTGGTCATCACACCCAAGGAAGTAACGTGCTATGCCCCGATTCTTCACTCAGCTGATGGATATCCCTTGCTGAGTTGGGAGAAGGATGGAACAGAGCAGGCAGGCTTTGTAAAGATCGACCTCCTGGGCAACCGATCCCTTGCAGTCATCCGTGACACCTTGGGAAACCTGCGGGAAGAAGGGGTGTCCATCGATGAAGGAACCTGGCAACCTGCAGAAGATGCTGATACGATCGATGCACTTGCCTGTGGAGACTCAATGGGTGTCTTCTACATTGAATCCCCTGCAATGAGACAGTTGCAGAAGAAAACAGGACGAGGTGATTTTGCCCATATTGTCATCCATTCCTCCATTATACGGCCTGCAGCTAACAAGTACATCAATGAGTATGTGCAACGCTTGAAAGGCAAACGGTGGGAACCACTCCATCCAAGGCTTGCCTATATCCTTGATGAGACCTATGGAATACTTTGTTACCAGGAAGATGTCTCCAAGACAGCCGTTGCCCTGGCAGGATTTTCCCAGGCTGATGCCGACCAACTTCGCAAGGTTATCGCAAAGAAAGCCGCAGGAAAACGGTTGCAGGCATTCAGGGACCAGTTTTTTGCAGGTTGCCATGCTGGTGGGGTAAGCACTCCTGTTGCTGAACAGATCTGGCTGATGATGCTCTCCTTCGATGGATACTCCTTTTGCAAGCCCCACTCGGCAAGCTATGCCATGGTATCCTTCCAAAGTGCATACCTCCGTGTCCATCACCCGGCCCATTTCATGGCTGCCGTATTGACCAACCAAGGGGGATATTACCGACCACAGGCGTACATCAGTGAGGCAAGAAGAATGGGCCTGACCATAGCCGGCCCCGATATCAATACCAGCAGGATCCCCTACTGGGCAGAAGGAAACACCCTGGTCATCGGCCTGATGGCCATCGCTGAACTCAGCAGAAAGGCCATGAAGCGAATTATCGAGGAACGAAAACAAGGGGGGCGGTTCTCCACCCTGGAAGAGGCTTCCCACCGCCTCTCCCTGGAAAGGGAGGACCTTGTTGCCCTGGTAGCCTCTGGCGCATTTGACTCACTGGCACCCGAGAGAAAACGAAGTGAACAGCTCAGGATCCTGCTAACCACCACACGTACTAATCAATCCTATGGACAGGCAGACCTGTTTGCCACCCCTCTCCCCTATTGCAAGAAAGAGCAACTTCCTGTTGCCGTGGATCGCTCTTTCAGTGAAGAAGAGCTCCACCGCGAATTTGCATCCTTGGGATTTCTCAGGAATCATCATCCCTTGGTCCTCTACGCACACCTCCTGCGATCAGTTCACAGGATCAAGGCTTGTGAGATCGACCAGCATATAGAACGGTATGTCACACTCATCGGCTACCAGATAACACAGAAGCAGGTATTGACCAAGACGGGAGAAAGCATGAGCTTTGTCTCCTTTGAGGATGAGACGGCACTCTATGAGACGGTACTGTTCCCTATTCTCTACAAACGTCTCTATCCATTGCTGGCAGGTCGTTGGCCGCTGCTGGTCTTCGGGCTGGTGAAAAATGACGAGGGTGCTCTCATCATCGAGGTCCAGAACCTGAGAAAACTGGGCTCCTAGAGGGATGTCTCTGCCTCAATACGCTGGAGATAGGCTTTCATGTTGAATTTTCGCTCCAGCCCCTTGTCATTCATGTAGCGGATGTTTCCGAATATGGGTCTCTCCACCCATGGGCGGTCATGCTTGCCGAAACACCAGGCAACACCGGCATACCCATTTGGATCACGTCCATCTGCCTGGTAGGTGTTATTGAGTTTCAGTGCCCAGGAAAACCCCTGCTTGAAAGTCGGGCTCCACTCCAGGATCTTTTTTCCCCAGTACATCCTCAGGTAGTTGTGCATCCGACCCAAAAGGACCAACTCCTTCTGTGCTGCATTCCAGTAGGGGTCATGGGTCTCTCCCTTCTCCAACTCTTCATATCGGTAGGTAATGGGTCTTGGGTCGGCCTCATGCGCAGCCAAGCTCTTCCTCGCCCACGAGGGAAGTCCCTCATACTGGTCGTAGAATGGGTTGAAAGCAACAAAGTTATAGGCAAGTTCACGCCTGACGATCAACTGCTCCAGGAATGCCGGTACATCACTGATATCCAGATCCTTAACCGCGTGATAGATGGTGACTGGGCTGATCTGTCCAAAATGAAGATATGCACTGAGCCCACTGCTGTGGTTCTGTGCAGGATCATTGCGTTTTGTATCGTAGCCTACCAAGGCATGTTCGATGAAGTCATCCAGTCTAGAGAGCGCCGCAGCACTGCCACCCTGCAAAGGCAAAACCGAACTACCCTTCTGCTCAATCCCCAGGGATTCAACAAGCAATGGGATGTTTTTAAGATCAGCTGTGTCAAAGGGGAAGTCAAAAGATCGGCTCTTCACACTGATCTCAGGAATCTGGATCTCCTGTGCAAAGTAGGAGATCATGGGTTCAATCTTTCTTCTCAGGGTCGCTGCAGAGTATTCTTCCTTATCACTCACCGCCTCAACGGGCACCACTACATTAGCCTCTACCTCATAGACGGTACATGCAAGGAGCAAGGAAACTTCCTTTCTCCACGAACGTTCAATGGTGGTGTATGCCCTGTCTACTATCAGACAGGCAATGCTTGATTGTAGCTTTTTCAAACCTTCCACCACCCCATGGGAAGAGACAAGCAAGGGTATGGAACGCTCCTGCAATTCTTTCTCCACTTCCTGGATACCTTCCAGCATGAAGCGGTAGTGACGGCCTGTGGCACCTGCAAAACGTGGAGCAATTCCAAAATAGACAACCAAAGGTTTCTTAAGGGAATTTGCTGTCTCTATTGCAAACGAGAGTGCTTCATTCTGTTCCACCCTCCCGGATGCCTGCATCCAATACACTACATACGGCTTTTCATGCAGTGTTGGCTTGGTATTGAGTTTCCTGATTCTTTGTTCATCAACCATCATGCCCAAGCGTACCACAGCTTTCGCCACCAGAGAAAAAAATACGGTATCCATCCAAAGAAACCGCACAAGATCGTATCGATGTATTCTCATTTCAACATATTTCGTTGATTCCAGAGTCGCCAAGGCTCATAAGCCCCAATTGTTCATCAGATTCAGTGTTTCCTTGTTCCCTGGTTCTGCCGATTCAATTCTGCACAATACTGCCTTGTTCTCATCATCCACCACTACCAGATTTGGACCCTTCCCATATTGATCACCCATCAGCTGAAAACAAGCCATGCAACGCCCTAACGAGTCGGCACATCCTGGTTTGCGTTGCAGCTTCACTGGTTCATCGAGCGCAAAGAACTGTCGTTCCATCCATTCGGTTCTCTGCCCATCAAATTCCATATCCCGGATCGGGGAGTTCATGAAGGCATAATCGCTCATCCACAGATACCTGATTCCTTGCAAGGTGTAGGTTCCTGGTTGCAAGTTCTCTTTAAAGAATACCAATCCCGATTCCCTCATTCCTATTCCCATCCACCACACGGGAAAAATCCACTGGAGAAATTCACTTCCACCATATCATCATCCACTGGGTGCTGGAGGAGCAACACCAACCCCTAACAGTCATGCCATGAGCTAAGGGTTAGGGTGACCAAGGCCAACAGCAGTGCCAGAAGAATGTTTTGTACCGTACTTCCTGTTTCATAACCTTCACCTTTTCTTGCTTTTGTATAGGTAGGCTCCGTCCTGTTCATGCAGGATACAGGATATTAAATATGCCTTTTCGCCAACTATCCAAACAGTTTTCGTCCATCTTTCTGTCTTCTCAATTCAAGGTCAGAGCAATCTAAGAATAAAAACATTGTTCACTCGTGTTCGACAGAATTGACTGTTTGTGCAGATCTCTTTAGCATGCCAAAAAAGGAATCCATTCTGGCGAAAATTGCGTTCATGTACATCCACGCCGACAAGGTACAACAGATTCGGGGAGAAAGACGACCTGTGTTTTCCTTCATCGAAGACGCCGCAACCATTCTTCACAACCTCTGCGATTCGGCTGATACCCATGACATCAAGCTCACCAGAGATGAATGGAGAGATTATGCTGCACAACTGAAACGCCGATGGGATGGTCTATAATCTTGAGGATGCTGCATATGAATGTAGGCAGTCCGCTACCTGCAGAAAAGAGGATGTCAATTTTGCAAAGATGGAGAGAACTGGAACATGCTTGCTTGAGGTGATTACCGACCGTATGGAAGTGTTGTACCCCGTTGTACTGCCGGCCGTACCGTCCGGATGTTTCTGATGAATGATGCAGTCGATCGTGCCTGAGATTCAACCAAGAAGCCTCTCGAGTAAGACCAGGACATATCGCAAATGCTTCATGACCTGATCGTAAAGGGCGTTCTGGCAAGGGTTTGTGGAACCTGTATGGCCCGTTGTGGTATTCATGAGAACGAACCACATTTTGTCGATGCTGAGAAATCCACCATGGCAGCCCCTGCAGAGTGGACGGCCGACGGCGACAAGACCCTGACATGCTCAGTGCCCTACCGCATTTTTCAGGTTGAACTTCGACATGAAGGGGTGGGACCCTTTATCCCCATACTATTTCAATGGCACCCTAACCGGTACCCCCCGCATTCAGCGTAATTTCGGCTGTTCCACCGGAACCAAGATTACACCCAAGTGAAAGAGAAATGATACTGATGAGGATTCCAAGGCACAGAAAACGAACGAGGCTTCT
>NZ_JBFXGH010000065.1:0-11647 GCF_050178175.1 Sphaerochaeta sp.
AACCAATGTCATGAGGGATGATCGTATACCAAGGATATTACACAAATAGGCCTCACCTACTTCCAAGGCCAAGATGGTTCCGATTGCAATTGCAATAATCAATAAGATGCGTTTGAGCTTACCTCAGGTTTCCGAGGTTAAATATTTCATGACATCCCGTACTGTATAAGCAAACAGGACAAATCCGCCTAGTATGATAGGACCGTATATGAAGACCCATGCGAAACCTTCCAGGAAAGTCCCGGCTCCCAAGTTGGTTGCATTTCCCATCTTCTCACCTACCCTTTCATGTATGCCGAGCATCTCGTCAGCAGCCAGGAATACGGCGGCAGCAGTGAGCGCCAGGAAAAAAAGTCTCGAGATTGGAGAAATAACCTTATTCTTATCGGAACGTACTATCGCATAGGCAGGAAGAAAACAGAGGAAAATGCCAATCGATTCAAGCCAAGTTGCAAATGATCCTTCAACTCTTAGGTCAAGCTCATACCACAAGCCGGTGAAACCTAATGCATCATACTATGTGAATTCGTTGATGATCATCCAGAAGACCAAAACCATGCTAAGCATCAATAGTGTCCCATAGATATCTTGAAGCACCTGTGTCATTTTCATAATCTTATTTCTTCCTTTTTTGAAGATGAAGCTTTTCTTTCTCTACAATGAAACAGCCAGTATTCTTGGGTTCCCCAGCTGCCAGATGGCGAACTGATATGCATCGTCCAAGCCTGCGATGAATATTCCAATGCAACGCTTTAAATCCTGCATAAATGCGCTCCCTTCTCACTGGTTTTCCTTAGCTATAATAGACCATACAAATGAGTTTGCAAGAACAGGTTTGAAAAATATTCAAAGAAGAATCTTCACGAGTGGTTCAAGTATATCATGGACCTCATCATGGACCTCATCATGGACCTCATCATGGACCTCATCATGGACCTCATCATGGACCTCATCATGGACCTCATCATGGACCTCATCATGGACCTCATCATGGGCCTCATCATGGGCCTCGTCATGGGCCTCGTCATGGGCCTCGTCATGGGCCTGTAGTAACACATGCTTTGCCTCTATTGTTTTCATTTCTGTGGTTGTTGTTTCTATTGGTTATAGGAACACTTGAGAACTATGAATTTGTCGGTAAGAATATATCCAGGAAAGCCGCTTACAATATGTTGCGGCGCAGCCACATAGAGGACCAAGGAGACAGAAATTGAAAGCAATTGTTTATGAGAAGGTGAGCTCGTCAAAAACCTTGGTCCTGCGTGATATTGTAAAACCAATGCCTAACACGCATGAAGTATTGGTACGTATCCATGCTGCATCTGTGAATGCGCTTGATTACCGTCCTATGCGGATGGGTGTCGGTATACCAAAGAGCCGGATATTCGGAGCTGATATCGTGGGAATGGTGGAAGAAGTGGGTAGGGATGTAACCACTTTTAAACCCTGTAATATGGTGGTTGGAGATATCTCTGGAAACGGATGTGGCGGCTTTGCAGAATATGTTGCTGCTGACGAGAATGTGCTGGCCTTGAAGCCATCCGCGATTTCCGATGAACTCGCTGCCGCCCTTCCTGTAGCAGCAGTCACTGCCTTGCAGGCCTTACTTGACAAGGGAGAGCTCACAGCTGGCATGAGGCTACTCATCTACGGGGCGGGAGGCGGCGTCGGCACGTATGCTGTCCAACTAGCTAGCTATTTTGGCGCTCAGGTTACTGCCGTCTGCAGTACCCGCAATACAACACTTGTGCGCAACCTGGGAGCAAGCGAGGTTATCGATTATACAAGGGAGGATATTACTACCAGCAGCCGTCGCTTCGACCGGATTATCGCAATAAATGGGTACCACCGGCTTTCAGAGTATAAGCATCTCCTCGTGCCTAATGGAATATTCGTTATGGTGGAAGGCTCCAAGAAGATTCGTACACTGGCGGCGAAACCCAACAGGGAGGACCTGGAATTCGTTCTGGACTTGGTAGCCTCCGGCAAGATTCACCCAGTTATAGATCGGTGCTTTCCGCTGGAGCAAACAGCACAGGCAATGAGCTATGTGAGCGAGGGGCATGCCCAGGGCAAGGTGGTTATTATAGTGACCTCTAAATAAAGGCCGATGTGATGTTTTCTTGAGTAAAGCTCAGGCTCAAGACGCAAGAAAGGCAACCCGCTATACGACCATTAATGGTAAGGCTTCACCAGTACCGGCTCTGGCCCAGGTTTGTTTCCAGGACCTTTGAATGGCGGAAATGAAGGAGCAGATCGACAAAGTTTCTGTATGGGTACTAGACTTCTTGTTGCAGTACCTGCGGATGAAGCCTTTTCATTGCTTCATAAAAAGAGAATCCTGCTGGTATTAGTAATTGTAAATTGTGATGCGAAGCAAAGCGCGCATTACGTTGTCATTTCTTTCAATACATGGTATATTACTATTGTGAAGTTCAATTTTGCCAACAAGCATCTTGAGATCCTCTATACAAGTGGGAAGTCAAAAAAATACCATCTGGAAAAACAGGTGCTTCAAGGTTTCTTTGAGGTTGTAGCGGCCATTGATGCAGCACGAGATATTCATGACCTACAGATGCGACCATCTCTACACCTCGAAAGACTCAGAGGAACAGAAAAACGCTTTTCCCTGCGTATCACCAGAAAATATCGACTTGAAGTCGAGATAGACTGGGAAAACGAGGAGAAGACAATGGGAATTGTAGAAATAGAGGAATTGAGCAAACACTATGAATAGGAGGACGATACCATGGGTAATACTGTGAAACCTTTTCTCAACATCAGCACTGGCGATATGATCAGGAGAGAGTTGGAATTCCTAGGCTGGACCCAAGAAGATCTCGCCCAAGTTACCAATATATCCCGCAAGACCTTGAGCAATATCATGAATGCAAAACAAAAACTCCAAATGGAGCATGCCCGGGCATTGGCAGAGGCACTCGGGGGAAGTGCGGAATCTTGGATGCACATAGATACGAGATATTGGCTGAATGCAACCGGCCAAAGCGTAGGACCTTCACAAACGGAGAGAAAAGCCCGAATACGAAAGTATATACCCGTTTTGGAGATGCAAAGAAAGGGTTGGTATAATGAGGGTAAAAGTGCCGATACGTATGAATCTACCTACCGCGAAATATGGGGTGAAGAAGATCCCGATATCACCTTCAGCGTCTATGAAACATATGGAAAATGCGCCGGATACTGTGCTGGACGTTCTCATGTCGACAATACATACACTGAAAACTACAGCATCACCTGGTACCAGATTGCAAAAAGACGATGCAAAGAAATACAACTTCCTCCTTACAGCTCAGAAAAACTCAAGTATTTATCCAAAAATCTGTTGCAATATACCGCACGAGAGGGAGGTGTTATTGACGTCATTCACGACTTGAATGAAGCAGGGGTCATATTTCTCGTTCAATCCCATCTATCAAAGACATCTCTGGACGGAGCGTCCTTCTTCTGTAATGATCATCCGGTAATCGTCTACACTGCACGTTACGATAGAATAGATAATTTCTGGTTTACACTGGCTCATGAGATTGCACATCTTTTACTCCACTTCAAGCAAAGTACTGAGGGGATTTTCCTTGATGACCTCATGGACAAAACAGAAAGATCAACGCTGGAGCAAGAAGCGGATGCAAAAGCTGAAGAAATTCTTCGAGTAAAGCAGATCCTTGCATCTGTTGAACCATTTAGGAATTATATATCGGAAGCAAAATTGGTACAAATCGCTTCTGAGATTGGTATTGAAGTATCATTGCTTTTGGGCATTCTGCAAATCTACGGATATGTGGATTACAGAAAACTCAACAAGTTCAAGAAACAGGTAAAAGTACTTTTTCCTCGCCATATCGTCATGTAATTGATTTCCGGCAAAAAGATCTCACTAACTGAAATATTCGAAACGCTAAAAGGATTGGAAGAACAGATAAACAACCTAAGGCCAACCTCAATATCGTAATACCTGACCTAAAGAAAATGCTTCTATCCTATTAGGAAGCATTGGGAAGAGTCAGGTCGCCTGTCAGTGGTCGTAACTCAGGCCCAAGACGCAAGAAAGGCAACCCGCTGTACGACCATTGTCGCCTAACAAGTTGCCTAGTAGTCTGGTAGAATAAGGAATCACCGTCCTGCCGTGTGCCTTTGCACGTACGGCAGTCCATTCTTCAAACCAACTGTTTAGCAGGGGTAGGACTCGGACCTACGACCTTCGGGTTATGAGCCCGACGAGCTGCCAACTGCTCCACCCTGCGTCGAATTTCTTTTGTACTATACGGAAAAAGGAAAATCTTGTCAACTAGATTTGTAATTAATGCTATAAAAATAATTTAACACCTTGCAACGGTTGTAGTTATTGGGTATGGTATTTCAACGCATAAAAGTCTTATGCTTTTACAGCATGTCTGGTACTATATACATAACGTTTCCTCATGAAACGTGAAGGAGCCTGGTACGAGTAAGAAAGTGGTTATCCTGGGTGCGGGAAGACGCGGCATGGGATTGGCAAAACAACTCATCACAGATGGTAAGGATGTGGTAATCCTTGACAACTCGTTTGAAAGAGTCGAGATGGCTGTTTCCAAACTCGATTGTCTTGGTGTACTGGGCAACGGCACAGACATAGACAAGCTCACTGAAGCAGGAGTCGAGCAAGCAGAAGCCTTTATCGCAGTAACCAACAGTGACGAAATAAACCTGGTCTCTTGCGGACTGGTTTCCTCATCATTCCCAAATACCAAAACTGTTGCGGCAATACGGTCCCTGATATACACCGGCAGTGGTGGTCTTAAGGAAGGATTGCTCGGCATCGATTATATTGTAAACCCCAATGCAGAAACAGCACGATCAATCTTTAAAATCATCGAACAAGGGGTTAACGGAAACCTTTTGGCATTCAGTAACTCCAAGCTACTGCTCTATAATTTCTATATTGAAAAAAACAGTACCTATGTAGGGACCACCGTCAGTGAGATGCGCAGTAAACTCAACGCTGAGTTTGTTATCGCTTCCATCAAACGAAGGGGACAGGTCCTCGTTCCCTCAGGAGAGACCACCATACAGGCTGAGGATACACTGAGTATCATAGCAGAATCACAGGAAGTCACCGATATCCTGAAAACAGTTGGGAAGCTCCAGAAAAGACCCAATAACATGGTGCTGGTCGGGGCAAGTAAAATCACCAGAGCTCTACTGAACCGGATGAACCCTGCAATGCGTTCGAAGGTCACCATCGTGGACCAAGACCCTGAAGTCTGCAAGGATTTTTCTGAACGATTCCGTGAAATACTGGTCATCAAGGCCGATATCACCGACGAGGACATCATGGCGGAGGAACAACTGGGAACCTATGATCTTCTTATCGCCCTTACCGACAATGATGAGCTGAACATTATTACCGCGAGTTACGCAAAACGTATCGGTATCATGCGGTCCATGGCACTCATCAAGCAGAACAACAACTATTCACGCATGGCTTCCTACCTCGGAATCGATGTAGTCATCTCTACCACCGATACCACCGTAGAGTCCTTGCTTCGCTATCTCAGGGGGAGCAATGTATCGAGTGTACATTCGCTCTTCAACGGACAGCTTGAAGTGTATGAATTCATCATCCACGCAGACAGTGAGGTGTGCGGCAAGCAGTTGAAAGACATCAATATGAGAAAGAAGGCAATAGTAGCGGGGATTACCAATGATAAAGGAAAGAGCATCATCCCCAATGGGTATTCAACCCTCAATGAAGGGGATACTGTTGTTGTAGCTGCACTCAGGCAAGCTACTGAGTCCATCCGAAAACTCTTTGGGTAGGATTACCATGATAAACTGGAAACTGGACCTTCGGCTGTTATCGTTCATAGTACTCTTTATTGGCCTGCTTATGGGCATCCCTACTGCCCTGGCTTTCAATTATCAGGAAACGGATGCCATCATGGGATTTTTGGCAGCATATGCTGCCATAGCTGTGTTCTGCACTACCATCCTTATCAGCACCGGAAAGTCACAGGATAAGCAGATGCTCGCTCGTGATGGGTACCTCGTGGTAACCCTGACGTGGGTCATCGCAACTGCATTCTCAGCCATCCCATTGGTCGCCAGTGGAGCCTATGTAGACTATCCCAGCGCCTACTTTGAGATCATGAGTGGATTCACTACCACAGGAGCCACGGTACTGCCGGAAATTGAGAGCCTACCCAAATCAATCCTGTTCTGGCGTTCACAAACCAACTGGTTGGGGGGTATGGGAATCGTAGTACTCTTCGTGGCCCTGTTGCCGGCCCTTGGTGTCAGTGGAGCGTTGCTCGTTGGAGCGGAAACCGTTGGTCCAACGAAGGACAAGCTTACTCCCAAGATCAAGAATACTGCCCTCATTCTCTGGTCGATCTATATCGGTTTCTCTGTTCTCGAAACAATCTTGCTTCTCATGGGGGGACTAACCCTCTATGACGCGGTAACCGTTACCTTTTCGACAATGTCCGCTGCCGGATTCTGTGTAAAGAATGCTTCAATCGGGACATTCTCCAGCCTCTATGTCGATATCGTGGTAACCATTTTCATGCTTATTGCTGGAGCAAACTTTGCGCTTTATTACAAAGCGATCAGTGGAAGGTGGAGATCTGTTCTGAGGGATGGTGAGCTTCGCTTCTATCTTGGTATCTGGGCAGTGGTTGCATTGCTTACCGCTTGGCATCTCACATTTTCAAATACCTATGGTTCCTTCGGTGAGTCTTTCCGATACAGTGCATTCCTTACTGCATCCATACTCACCACCACAGGATTTGCTACCACCGACTATGTCCTCTGGCCTGCCTTTCCCCAGATGCTTTTCTTCCTGCTCTTCTTCATCGGAGGTTCTGCAGGATCAGCAGGAGGTGGTGTCAAGGTGGTCAGGATTGCCACACTCTTCAAGATGGGGAGAGCCCACATCAAACAGAGAATCCACCCAAAAGGAATTTTCCAAGTCAGGGTCGGACGAACCCCCATACCTGAAGATTTGATGAAATCCATTGCAACCTTTTTTGGTGTCTACATTTTTACCGGAGTCATTGGAGCGGTACTGATATCCTTGAGCGGTCTTGACCCCTTTTCCAGTGTTGCCGCCTCTTTTCTCTGCCTAGGCAACATCGGGATTGGGTTTGGGGAGGTCGGTCCCACAGGTAACTTTGCCTTTCTTCCCTCAGCCCTGAAATGGGTGTGTTCCTTCCTGATGCTGGTAGGCCGTCTTGAACTGTTTACCGTTTTCGTCCTGTTTTCAAAGCATTTCTGGAAGCGTTGATAGAAAAAACCATAGCTTGTCTGACATGTGGGTGGATTTTTTTCCACAGATTCCGTAATATTGCAGAAACCGGGTTTATACCCGATATGTGAAAGGAGCCTCAGATGAAAAACATCCTCTTGATCCCCGATTCCTTCAAGGGAACCATGAGTTCTGAACAGATTTGTTCTATCATGGAGAGAGCTATCAAGCGCCACTACAGCGATGCAAAAGTCACCAGTATCCCGGTCGCAGACGGAGGAGAAGGGAGCGTAGATGCCTTTCTTCAAGCCCTCGGTGGGGAGAAACGTATCGTAACTGTGCAAGGACCCTTTGGGCAACTCATGGAAAGTTTCTATGGTATCATCAAGGGCGATACTGCTGTCATCGAGATGGCTTCCTGCGCAGGGCTTCCCCTGGTGGGCGATGAACTCCGCCCGGACAAGACCACAACCTATGGCGTTGGACAGCTGATGCTTGATGCTGCTAAAAACGGATGCAAGCACATCATCGTAGGACTCGGAGGCAGCTCCACCAACGATGGCGGATGCGGTGCTGCAGCAGCTTGTGGCGTTGTATTCAAGAATAAGGATGGCAATGCATTTGTTCCCACCGGTGGAACCATGGACCAGGTTGCATCCATTGACACCTCAAGGCTCGATCCAGCACTCAAGCAGGTTACCATCACCACGATGTGTGACATTGACAATCCGTTCCACGGAACAAACGGTGCAGCCTATATTTTTGGACCACAGAAAGGTGCAGATCCTGAGATGGTAAAAGTACTGGATTCCAACCTTAAAAGTCTCGCTGGAGTAATCCTGAAGGATCTGGGTATCGATGTACAGGCAATCCCCGGCAGTGGAGCAGCAGGAGGCATGGGTGGCGGCATGGCTGCCTTCTTCTCCTCTACCCTGCAGATGGGAATCGAGACCGTACTGGATACCGTCAACTTCGACTCCCTGCTCAAGGAAGCCGACCTTGTCCTTACCGGTGAAGGAAAGATCGATGGCCAGTCACTCAGGGGCAAGGTGGTTATCGGGGTATCCAGGCGTGCCAAGAAAGCCAAGGTACCGGTACTCGCTATCGTTGGGGATATCGGGGATGACGTGGAAGGAGCCTATGACGAGGGAGTCACCGGCATCTTCTCGATCAATAGGGTCGCTGTTGAGTTCAAGAAGGCCAAGGACCGTGCTCCTAGGGATATGGAGAAGACCATCGACAACCTGATGCGATTCACCAAGCAGATGGGACTATGAACCGAGCAGCATTGATACGGAGGCTCAACGAACTTGCTGAGCCTTCTTATCGCTCATTCCAGCTGAAACTGCAGGTCTCAAATGGAGAGGTGTATGGAGTCAGGGCACCAGCACTACAGAGGCTGGCAAAGCACATTGCCTCAAAGCAGGGTATACATCTTTTTACGGAACTGATCCGCAGTACCTCCCTCTCCTATGAAGAGACCATTATCCTCTTCAAGCTCTTTGGCCTGTTATCGCTAACAGAACAAGAGCGGCTTGCCTATTTGCCTGCACTGTTACTCTTCAACAATAGCTGGGCCACCAATGACTGCCTCGCATCTGAGATGAAATGGATTCGGAAGAACAGGGATATCTACTACCCTTATTTCAATGCATTACTGGAAAAGGAATATCCCTATGACAAGCGTCTGGGTGTTGTCACCCTGATGATCTTCTACCTTGAACCAGCCACCATTGAAGAAGTCTTAAAGAACCTCTCTCGTGTTGAGAGCGATCACTACTACGTAATGATGGCACTCGCTTGGGCTTATGCAACCGCATACTGCAAGGAGAAGGAAAAAACCCTTCCCTACCTGCAACCAGGGATTCTTGTTGAGGAGATAAGGAAAAAAGCCATCCAGAAGTGCATTGAATCACGCTTGGTCAGTGATGAGGACAAAACACGACTCAAGGCTCTCAGGCAAGTGCATCCCAAAGTCTGTCCATTTCACTATAGTGATCAATCTCCAATATCCCGTAATTCCCATCAAAGTCAGTCCCCACGGCAAATACCGGTAACCCCCAACTTGTAGGGGATGACAGGCATGCCTCACCATGGTCCCCAAGCGCTGTGTTCCCAATCTTCCGAATCATTGCATCACTGGGATTCCTGCCAAGGTTGGCAATCGCCCTACAGTGGGGATGACTCGTGATGAAAGGTCTTCCAGCTACCTTCGCTGCATCAGAGAAACCATCTTCATCAAGATGCGAAACAACAACCAGGATGGTATGGCGTTCCATCTCTGCAATCACATGGTATCAGAATGGTTTCAGCCTTCCACACATGTGGGTGGGAAGGGCTGGATCATTTCCCCTGTTCCAGATCAAAGGAAACGGCCATCATCCACACTACCATCTGCCCGGGAGAAATACCCTGCACCAGGGGACATGGAGGGCAAAAACCGTGGCAATGCTCCCTGCCATCTCCATCCACCTTACATCAGTTTATCCATCATCCTCGCTGAGAGAACCATGTTACTCTCCCGCCGCGCGTGCATAGATGGTGTCACAATGTAAATCGATACCTGGATGCATGAAAAAGTTCTCCAGGGTAGTTGCCGCTAGCAAATAATTGTAGTATGTTACCTGTACAATACAAAAACACAAAACGTTGTAACCGTACAGAATAGGAGTTTAAGATGGTTAAAAATGTAACAAAGAGCACATATGAAGCTGAAGTTTTGAAGAGCGATGTACCCGTCGTGGTTGATTTTTGGGCACCATGGTGCGGTCCTTGCCGCATGCAGGGCCCAATCCTCGAGCAACTCGATAAGGAAATGAATGGGAAAATGAAAGTCATCAAGGTTAATGTTGATGAAGAAGGCGAACTTGCCATGACCTTTGGCGTACAATCCATTCCCACCTTGCTCTTCTACAAAGACGGCAAAGTTGTGAACAAGGCAATTGGCGTCCGTGACGCAAGTGCTGTAAAGAAGGCTCTCGGCCTCTAAGCCTAAGTGCTATCACATACAGGCCCACAGGGTATGACTCTGTGGGTTATTTTTTTTTCCGATGATTCTTTTTGGGGAAACTTATCTATTATGTGTTGACAGATTGTTTCTGCTTATAGTAACATCACATTCAATACAAGGAGATATCCAATGCAGAACATGCTTACCAAAGAGATAAACACAACCAACCTACCCGACTCAGATGGTCGTTTCGGAGAATTTGGCGGGTCCTATATACCTCCCCAGCTGCAAACAGTCATGGATGAGGTAACCAAGGCATATGAGGAAATCGTGCAAGACCCAGCATTCCTTGAAGAACTCAGTTCTCTTCAGAGACACTATATAGGTCGACCCAGTCCTGTCTATCATGCAAAACGTCTGAGCGAAGCGATTGGTGGAGCACAGATTTACTTAAAACGTGAAGACTTGAACCATACCGGAGCACACAAGATCAACCACTGTATCGGAGAAGTGTTGCTTGCCAAGAAACTGGGCAAGAAGAAGGTCATCGCTGAAACGGGTGCAGGACAACACGGAGTTGCCCTTGCAACTGCGGCTGCCTTGCTTGGACTTGAGTGTGATATCTACATGGGAGAGGTAGACATCAAGAAAGAGGCTCCCAATGTAAGCAGGATGAAGATTCTGGGTGCCCAGGTTATCGAAGTCACCAGAGGAACAAAAACACTCAAGGATGCAGTGGATGCAGCTTTTGAAGCATATCTGGAAGACCCCGATACGCAGATCTACTGCATAGGCTCTGTGGTTGGCCCCCACCCCTTCCCCATGATGGTCAGGGATTTCCAGAGTGTGGTGGGAATCGAGGCAAAGGCGCAGATCCAAGAGTTGGCCGGCCGTCTTCCTGAAGCTGTAGTTGCTTGTGTAGGTGGAGGCTCGAATGCCATGGGTATTTTCAGTGCCTTCCTTGACGACACAGGGGTTGCGCTCTACGGAGTTGAACCAGCGGGAAAGGGACTGGACACCCCGGACCATGCAGCTACCATCACAAAAGGTTCTGTAGGCATCCTTCACGGATTCAAGAGTTTATTGTTGCAGGATGAGAGCGGGGAACCACTTCCTGTTTACTCCATTGCCAGTGGTTTGGATTATCCTGGTGTTGGTCCGCAGCACAGCTACCTGAAAACCATTGGTAGAGTAAACTATGACAGTGCAACCGACCATGAGGCTGTCGAGGCTTTCTATGGACTGAGCAGAATGGAAGGCATCATCCCAGCCTTGGAATCGAGTCATGCAGTAGCTCACGCCATCAAGCTTGCGAAGACCATGAAGAAGGATGAGATAATTCTGGTAAACCTCTCAGGACGAGGGGATAAGGATATTGATTATGTCCTGGAGCACTACCCCTTGGTGGAGTATGAACCAACGGGCAAGGAGAATGGATTCGAGGAGTTCCTCTC
>NZ_JBFXGH010000066.1:0-11619 GCF_050178175.1 Sphaerochaeta sp.
ATCCCAGACATCACACACGCATTGTCCGGTCAGATGTGCACTGATTGCTTGACACTGCAGCCCATAATTATCAAGGGTCTTTTTCACATCCTTAATATATCCGGGTTCTTGCAGTGCCTTCCGAACATTAAAATGTGCATGAGTGGCGAGCTCAATCCCTTCATAGCCCATCTCCTTCGCCAGTGCACACAGGGAATCGAGAGCCACATCTCCAAACTGGCCTGAAGCCAAGGTTACCAAACGTTTCATATTCTTTCTCCTACCTATACCAGTACACTTGAACCTGTTTCACTGCTCTTGTAGATTGCATCAGTGATACGCATCAGTATCAGAGCCTCTTCTGGGGTGTTGACCGGCTCAATGCCATCCTCCAGGCATTGCACAAAATTCATCGCATTAGCAATTCGCCCCATCGTCTCATCTTTTTCGGTGATGATGTTCCGGTTCACCTGCCTGCCGTATTCCTCTGTATACAGGACAGCAGAATCAACGCTGGTTTCATCCACCCCGTCAATTCCAAAGAGACGCTCAACCTTCCCACCTGCTTTTGTTCCCTGGAATGTGACGCTTACCACTTCCCGCTCATTCATCTCGGCCCAGGAGTTACGAATGGTCAAGCACTGGCCACTCTTGAAAGTCACCATCGCGTGGCAAGCTGTTTCAACATCCATCTTGCCCATCCCATCGGCGATGCCCCAGGGTCCCTTGAAAGATGCGTTTCCCATGAAATCATGGAATGTCGAAGCCAATACACATTTGGGTTCAGGATACCCCATGAAATAGAGCGCAAGATCAATCATGTGCAGCAGGTCGATGACAGGACCTCCTCCTGAGAGTTCCTTGTCAGTAAACCAACCACCAAAACCAGGAATTCCTGCTCTTCGTATCCATGTAGCCTGGGCTGAATTGATTGTGCCTACCTCGCCCTGCCTGATATAGGAAGCCATTGCTTTGCTCTCTGGCCGCAGACGATTGTTAAAACCAAACATGAGTAGTTTTCCTGAACGCTTCGCGGCGTCATACATTGCCTGCATCTCTGAAGCGTTTCTTGCAGGAGGCTTTTCGCAATATACGTGCAACCCCATCTGAAGAGCTTCAATCGTCAATGGAGCATGAAATTTATTGGGAGTAACGATGGACACTGCATCTAGGTCCGGATGCTGCGCTTTCATCTCTTTCATTGTCCGATAGGTTGCCGCAATACCGTGCATAGCAGCAAACGCCTCTGCGCGTCGCACATCAGGATCAGCGATCCCTACAACTTCTGCCCCAGCTAGGGAAAAACCCTTTGCATGATACGCAGCCATACCTCCAGCGCCAATTATACCGATTTGCATAGTTTCTCCTTATTTGCCTTTCTTGTTGCTCTGTGCCAATACCGCCACGATGATGATGACACCCGTTACCAATCCATTGAGGAACGGAGGAACATTGGCCATGATCAACACGGTATTGATGATCCTCAACATCAGTACACCAAGAAATGTCCCGATGATTTTCCCTTTTCCACCGTCCATGCTGGTACCACCAATAGCAACGGCAGCAATTGCATCCATCTCATAGCCCATTCCCGCACTTGCTGCTTGAATTGAGGTCAATCTGCTAGCAAGCAAAAAGGCAGCCAAGCCATAGAGCGTTCCTGCGTAGGTGAATATCAAGGTCTTTACACGATTCACATTGATACCACTCAGACGAGCAGCCTGTTGATTTGATCCTACCGCGTAGATATAGGTGCCAAACTTGGTCTTGGACATGATAAAACCGGTGAGCAACGTTATACCGATCAGGAAAAGCATCAAATGAGGAATACCAAGAAATCTACCTGCTGCAATATTCCTGAAAGAAGCATACATCGAATTGTCGACAGTAAAAGGACCTCCTTGGCCCATCTGATTGATCACCGACCTCCATGCACTCATCGTAGCCAGAGTAACAATGAAAGGGGCAATTTTGCCCTTCGTAACCAACAATCCATTGATGAGACCAACAATCACCCCAGCACCGAGACAGAACAAAAGAGTCAGGGTAATCGATTTGGTTGAGTTGAGCACCAATACACCAAAACCGCTGATCAATGCAACCGAGGACCCTACTGACAGGTCAATCATACCCGCCGAGATGATCAAGCTCATTCCCATTGCACATATACCTACAATGGAACCCTGTATAAACTGATTGGTGATGTTGTTCCATGTCAGGAAAGAAGGACTTACCATAATTGCCACCAGAAGCAACAACACAAAACTCAGCCAATGGCTGTAGTTGCCAGTAATATTTCTCCAAGTTTCCCGTACCTGCTCCCTAGACAGTGTTACACCTTTCACTTGAGTGCCTCCCTTCTTGTTCCTGTTGAATATTCCATAATCCCCACTTCACTGATATCTTCACGTTCCAGCACGGCACTGCAACGACCTTTATACAAGACCATACACCTATCTGAAAGTTGATGTATCTCAGGATATTCACTGGTAAATACAATCACCCCTTTACCCTGCGCTGCCAATTCAGCAATGATCTTGTAAATAGAAAATTTTGCACCGACATCTATTCCTTGTGTCGGATTATCCATGATGTACAGGTCTGCATCGAGCTGCAACCACCTGCTGAGAATGACTTTCTGCTGGTTTCCACCAGAAAGACTGGTAATCGGGTCAAGGTCACTGCCCACCTTGATCCCCATCTGTTTCTGGCTTCGCTTGAAGCGATCCGACTCTTCCTTTTTATTGACGAGCAAATGGGTATGCTTTGCTACAAAATATGCCAAGGAGTTGTTGTAGCGAATCGTAAGATCGGGAAGAATTCCCCGCTCTTTCCGATTTCTGGGGATCATACCGATCCCACTTTGCATAACCTTCTTGATATCCTTCATATCGAGTGGACCATTTGGTCCATCAATACTACCGTGATCCAAGCCTGTGGCACCAAAAAGTGCCGTTGCCAATTCATCAGTACCAGATCCTTGCAACCCAGTGATTACCAGGATCTCTCCCCGGTGCACGGAAAAGGAGATATCAAAAAAACTCTTTCCAGATAGATTTCTCGCATTCAACACTACATCATCGCTGATGTTTGCCGGGATGGCGTCCTTGATATGCGCCTGGACGAACCTCTTTCCAATCAATAATTCAGTAGCCTGATGTTCATCAATATCCTTAATGGCGCCGGTTTTAATGAATGACCCGTCACGCAGCACCGTGTATGTATCACAGATACTGAATATCTCCGGCATCTTGTGGGAGATATAGATGAAGGAAACCCCTTCATCCTTGAGTGCCCTCATGATGGTAAACAGCTTCTCGATTTCACGGTTATTCAATGCCGTAGTTGGCTCGTCCATGATAATCAATTCACTGGAAAACAACAGTGCACGAGCAATTTCGACCATCTGCTTCTGGGCAGTATCAAGATCTGCGACAAGCAAATCAGCTTTGATGCCGCTGTTCATGGAGTCAAGGACCTTTTGGGCGTGCTCGAGTTCCTTTTTCTTGTCTACCCTCCAACCAGGCTTGCTATATTCGTATCCAAGGAACATATTCTGGAATACCGTAAGATCGTTGCAAAGATTCAATTCCTGATGGATGAACCGAATTCTCAGCTCCATTGCTTTTCGTGGGGTCATGGATCCTACCACATTCCCATCTATCTCTATCGTCCCGATATCCGGAGGAAAGGTACCTGCCAGGATGTTCATCAACGTAGTCTTTCCAGCACCATTTTCACCGAGCAACCCGTGAATCTCCCCCTTCCCTACCGAGAATGAGACATCCTTCACAGCTTGTACAGCTCCGAATGATTTGGATATATGCTTCATTTCCAGAATCATATGTATCCTTCTCCCTTATACAAATGATGCCCAGAGGAGACAGTAATATCTGTCTCCAGAGGGCATGAGGTTTAGAACAACCTACCGTTACAGGCTATAGCGGACCTTGTACAAGTCACTTTCCATGTACTTCTTGTAGTTTGACTTATCAATCATCTCAGTGGGTATCTTATAGGTCTTCTCAAGAGATTCGCCTTGCAATACCTTCAAACCAAGGTCGATTGCATCACGGACCATCGAAGGTGAAAAGGTGTAGGTCATGAAGTCGATACCTTCAAGACCTGAATTCTCGAACAGGTTCATGAAGCCCTCGCCAGCAGAGACACCATTGATTAGACGGATGTTGATATCTGCGTCTCCATGATAGTTCTTCAGTGCCTCGACGATACCAAAGACTATTTCATCATCGTGGGTCCAGATTGCCTTGATGGATTCAATTTCTGCCTTGCTCTTGGTATTGAGGAAGTTTTCCATCTGTTCCATGGCAGTCTGCTGACTCCAATTGGTTACAAAGGACTGTACAAGATTGAACTTTGGACTGGCCGTCGAAAGGAATCCATTGGTTCTCTCCATGGGAACTGAGGAACTATCTCCCTTGAACTCGAGGTAATTCACCTGGCCCTTTGCCAGATCTTCCTTGAAATATTCATTGAAATAGCGACCAGCACCTTCTCCGATAGCAACATTATCACCACTGATTTCAGCATCAGGGGTAATTCCTTGAATGAAGCGATCATACACGATCAAGGGAACACCTGCATCCATGACACTCTGGGCAACACTTCTCAGTTCATCACCATTAACCGGCCAGAGGACAATGACATCAGGGTTCATACCGAGAATAGTCTCCACAGCATTACTCTGTTCACTGCTCTCAGCAGCTGTCATGAACCGATAATCAAATCCATACTCTGCAGAGAGAGCTTTTACCTGTGCCTCACAATGCTGGATTGACTCTGCGGTGAATCCATGGTCAGCACTTGGAGTTACAACTCCCATCAGTTGCTTTTTTTCCCCTTCCTTGGCACCTTGGGCGAAAACCATGCCGGTAGTAACCAACAACACCAGAAGCAAAACTAGAATCTTTTTCATCACGAACCTCCTATGCGATTGAATCCATTATGATAAGTATAAATCTTTCTGAAAATGTGTCAACTTTTTTCGTAATTTTTAGCGATTTATTAGAATTTGGCTAATATCTGCCTATTTTAATGTAATTCTGTTTCAATTTATGTAAAATTTTTCATATTTGTTCGAAGATTTACTTGCTCATTGAAAAAAGGAGCCTTATAGTGACTCTAGAGAGGAACACATGACAGATTCACAGAAAAAGGTTACATACTCAGCAATCGCTGATCGTTCGGGAATCTCCATTGCCACCATCAGCCGGGTCATCAACAACAGCTCAAACGTCAAGGATGACACAAGAAAGAAAGTCATCGAGGCCATGAAATCGCTTGGGTATGATACATCAGCACTGGAAGCAAATACATCAAGAACCAATGACTTGATCATTTTCAATATCCCAAGCTTGGACAACCCTTTTTACAGCATGATAATCCAAGGGGCGAAAGCTGCTGCACAGAGAAACGGTTATAACTTGTTGATCAATGAGGATCCTATCGACGAACGATCATTGGACTCTTTCACTGCACTCCTGAAAAAAACAAATGCGGCTGGACTGATCACTACAAACTGTATTGCGCGCTCAACCTTACTCCGTCTCAACACCATTCTTCCGCTAGTCCAATGTTGTGAGTGTATCGACGGACTTGATATCCCCTTTGTCACGATAGATGATGTCTCAGCTGCAAGAAATGCAGTTGAGTATCTGATTTCTTTGGGCAAGAATAGGATTGCTTTCATCAATGGCCCTCTCGAATATAAATATTCCCGGGACCGGCTCAAGGGATACCTACAAGCTTTGGAACAGGCCAACCTCCATAAGGATCCGGACATCATCATACAGATGCAGGAAATTGATTATGACATGGCCGTCTCAGCAGCAACACAACTATTGAACAGTGAACAGCGGCCTGATGCTTTCTTTGCTTCCAGTGATGTCTACGCAGCTGCAGCCATCAAGGCATCCAGACGTGCAGCACTTCGGGTACCTGGGGATATCGCCATTGTGGGTTTCGACAATATCGGCCTTTCTTCCCTGTGCACTCCCTCCATCACCACGGTAAACCAACCAAAGTTCCAGTTGGGATCGCTCAGCTGCGAGATGCTCATCAAGCGTATCAATGCTGAGCAGATACCCATTCGGAGCATGTATATGGACACTGAACTCATTGTCCGGGAGACCACACAGAAATCTCTTAGGTCCTAACCAAATGCACAGGCAGAATCCCCGTTGCCGTAATTTCCTTTTTTAGCAACCGAGCCAGTGCAAGTATCGTATCCCGATTATACGCATACGCAGCAATGCTCCTGATACGTACATCCAGCTCGGCAAGATCGTAGGGATTGCGAAGGGCAACAGTAAGGACCGGGTGATCCTTTGCCAGTGCATTGGCAAGAGCTATCTGCCCTGGATACTGATGGCCGTTGTAGGTTCCTACCACTACAGATGAGCAGCCTCTTGCTTTGGAAAGCACCTTTTGGATTTCTCTCTCATCAGGATTCTCACTGACCACGAGCGAGGTACCCCCTACAAGGCGGGCCATATCAGGGGCGAATACCACATCATGTTCCTCACTGGAGACTACTGTTGCCTGAAAACAAGGGACTCCAACGAAAAAGGGATTGTCTCCCAGTGCAAAGGGTACATCCTGTACCACGGTAAGGCCCTGAGCGTAGAGCCTCTGATTCTCCCGGGTGTGCAGAGCACTACCTACTACTGATATAGGCTTTCTCTCTGCTTCAAGAAGCATCTGCTTGGCAAGTAGGATCTTCTCTGTTGAGGCATCGAATACTTCGCGTGAGAGGCTTCCCTCTTCCAGGGCCGTGGCAATGGCTTCTGCTGCTGCGATACCGAGACTTATTGTGTGGCTGATCAAAACCACATCCACGCCTGCCTTGATTGCAGAGACCGTTCCGTCAACAGTCCCTGAATGCTTTGCAATTGCATGCATCTCCATGCAGTCACTGAACACCAGACCCTTGAAACCCAAGGTATCCTTGAGCAATTCGGTCATGAAGAAGGAGCTCATGGTTGCTGGAACATTTTCTTTCTCGATATCGGGGAACAGGATATGACTGCTCATGATCCCTTGGATTCCTCCCCTCACGGCCTCACTGAAGGGCAGGATGTGGTTCTGGAGGTCTGAAAGTTCACCACCTACAGCAGGAAGTACCAGATGGGAGTCCTGGTGTGTATCACCATGCCCGGGAAAGTGTTTCCCTACAGCCATCACCCCCTGGCTCTGGAGACCTTCAACCATGGATCGGGCAAACCGCGAAACCACATCGGGATCATCACCATAACTGCGTACCCCTATGACAGGGTTACGTGGATTGCTGTTCATATCCAGGGATGGAGCAAAGTCCACGTTGACGCCCAAGGCCGAGAGCTCCCGTCCTGTGATGATGCCTGCCCGCAAGGCACAACGCTCATCTCCTGTAGCCCCAATAGCCATGGCAGAAGGTACTATCGTACAATCACTGGAGAGACGGCTGACCATCCCTCCCTCCTGGTCGATACCGATCAGGGCTGGGACACCACACTCTGTTTGCACCAACTCCTGTATATCGGCACAGAGTGAGAACAGTTGCTCCTTGTCCCTGATATTCCTGGAAAACAGGATGACATTGGAAATCTTGTACTTCCTTACAGCTTCCCTAAACGCATCGTCCAAGGTGTAGCCAGGCAGGCCACACATCAAGTGCTGGCCAATACTGCAAGCCAATGAGAGTTCTAAGTCCATGTACGTTGCTCCTTCAATGGAACAATCATACCATAAAGGGCCACCCAATACCAAAAAAGACGTTGCCCACACAACGGAGGACAACGCCAGCAAAGGGTAATACTGTTATTTTGGAGATTTACAATAGTTTCTCGACGGATGCGGCAACTTCGCCAAGATCATGAGTCGGCTCAAAGCGGGCAACCACTTCCCCACTTCTGTCGATGAGGAACTTGGTAAAGTTCCATTTGATCGACGGATCCTTCTCATACTCGGGGTCAACCTCACGCAATTTACCATCAAGAACAGGGCCAATCCTGTGGCTCATGTCGAACCCTGCAAATCCCTTCTTGCTCTTCAGGTACTTGTACAAGGGAAGAGCCTCTTCTCCGTTGACCTCCACCTTTCCGAACTGAGGGAATTTGGTTCCATACTTGAGCTTGCAGATTTCGTGGATCTCCTCGATAGCCTCGGGAGCTTGTCCATCGAACTGGTTGCAGGGAAAGTCCAGGATTTCAAAACCCTTCCCCTGATAGGTTTCATAGAGCTTCTCCAACTCAGTGTACTGAGGGGTAAAACCACACTGGGTGGCGGTGTTCACAATCAGGAGTACCTTGCCTTTATACTCGGAAAGGTCTACCTGTTTTCCTTCCCGGTCTTGTACTGAGTAATCATATACGTTCATTGGAGCCTCCTATTTATATCGCTTGCTATTTAATTTTTCAAAACTTATATCTCGATAGTACCTACCCTTTATATATTTGTCAAGTGTTTTGGTAAGGATTTGTCGAAACTCCCCCGGACACACACCCGTATGACCAGGGGAAACCAGACACTCAGCGACTGCTGCTGAGGGTGAATGAGAGGCGGTAGACACCACTGGGAATGCGATACTGCGGAAGTGTATCAGGACCGCAGGTTGCTGTCCCTACCCCCCTTACCGCTGCATCCAGATACAGATGATGCAATTTGCTCTGCTCCAGCTTGTCCGCATGAAGCTTTTTCCATAACTCATCAGTCGTATACCTGTGAAAGGCAAAGGAAAAGGGAGTATCGCTACTGAACTGAACGCTCCCCGTGTTGCCATCATAGAGGTCCAGGCGCCTGAGAGCTGTATGCTCCCCATGATCCTGGGGAACGATGTAAGGAACAAAGAGCTCGTCTACTGTTGCGTGGTACTCTCCCATGATCGCCCCATCCTTTCGGTCGGGGTAGTTCTCATGTGGACCCAAGCCGAAATAACGGCATGCAGACCATCGCCGCTCAAGATCACAGGCAAGTCCCACCCTTGGGTATTCCTCCACAGTGTCATTCAGGTCGAAGGTACACTGATAGTACAGCTTGTCCGAAGAGAAGACCCAGTGCTGGATGAAGGTGCCAAAGCTCTCCTTGTCCGGGTTCTCCAAGCGATGTTGCGTGCAGAGTTGCCCTTCCTCCTGATGGATGTCCTCCAAGACCATGCCCACCTGGTTCAGCTTATGCTTGAACCAAGGGCCGAAGGCCTTGTTGTCGGGGTAGAAGTCATACGCCGGCTCACCGGTATTGGACTGCAGTGTCTTGATACCGTCATTCTCGGTTGGACAGCGGAACAGGTTCACCCTGAGGGGACTCGCAAGCAGCTCTTTCTGACCGGCAAAGGCAAGACTATGCAAAAGGCCATCCTCCCCGATTTTCGCTCGGTAAGCCTCCGTCTCCACCAGATATGAACCCTCCTTGGTTCTTGCCAAGGAAGCCTCGGGAATCGGGAAAGCCTTTTTGGGAGCCTCACAGAGCTTGAACTGTTGCCAAGCCACTACATGCCCGGCATCTGCATATGCGGTATTTTCCTTGAGGAAGATTTCAAAGAGCAAGAAGGTCTCTCCATAGCGCATCATGGAGCGCACTTCTTCACCCAACAACTCAGGGACTGTAAACTCCTGACTGCAACCGGGGCCCACAGCAGGAAGGGAGAGCGTCCCCTCCACCACCTTGGGGTCAGCCTCACTGACCAGGCGATAACGGATGGAAAGATGCTCTGTGCCGGTAAAATCCTGCTCGTTGACAAGGGTGAATTCCCCATTCGCTGGATGATCGCTGGTGATTTGGATGGACTGCTGCACCTTGAGACATTCAGCCATCACGGGCTTGACCGTACGGTCGGGAAACAACAGGCCGTTGAGGCAGAAATCGTAATCAGTGGGTTGATCACCAAAATCCCCACCGTAGCGCCATGCTTTTATTCCATCCTTGTTCCTATAGCCCTGAGAGGAGAAACCAACGGGGGCTCCTTCTTCGTTCACCAGAATACCTTGGTCGACCCAATCCCAGATGAATCCGCCCTGTATCCCACGACTTTTCTTGATAACCCTCCAGTAGTCACCCAGGCTTCCATTGGAGTTTCCCATTGCATGGCTGTATTCACACATGATCAGGGGACGGTCATCCTTGTCAGGCTCAGTGGTATGGTCCCATTCCTCGATCAGGGAGATGGGGGGATACATCGGGGCTATGATGTCGGTGGTAAACCTTCCCCGCTTCAAGCTGGAAAGGGAATGTGGTCCCTGCCCCCATTCGTCGCGGTTTGCTCCTTCATAGTGAATGGGACGGTTCTTGTCGTAGTACCGTATCCATCCAGCACATGCATCATGGTTGTTGCCATGTCCACTCTCATTCCCGAGGGACCAGATAATGACTGAGGGATGGTTGTAGTCACGGCGGACCATCCGCTGCACCCGCTCCAGAAAGCAGGATGCCCATGCTTCGTCACGACAGATACTGTCGTAGTTTGCGTGGGTCTCGATATTCGCTTCATCCATGACATACAAGCCGTATTTATCACAAAGCGCGTACCAGATCTCATCATCCGGGTAGTGACAGGTTCTCACTGCATTGAAGTTATACTGTTTCATCAGCTTGATATCCCGTACCATGCTGCTTGTGCTCAATGTCTTTGCCGACCGCTCATCATGCTCGTGCCGGTTCACTCCCTTGATCAAGACCCGCTTCCCGTTTATCAGGAGAGCCCTGCGTGCGATTTCCACCTTTCTCAGCCCTACCATGCAAGAGCGATGCTCTCGCTCTGCATCCAAGGAAAAACTGAGGCAGTAGAGCAGCGGCTTCTCACTGCTCCACAATTGGGGATGATCCACCTCAAAGGTGGTCTCATAGGATCCTGTGCTACCCGTTACATGGCGAGAGATGATCAAGGCCCCATCCGGGTCATAGAGACTTATAAGCATCACCTGCCCGTCCCCACCAGCATAGGGTGCTTTGATGTGGATGTGGGCTTTTGAAAAAGTATCATTCAGGGTGGGTGTAACTTTCACGTCCTGCAGGGCGTTGCTTCCCTCACTGATCAGGGAAACTGTGCGGTGGATGCCGCCAAACCACCATTGGTCCTGGTCTTCCACATAGGAGGCATCACTATAGCGAACCACGATCAGGACAAGGGTATTCTCCCCTTTCTCCAGCACAGGGGTAAGGTCAAAGGACGCAGGGAGCCTGGAATCCTTGCTCATTCCAACGAATGAGCCATTGAGATACACTTCCAGATAGCTCTCAGCACTACCAACCTTGAGAATCGTCTTTCTATTCATCCATTCGTCGTCGATGATGAACTGTTTCCTGTACACCCCGGTAGGATTTTGCTCTGGAGGAAATGGAGGGGTGTTCCTGAATGGCATGATCACATTGGTATAGTGTGGCTTGTCCCATCCTTGCACACTCCACGCACCGGGGACCCTGATGGGATCGAAGTCAAGATCACAATCCTTCTTGACAACCTCGCCCTCCACCTGGAGGGGGGTCTCATAATACCTGAAAGACCAAGTCCCATTCAGCCTTACCTGGTAAGGGGATTCCCCCTGGTCCCACCCTTCAGGCCCTTCTTTCGCCCAATGCAATGCATCTTCTACGGTTGAAAAAGACGGGGGCAGACTGTTGATCGGAAGCCGATTGACCGAGGTGATC
>NZ_JBFXGH010000067.1:0-11521 GCF_050178175.1 Sphaerochaeta sp.
GAGAGGAATATCAGGCATCTTTGGTGCTTCCTCAGCAGGAGCATCTGCAGCAGCTTCCGTTTCAGGGGCATCGGCCTCTTCGTCAGCTGTTGCCTCAGGAGGAGTTGCTACCGGCTCATCAACTGCAGAACTTGTTGTGGCCACAGCTGGTTCTTCTACTGCATCAATTGATGGTGCAACGGCAACAGTTTTTTCTGCAGCAGTGGGAATATTCGTAAGATTCGGGGTGAGTGAGACAGATGGAGCGCTGCTCTCCTTGAGTGCATTGTATGCAACTGAGGCGACGACAATGATTACGATGAATGAAATCAGGGTAATCATCAGGGTACGGGTATTTTTTTTCATGAAAAACTCCTAAAGAAATAGTGCGGCCGGATTGAATCCCAAGGTCAAGACAATGCCGAAGGCCAGAAGGAAGAATCCGCTGATTATCGTGATAAGCTTCGAATGTTTCTTAATTGCTGCAAAGACACTTTCAAGCTGCTCGAGCAAGATTGCCGAGAGCAAGAATGGAATGCCAAGGCCCATGGCATAGAATAAAAGGGTCAGCATACCCTTTGATACCATTTCAGCATTTGCCGCCATCATCAGGGCACTACCGAGTAGGGGGCCTACACAGGGAGTCCAGCCCAAGGCAAAGACCAAGCCAAAGAGCATCGACTTGGGAACATTCATGTTCTGCAAGCCTTTCATTTGGAACTTGTGGTTGTTGTTCAATGCGGGTATCAGGACGAATCCCAAGTTGTTCAAGGCAAAGAGGATGACCAGGACACCACCGATACGGTTGAGCATGTCCAAGTGACTTTGCAGGAACTGCCCTATGGTGGTTGAGGCAGCCCCAAGGGCTACAAAGAGGATGGTGAATCCAACGACGAATGCTATGCTGTTTTTCACCAGCAGATTCTTTTCCTGATCCTGCTCTGCCACACCACCGGCTAGGTACGAGAAGTACAGCGGGAGGATGGGAAGAATACAGGGACTGATGAAACTGATAATGCCTTCGAGAAATGCAGTTATATACGCCATGGCTGAGCATATCATAAGAGGGAAAGGTTCACAAGAGGGATAAAAGTTGGTACAGTCTGACCATGGCAAAACAGAAGGGCAGAGCAGATGGAGAGACGCTGTTTGGGGCATATTACCAGGATATCTATAAAGATCGCTGGGAACCGCTGAAGGCAGCCTTGATTGAGGATAAGGTACCTATCGCGTACGATGAGGGGCTGACCCAGCCATATTACCTCGATGAAGCATCGGTTCTCGCTGCAAAACTGCTTGGTGTACAGAAGGGAGAGACTGTACTGGATATGTGTGCAGCCCCAGGTGGGAAAACGCTTGTGCTTGCTTCCTTTCTCCAGGGTGAGGGGAAACTGGTCTCCAATGACCGCTCTTCCGCCCGGAGGGCAAGACTGAAGCAAGTGGTAAAGGACCACCTCAGCGAGGCCGAACGGGAACTTGTTCAGGTAACAGCCCATGATGCTACACGCTGGTCGCTTTATGAACAGAATGTATATGACCGGGTATTGCTCGACGCCCCTTGTTCCAGTGAGCGCCATGTGTTGCATGACCCAAAGGCCCTTGCGATGTGGAGCCCATCCCGTCCAAAGAGGCTTGCCATAACCCAATTTGCCATGCTTGCTGCCGCCTTGGAAGCGGTAAAACCGGGTGGGTATATTCTGTACAGTACCTGCTCCATCAATCCGATGGAGAATGAACGTGTTGTCGAGAAGTTGTTCGAAAAACGAGTGGGAAGATTCACCATCATGGATAGCGCCCAAGTGGGAAGTGAAGAGAGAGATTATGGCTCCATCATCCTTCCCGACCGTGGAGAGGGCCGAGGTCCACTCTATTTTTGCCTGATCAGGAGAGATGTATGAGTAGTGTCGCCATTGTACGATGTGAACAATATGAACAAGCGTTGGTCGATCAGGCGGTTGCCGTGGCATGCAAGATAGGAGAAATGCCTGATGTCAGGGACAAGCGTATTCTTCTCAAACCGAATATTCTCAGTGATGCCAAGGAAGAACGTGGTATAACCACACATTCAGCCGTCCTCAGGGCTATGATCAGGCATCTCAAGAGCCAAGGCGCAAAGGAAGTGCTGGTTGGTGATTCCCCCGGATTGCAGAAACCCAATTTCCAACCAAAAGCTTCAGGTATATATCAAGTATGTGAAGAGGAAGGTGTGCAATGGATTGACTTCACCAAACAACCCAAGACCTACACCATTCCGTATACCCGTGGCAAGAAGCTTCCTCTCGCTGCCGTACTGTCTCAGGTGGATATGGTCTTCAGCCTCCCCAAGTTCAAGACACACCAACTGATGTACGCCACAGGAGCGGTCAAGAACCTGTTTGGATTGGTGCCCAATCTCTACAAGAGTCCCTGCCATGTACAGTTCCCCTCTCGTGAACAGTTTGCAGCCCTGATGGTGGGCATTGCATCCATCGTGAAGCCTGCGTTCAGCCTGATGGACGGGATCATCGCCATGGAGGGGCCAGGCCCGGCAAATGGGATCTCTCGCCATCTGGGCCTCTTGATCGCCAGCCGTGACCCTGTGGCATTGGATTATGCACAGGCACAGATCATGGGGTATGATCCTCTACTTGTGCCCATTGTTGCTGAGGGAATTAGGAGAGGATTGGGAGACAAACCCACCTCCTACCCTGCTCTCTCTGCTGAAAAGCTGGTACAGAGTGATTACATCCGTATCGAAATGCAAAAGCGCACCAGTTTCATCCACTCCTTGATCGTTCCCTTTGTTTTCAGTCACTATATTCGCTGGAAGGTAAAGAAGGAGCGCAAGGCTCCGGTCTTTTTGGTCGATTCTTGCATTGGTTGCAGGAAATGCATCGACATTTGTCCTGCCGGAGCCTTGACGATGGTTGATAAACGTATCATCATCGACCCTAAGGCTTGTATCCGATGTTACTGTTGCCATGAAGTTTGCCCTGCCTCAGCGATACTTGTTGATGAAGTAATTCCCTCCTAGAGGATGGTTGTATGGATAGTCCCGCCTTGTTTTTCAGTATCTTGCTCTCCCTTCTCCCTATCAGCGAACTGAGGGGAGGCATACCGTATGCCTATTTCAATGGTGTTTCACTCTTCATTGCAACGCCTCTTTGTGTACTCACCAATGCCTTGGTGGCCCCGATCGTGTACACGTTCCTGGCAACATTCCATAAACTATTCCATGGACACTGGAAGTGGTACGCATCCTTCTTCGACCGTTTTGTCGCCAGGGCACAAAGACGTGTCTCTTCTAAGGTCAACCGGTATGGTTACTGGGGTATTCTTCTTTTTGTGGCAATACCCTTGCCGATTACCGGCGCATGGACGGGTACCCTTGGTTCCTGGATTTTGGGCCTTGACAAGCGCAAGACCATGATGGCAGTATTCGGCGGAGTCATTGTCTCCGGCCTGATCGTCACCAGCTTGGTTGTCCTTGGGGTTGGAATCGATTCAGTTTTCATTAAACGAATCTGAGGAACCATGCAATTCAATTTAGAAAAAGAGCTCAACCCTGAGCAGTGCAAAGCTGCATCCACTTTACACGGCCCCCTGCTTGTTATAGCCGGAGCCGGTAGTGGAAAAACTAGAATGCTGACCTTTCGTATTGCGCATATGTTGGAGAAAGGAATCAATGAACACTCCATCCTTGCATTGACCTTCACCAACAAGGCAGCAAAGGAGATGGCACAGCGGGTGCGCTCCCTCACTGGCTTGCCGTTGAAGAAGCTAACCACGACCACCTTCCATGCTTTTGGCATGGGAGTACTCAAGCAATACATCCATCATTTGGGATTCAAGAATAATTTCACTGTCTATGATACCAATGACAGGAAAGCCTTGATGAAGGAAGTAATCCAGAATCTTGATTATGTAGTTGAGAGTTTTGACTTGTTTGAGCTTTCATCATTGTTCAGTGACATCAAGACAAAGCGCAAGGTCTTTGGCCCCAACGCCTCAGACAAGATCAGGAATCTCTACTATGAGTATGAGAAACATCTCAAGGCATACAACGCTGTCGACTTTGATGACCTGATCATGAAACCCCTTGAATTGTTTGACAAGCATCCTGAAATCCTAGATGAACTCAGGGAACGCTACAGTCATATTCTTGTGGATGAGTTCCAGGATACTTCCCTTTCCCAGTACCGCATGGTCGAGCTGCTTGCCCAAGAGAGCCGCAATCTCTGCGTGGTTGGTGATGACGACCAGTCCATTTACAGCTGGAGAGGTGCAAATTACGAGAATCTGGTGATGTTTGAACGTGAATTCCCCGAGCGTCTGGAAGTGAAGCTCGAACGCAACTATCGTTCCACTGGAAATATTCTCGAGGCTGCAAACCGCTTGATCGTAAACAACCAGATGAGGAAGGACAAGAAGCTTTGGACAGATAGTGGAAAGGGCTCTTCCATCCGGCTCATCCACCCTGCCCACGACGAGGATGAGGCTTCAACCATCGCAGATGAGATTCTCATGATCCACAAGAAAGAGGACCGTCCATTCAGTGATTTCGGTGTACTGGTGAGAACCAACAGCCTGATAGCCATCCTGGAGACCAAGTTCACTGAACGGGGTATTCCTTCCCAGGTGACCGGTGGGCAGAGTTTCTTCGACCGGAAGGAGATCAGGGACATTGTGAGCTACCTGAAGGTGATCGCAAACCAGGATGATGATATCAACCTGCTCAGGATCGTCAACACGCCAAGAAGGGGAATCGGCAGGACCACGCTCGAGAAGATGCGCAAGGTAGCTGATGACCATAAGTGTTCTCTCTTCAGTGCCCTGACCCTCATGAGCATTTCTACTGATGGGCAAGTCACTGAAGCAATGAAGCATACCCTTAAGCGGTTTGCTGATATGATTGAGGAGTATCACTACAAGCTGTTCAATACAAACACCCAGAGAAACCAGATACTCAGGACCTTGATCCAGGAGATTGGGTACAAGCAGCATATCGAGGCTGAACATCCCGACAATGAAGCCTTCGCTGCGTATAAGATGAAGGGTGTCAACATGCTCTGTGATATGCTTGCAAGGTGGGAAAGGAACCCTGAGAACAGGAATGCTTCCATATTCGACTACCTGAACAGGATCAGTCTTGCAGGAAAAGAGAACCCAGAGGAAGAGGATGCAGGGAAAATTGCCCTGATGACCATCCACGCCTCCAAGGGGCTGGAGTTCGACACGGTATATCTCGCAGGGGTGGAAGATCAGTACATTCCCCATGCAAGGGCAATTGAAGAGAACCCTGAAAGTCTTGATGAGGAACGCCGGCTTTTCTATGTAGCTATCACCCGCGCAAGGCGTGCACTTATCATCAGCAGCTGTGAGAAGCGAAAAAGAGGATTCGAACTGGTAACCAGTATCCCTTCACGTTTCCTTGAGGAGATTCCCAAGGAACTGTTTGATGAGGTAGATCCAAACAAGCAGCTTTCCAGTGATGAGGTGAGCGACAAGCTGAGACTGCTCAAGGAGAGGCTGGCATCCAGGCAGGTGAGATGATTAATCAGGGTTGGTTATGGTCACGGTAATGGTATCCGTATACGTACCGCTGACCCGATTCATGACTTCTGTCTCACTGATGCCACCGATACGGATATTGCGGGTATTCAATATGCCGGGCTGTAAGCCTGACCATGTGTAAGCAGTCCCTTTTTCTATCAGATCGTTCTCCAGGTATAGGTTGAAATTGATGGGACTTCCAGAACCAGCACTTGGGAAAAGCTGAAACGAGGATGCCTGAGATTGGTCAGTAAAGGTAAACAGCTGTGTATAATTGGTTCCTTGTGTCCCATTCATGACTTCTATGCGAGCCTCATTTATGGTCACCCTGTTGCTCCCATAGGCATCACTGAGTTCAAAATTTGATTCAGGTATAAGGAAATCGATGAAGAAACTCTCGGTGACTGGTACCTCACCATAGTAAAATCCTGGTGTATCCGGATCATCTGGATTGGTGTAACTTCCCGGATCAAGAATTGGAGTATTATCAGGACCACTTGAACCATCGGTAGTAACATAACTCCCTTGTGATTCCTTCACACTGCCTGATCCTGTGGTATACGTTCCAACATTGGTATTTGGACTATCGGCAACAGCCACACTGAAGAGAGGATTGAATCCAACGGGTAAGGAATAGGGAGAATCCAATTTAAAGTAAGAAGCTGGCCGCCATCCACTTTGAGCATTCCTATTGGTACTATTTGTATTCACCAAATATAATTCTACATAAAAAGGATTTGCGTACACTGTATTTCTCTGCCAAGAAATTATTGGCCTCACATTATTGTAGAGAACCTGCAGGACCGGCTCTGAACCTAAGCCATTGGGATAGGCAACAGATATAATGTAGAAATCATTCGTGTTTAACACGAATGGACCATCAGCCCAATCCTTCATAAGTCCAGTGAGCGGTATTTGGCCGCTTGCCTCTCCTATATTCACCAAAGAGGGGCTATATATTTCTCCGTTTGTCGAAGTTATGACAAATGTGCCAAGTTTTGCACCCAACACGGTCGGATGGGTGAATGGGCCAGGAGAGATATCAAGGGTGATTGCACTTTCTCTCAGATATGTGGCTGTCACCTCAGCGAATAGTACCATCGGTGAGAAAAAGAGAACTAATATTATGCAAAATCGATATATATTTTTCATAGTATTGGTACCACAAATCTAGAAGCCAATCTCCAATATAAACTTATCATACTATAAAATAGCAAACTAACGGACAAATCACAAGAGATGGACAAATAGTGTTGCTTTTTGGCTAGCACGTCTACATTTGCATGAAGGCGTTTTATTGCACGGAGGAATTCCAAATGCAATAATCCAGATTACAGAATTTGAACCTTGAACTAGTCCCTGCGCGGTGGCCTAGGCTTTTCACCTGTGGTAACTTTGTGGTTGGCTGATCATGATAATTTACTATTCATTATGGATTGTCTCGGTGCACTTTTTGCAGAAGTGCAGGTTGTCTATGAACCGGTATTGGTTCTGAAATTTGAAAAGGGTCCCTACCCTTTTGATGCTTCTCATTTGGATTCACTGGACTGGTGACCTGGTATGAGCAGAATGGACAACCAGTGTATGTGCAACAGGAAACACTTTTCCGGATTGCCAGCGTACGCTTTCTGCCATCCCCTACCTTCTTCTCTTCGGAGGAGAACCAGTGACAGGTAATGTCCCCCTTGACTGGGTAAATCTTTCTTCCACTGCTCCAAACATTCGTTCGATTGAGGTATCTGGGATCAATCAAGACCGTGCTGACATGGCTCCAGCAGGTTTGTATCACGATACCATTACCATCAGTATCACTCCAAAAGATACGTTGTAATCCTCTGCCTTATTGCATAATCATGCAAAAAGTGTGTATTGTCTGAACATACCAATCAGAGGATGGGCACTATGTTCGATATAGACTACGCCAAAACACCGGTTACCGATTTCTATGGAGTCAATTGCTTCACTGAAGTAGAGATGGGTAAGTACCTCAGCGACCCAATCATCAGACAGCTGAAGGAAGTACAGCGTGGTCAACGTGAACTGACCAGTGAACTGGCAGACTTTGTTGCAAGTGCAATGAAGCAGTGGGCCCTTGCAAAAGGAGCAACCCACTTCTGTCACTGGTTCCAGCCACTTACCGGCCTTACCGCAGAAAAACATGACTCATTCATCAGCCCTACCAAGGGAGGGAAGGTCCTGCTTGAATTCAGCGGGAAGGAGTTGATCAAGGGAGAGGGTGATGCCTCTTCATTTCCAAATGGAGGACTAAGGGCAACTTTTGAAGCACGTGGATATACTGCTTGGGATACCTCCTCCCCTGCCTTCATCAAGGACGTCAACGGGGTAAAAACCCTGTACATACCCACTGCATTCTTCTCCTACAACGGGGAAGCACTCGACAAGAAAGTACCATTGCTGAGAAGCAACCAAGCACTCGAAAAACAGGCCCTCCGCGTGCTAAAGGCTTTGGGAAATTCCAAAGCAAAACGCGTTATTGTCAATATCGGTCCTGAACAGGAATATTTCCTGGTGGACAAGCAATTTTATGACCGGAGACCCGACCTCAGGCTCACGGGACGTACCGTTATGGGTAACTTGGCGGCCAAGGGACAGGAACTGAATGACCACTACTACGGTACCATCGGGGATCGGGTGACAGTGTTCATGAGTGAACTCAATTTTGAGCTTTGGAAGCTCGGTATCAGCAGCAAGACCCAGCATAAGGAAGCTGCTCCCAACCAGTTTGAGATTGCAGTCGTATATGATGCTGCCAATCTCTCAACGGATCACAACCAACTTCTGATGGATGTACTCCAGATGGTGGCACTTCGCCATGACATGGTAGCCCTCCTCCATGAGAAGCCTTTCCTGGGAGTAAATGGATCAGGCAAGCATGACAACTGGTCGCTCAGTACTGATGATGGCACAAATCTTCTCAGCCCTGGCAACAATGTTGAGGATAATCTGCAATTCCTTATCTTCCTTACTGCTTTTATCAAGGCAATGGATGAATATGCTCCTCTTATCAGATGCGGTGCGGCCACCGCTGGCAATGATCATCGCCTCGGCAGTGCCGAAGCTCCTCCCGCAATTATCAGCATTTATCTGGGGGAACAGCTCAGCACCATCCTCGACACCATTACCATGGAAGGTTGTTGCACAAAAAGCGACAGACAATACGTACAGATGGGAATGACCATGTTGCCTCAGCTACCCAAGGACCTGACTGACCGTAATAGAACCAGTCCAATAGCCTTCACCGGCAATAAGTTTGAATACCGGATGGTAGGCTCATCACAGTCTATGGCAGGCCCAAATATCTATATCAACACTGCCGTTGCACAAGTTCTTGAGGAAGCTGCCAATCGTCTTGAGGCTGCAGAAGATGTTGAGCTTGAGTGCCACAACATCATTACTGATTTCTACCAGGGTCATAAACGCATTGTTTTCAACGGAAATGGGTATAGCAAAGCGTGGAAAGATGAAGCTAAAAAACGCGGACTTCCCGAATTTAAGGACACTGTTAGTGCTCTGCCACAAATGCTGAGTGAGAAGAGCTTGGAGCTCTTTGAAAAACAGCAGGTCTTTACGAAGAGTGAGATTACCTCCAGACTCGAAATATACCTGCAAACCTACAGCAAACAGATCAACATTGAAGCTTCGATCATGGTTGAAATGTGTAGAAAGTATGTCATTCCTGCGGTAAGCGAATATGTTGGCAAGCTCAGCGATACAATTGCCAAGCAAAATGCCATAGGTCTCGATACCACGCTGCAAAAACGGAATGTGGGTATTGTCCAGAATGCTCTCAATCAGGCAATTGAAGCTACGGAATACTTGCATACTTGTGTAGCAAAAGCACTATCCTTTCATGACGAAGTGCTGACCCAGGCAGAAATTTATCGTGATGAGGTGGTACCTCAGATGCAAACACTGAGAAGTTATGTCGATCTTGCAGAGACTTACACAGAGAAGCAATACTGGCCATTTCCCAGTTATGATGATTTGCTCTTCAGACTGTAAATGCATCCCTGCCAAGGCTGAAGTAAAAATGATTCAGTCTTGGTATCCGGAAGCATTCTCTGTGAGGTAAAGCGCAAAATCCAGTCACTTTTTTGATACGCCAAGTCACGGAGGACAACATTCTGTGTCCTAGCGCTGAAATTCAGAAGCATCAATCGCTTCTCATCATCATATTCACGTATATAACAAACAATATGCTTGTTGTTCGTATTAAGATATGCACATGTCCCACGTCTGAAGACAGGCTCCTCTTTCCGCATGCCAATCAGTGCTCGATAGTAATGCAACATGGATGAAGCATCTTGCTCTTGCGTTGTCACTGCATAGGAGTCAGCATTGGAGGCAAATGGAAGCCAGCTTTCTCCATCTGTAAAACCGTATCCCTCTTCATTGGACCAGATCATCGGCCCCCTTGCAGGGTCCCTTCCTGGATGAACCGGCCAATATCTTTTTCCTAAAGGATCTCTGATCGATTTCCAAGGGACTTTTGAATCGGGCAAACCTAATTCTTCTCCGTAGTACAGAAATATCGATCCCCTTTGCGTGAGCAAAAACAGAGCAGCAAGTTTCGTTTTCGCTACATTTCCAGAAAGTCGGCTTACTAATCTTGGTATATCGTGATTATTTAGTACCCAACTCGGTATCCTATTTTTACCTACTGCTTCACACCAACGCTTTGCGCTTCGCTGCCACTTGATAGCATTGAATCGAGTATATGCAAGAGAGAAATCAAAGGAGAGATGTAGTTCATCCCTATTCCTGCCCAAGAATGAGGCAGCCAATTCCGGCTCCCCTGGCAGCTCAACCATGATCTCACCTACCAGCATCCTGTCTGGGTAGGTATCGACCAATTGGCGCATCATTCTCAATTTCTGATGTGTTCCCGGTCTATTTCTGTCAAAGATGTGCCGTTGCATATCATATGGCCTCGGGCGAGAACCAAAAATTCTTGGATTGCTTCTTAGTGTCTTATCCTTGACTATGCAATTGATCACATCAAGACGGAACCCATCCACCCCACGATCCAACCAGAATGTAAGGATTGAGAACATCGCATTTACAACCTCCTGGTTCCTCCAGTTAAGATCTGGCTGCTCTTCCAGGAAAGAATGTAGATAGTATTGCTTCCTCTTCTCATCATAACTCCATGCTCTCTTCCCAAATGCTCCTTGCCAATTATTAGGAATCGTATCACTCCAGATGTAATAGTCAGCCTTATCATTATCCTTCGATTGCCTGCTCTCCTGGAACCAAGGATGTTCTATTGATGTATGATTAAGCACCATATCAAATATAACTTTGATATTATTCTTATGCGCTTCCTGAATCAATTTTTCTACATCGGCCATAGTTCCAAATACCGGGTCTACATTCTGGTAGTCAGAAATATCATATCCATAATCCGCCATAGGGGAACAATAAATTGGGTTTAGCCATATCGCATCGATACCTAGTGAAACCAGATAATCCATTCTCCTTATGATACCTTGCAGGTCGCCAATCCCATCGCCATTCGTATCCTGAAAGCTACGTGGATAGATCTGATAGACGATACACTCTTCCCACCATGCTGTTGCCATCTCTCATACCTCACAAAAGATTATACCGCATGAAGAAGAAGAGCTCAAAAGGGAATTCTTAAAAATGGTCTGATAACATTTCTTCAACTATTATGCTTCATCCAATGGTTGATATAATTGTTTTTTTTCAATACATATTTTTATGTATTAAATAGTGTATCAATATCATTTCTGCTGTATATTATATTGTATTATATTCTTTATTATATAATTCCAATATATTTACATTACAGGATAATGTATATAGCTATCTTACTCATTTATTAAAATACCTAAACTAATAAATTCTATACTTTTTTTGACTATTATATGTGCATATACATAGCATACCTATATCAAATAATTATTATTTGATATAGGTTCTAGTCGAAATATAACAGAATCAATAAACTTTATCCAATAAAATA
>NZ_JBFXGH010000068.1:0-11236 GCF_050178175.1 Sphaerochaeta sp.
TCATCCCCCTACCCTGTAATCCTCGCATTCCGTCATTCAGCAAAAGAGGATGCTCCGGTCCTGCTTGCAGCCGTCAAGGAGAGCCATGTGCGGTTTCTCCATGGGCGTGATGTTCTCTATTGGGCTGGTAATGCGACACTGTTTCTTTTTCCCCGTCTTGGTTTCATCGCCGTGCAGAACCGAAGTGCAAACAAGGAGGGGATGCAATACCTGAGGAAGAAATTGGCAAGACCCAGGAAAATTACAGACAGGGATCGCAAGTATGGCAATGTGGGCGATGGAAAGTGCAGGAGGGGTTACCATACTCCCCCTTTCTATCGGATACAGATATGCAAACTCCGGGGAGGATTGGGTATCCTCATTGCTAAAAAGGTGGGAACACCTAAGTGGTCTGACCGTTAAGGGAGATACACTTGCAGAGCAAATTATCAACACCATGGAGAGCATGCTCAGTGAGATAGCAAGGACTTATTCATTGGAAGACAATTCCCATCATTCCTTCACGCAACGCAGGGATATGATCTGTGAAGGATTGCTCTCTCTTGCCGAAGCAGAAGCTGGCCTGCAAGAAGCCCAAGGCTCCATCATTGACAGGCTCTATCGGGTTCGCTTCACAGGCAGTGATACGCTCTTCACCAGGGATGGTTCATTCGAGGAAAAGGAGAATGCAAAACGGTACCTCGTGAAGAACCAGATAGTTGATCTCCTTGAGTATCTCGATCCAGCATATCTAGAAGGTACGTACCAAACAGGGAGAGCGGCAGAGAGTGCCTTGAACCTCCTTGACTTGGGGAACAGAATGCAGGGAGGCACAATCGATACACGGTACTCACCGCGTGGGAAGCAAGCATTCCTACAAATGGGGAAGCCTATGCACTATAAAACTGAATTACGCTCCACGCTTGGAAGAAAGTCACAACAGAAGCAGATAATGCTCTCAGTCTCAAATGCGTTGCAAACATGCAGTGAAGAACTGGAGCAACTGCTTAGTTAATGGTCTGGGTAAGGGTGAATTCAATCGGCTTGCCTTGGTAGTATCCCCGTCTCTCCTCGGGCATCAGGGCAGCAAGATGCAGCATAATCTCATCGCCAAGCTTATCCCTTGTTTCTGCGTCCAATCGACCACCTTTCTGGATAATCTCAAAGGGCTTACCCACTTTGATCGTAATGACCGTTCGCCTTAGGCGCTTCATATTGGCTTTGGTCTTCTCAAAGCCCATAACCGCTACAGGTATCATGGGAGCATTCTTCTTGTGGGCGATGAATGCAACGCCACCCTTTCCCTTCTGGAGTGTCCCATCCTTGCTTCGGGTGCCCTCAGGAGCTATGGCCAGGATGTGGTTCTGGTCAAGGACCTTGAAACAGGCATCCATGGTAGCACGCCCCATGTTCTCCCGATCCACAGGAATACTTCCCCAGGTTTCCATCAGATATGCCATGAATTTGCTATTCCAAAGCTCTTGCTTAGCCATTGCATGGAGCTTCCTCGGCTGTAGATACCCATAGAGCATGGGTCCTTCAAGGTTTGATGTGTGGTTCACCATCATCAGAAGCGGTCCCTCCATGGGGACCTTTTTCAACTCACTGCGATCAATTTTGAAGCAAACTCGAAAAAAGGCACGCAGCAAGGCACTAATCATTTTCTCACGCATTTTCATTGGTCCATAGTAGCAGAGAGTGGGTCCACTGCCAAGATTATCGCTTGCGTATCAGGACCCAGATATAGGCAAAAACCAAGAGTGTTGCCGCTATTGCCATCAAGGTGAATGAGAGCAAGAGGGAGTGGGTGCTTCCGATCAGGCCAACCAGGGGGAAGATCATGATCATGAACAGGCTGTATGCCATGCTCTGGAAGCTGAGAATGGTAGCCCGGAACTTGGAGGGTATGAGCTTGTTCAAATAGCTGCTGATCGTAGGAGCCAACAAGCCTTCCATACAACCAAGAATGACATAGAAAGCCATGGTGTATGGCGTGAGGGCAATCCCCCACAGGCAGAGTGCAAGAAAGAGGGGACAGGCAACAAGGATCCCTGTCTCATTGATCTTTCTCTCGATGCGATGGGCATTGAGAGAGAAGAATGCGGCCAGCAATGCGTGGGCTGCATAGGCATACCCTATGGCATCAGGGAGGTACCCTTGGTCACTCCAGAAGTTCTGTAAATAGAAGAAGAGACTGATCATGAAAGCGAACAGGGACTCACTGAAGACAATAAGGAAGGCAATACGGGGTGTTTCCCGAAATACCTTCACGCTTGAGAAAATCTGGGTCTTCAGGGATTTCAGGATTCCAGAGAATAGTCCGCTTCTTGGTTCCTTCTCTATCTCGGGTTCCTTGAAGAACAGTGCCAGCAGAAAGGCAAGGAGATTGGTCAGGATGGTAAGCGAGAATGCATAGCCGTAGTCGAGGGTGGCAAGCAATCCACCCGCCAGGAATGCAACGACCGAGCATGATTGATAGAGCAGTTCATCCAATCCTTTTACCCTTAGATAGGAAGACTCCTGTCCATCGAGCAGCAGTGAGTCATAGAGCAAGGCATCCCCTGCCCCGGACTCGAGATTATATCCGAGTGCACTACAGATGAACCCCAGTACCTGGAGAGGGAAGGTAGGGGCAAGAAACATGATGGCAAGGCTTAGGGCACCGAACAACCTTCCTGAGAGGCGGCTTACTTTTCTCCCCCAGATATCAGCAACCGAACCTGTGGGAACTTCCATCAGGAAACTGGTAACATGGAAGATTGCCTCCAAGAGACCAAGTTGCACCAAGGAGAAGCCTTTTGACGCGAGATACATCATCCACAGCCCATGCGTAAAGGAGAGATTCATCAACGCAGTGAACCCATAGGAAAGTGGAATATTCCTTCTGTATTTTCTCTGTATCATCAAAGCTCTCCCCAAACCTTATCTATCATAGACTCGGCTAGGGTCGAGTGCAAGACGATAGACCAGAAAAAAATTTGAGATGCAACACAGAGAAATATTTTTATGGTACCATTAAGAAAATAGGAGTTTGAACATGGAAACACGGTATTTTGAAACATTGGACATTCACGCATCCCTTCTCGGGTTCGGCGCCATGCGCTTCCCCACTACCCGGGAGGGCAAGATTGACCGAAAGCGTTCATTGGCTATGCTGAAGGAAGCTTATGAAGCCGGGGTGAATTATTTTGATACCGCCTACCCCTATCATGGTGGGGAGAGTGAGCCGTTGGTAGGAGAATTTCTCTCCACCTTGGATAGAAGCAGCTTTTACGTTGCCACCAAGCTTCCCCAATGGTCGGTTAATTCTATAGATGATGCAAAACGGATATTCAATGAACAGCTTGAGAGACTACAACAGAGCTACATCGACTTCTATCTTATCCACTCAATCGACAAGAAAGCATTTGACCGGATGGTTGACCTTGGTGTGGTTGACTACCTGGAAGAGGAACAGAAAATGGGCCGCATCAAGCATTTGGGCTTCTCGTTCCACTCCATCTATGAGGATTTTGAGTATATCACCCACTACCGCCCCTGGGATTTCATCCAGATCCAGTATAATTATCTGGATACTGAAGAGCAGGCTGGAGACAAGGGCTATGAACTTTGCACAGAACTGGGCATACCCGTCATTGTGATGGAACCGATCAAGGGAGGCTCACTTGCTGGCCTGTCCCCAGACCTGGAGTCAAAGCTGAAGGCACTGGACCCTGATGCATCACCAGCTTCCTTTGCACTGAGGTGGGTAGCTGACCATCAGAATGTGAAGGTCATCCTCAGTGGCATGTCCACCGAGGAACAGGTCAGGGAGAACCTACAGACATTCTCCCCCTACAAACCGTTGAGTGAAAAAGAGAGAGCGGTACTGGAAGAGATTGGTAGCAGCATGAGAAGCCGCATCGGCAATGGCTGTACCGGCTGCAAGTACTGTATGCCCTGCCCCTTCGGTGTTGATATTCCCGGGAATTTTGCGCTCTGGAACAAGTACCGGATGTTCGACAACTATGAGGTGGTCAAGGACCAGTGGGAGAGCGAGAGCAGTGCTGACAAGCGACCTCCTGCCTGTACGGAGTGTGGTCAGTGCATTCCACTCTGCCCACAGCATATCGATATCCCTACTGATCTGAAACGGGTCCAGGAGGAGATGGAAGCTGCTCGAACAGCGTATTATCAAAAATAGCAACATCGTACCCTTTCAGAAGCCACGCTCAAAATACAGCGTGGCATTTCTTTGCAATAGGCATAACCATGATTATCTGTACTTTGTTCCGATAGCCGTGGATACTGAGTGAAAGGCAAATCAAATAGTTCATATGACCATGCAAGGGGGCCTTTCTGGGAATTGGTAGCAACTGCACTTCTGGAATCTGAAAAACTCTGGTTATTTGTCCTGGATTAAAACAGGGATATGAAGCACAAAGAGACTCGTCTTTTGTGGGCACTTACGCTATTGTTAGAACCATGAATATACAAGAACGCGCAAACGGCGCTCTGCTTGGTTTGTTTGTAGGCGATGGGTTTGGCAGTCAGTGTGACGGCCTCTCCATGGAAACACTCCAAGAAGAAGTCCAGGATACAATACAAGAGGTGTTCTCCCTCGAACACCTACGTAGTGACTGTGGCATCTCAGGGGAAGTGAGCGACTTGCCGCTTCTGCTTTCCATGAGCCTGTTGTCCAACCAAGGCCTGGATGCCGATCATTTCCATGCACTGGTCAATCGTTACCGTGAGGAGAGTGAAGAAGGGTTTCCCCTTCAGGAGTATCGAGCAGCGCTCCCTCTTTCTCTCATCGTAGCGATAGCAGGTGTCGAGTTGAAACAGAAACAGGTCAGGGAAATTGCCCTCACTACGGCAGCCCTTTTCTGTGAGGATTCTCTTGAAAAAGAGGCAGTAGTACTGCTTGCCCACTGTTTTCATCTTCTGATCAATGAAGAAGTCTTTGATGGGGAAAAACTTGTACACGACCTCTTCACACAACGCGGTGGCAAGAATCTGGATGAACAACTAACTGCACTGCTCTCCAGAGCAAGAAAGCCCAATCTCGTTGTTGCTGGAAACCATACATTGAAGGAGACGCTGCTTTTGGTGTTCCACACACTGCTGCACGCTCCCTCCTTTGAGGAAGGTATGAGTGACATTGCAAGGATGGGAGGGGATACTCGCCTATCTTGTGGCCTGTATGGAGCGTTGCAGGGTGCCCTTCAGGGACCGGAACTCTTTCCTGATAGCTGGATTGATGAACTTGTCTCCTCTTCTGCCCTTGAGCAGGCGATCAAGAAACAGACCCTGTTCAAACGAGAGACGATAAAGATGGAAAGGCTTGCCTTGACCATGAGTGAAAGACTGATGAACGCTTCAGTATTTGGGAGGTAACGATGGAGTACAAATCACTAGGGGGAACCGGTATCAAGGTTTCTGAGCTCTGCTTTGGGACCATGTCCTTCGGCGGAAGAGCAGACAAAAGCGAATCAGAGAAGATGTACAAGACCTGTAGAGCGGCAGGTATCAACTTCTTTGACTGTGCCGATGTCTATCAGAAGGGAGTTGCAGAGAGCTATCTCGGAGAATTTATTTCCCAAGAGCGTGACAAGGTTGTTATCACCACCAAGACGTATGGTGCTATGGGAGACGATGTCAACGAGAAGGGTTTGAACGCAAAACATATCCGGCTGGGAGTGGAAGCAAGCCTGAAACGTCTGAATACTGACTATGTGGATGTCCTGTTCCTCCACCATTTTGATCCGACTGTAAGAGAAGAGGAAACACTCCGGGCTGTTGACCGACTTGTCAGGGACGGCAAGGTACTCTCATTGGGAGTCAGCAACTTTGCTGCCTACCAGGTGGAAAGAATGCTTCACCTCACATCGATAAACCAATTCGCGCCGATCTCGGTCATCCAACCCATGTTCAACATTGCTAAGCGTATGGCTGAGGTTGAACTGCTCCCTATGGCTGCATATGAAGGGCTTGGGGTCATCACCTACAGTCCACTTGGAGGTGGACTGCTCACCGGCCGATACAAGGATGGCTATGCCAATGCCTCAGGAAGATTGGTCGAAAACCAGAACTACAACAAACGCTATGGCGGTCAGTTCTACGAGCAAGTTGCCCGTGAATACTCAGAGCTTTGCAGCAAGTGGGGAATCAATGAAGCGACTCTTGCCGTGGCTTGGGTAATGGCACACAAGCAGGTTACCGCCCCGATCATCGGAGCGGCTCATACCGAGCACTTGAAGCAGTCCCTACAGGCTGCATCCCTCACCCTTGAGCCTGAGCTCCTGAAGGCGATTGATGCAATCAGTCCACCACCGCCTCCGGCAACGGACAGGAGTGAGGAGCAATAGGACTTGTCTGAAGCAAGGTTGGATGGTCTCATCTTTCCAAGATATGAAAGATGAGAATACAACACATTTTCTGGAGGACCAAATCAATCATCTCCTCCAGGAACGCTTCAACATCCCTTCCCTCTACCCATTCCAGCAACTGGTAATCCAGCGCATCGTGGAAGAGGATAGTGAAGAGAGCAATCATGAAGGATCAGTGGTGGTACTCCCCACCGGTGGAGGCAAGAGTCTCTGCTTTATGCTTCCCTCCCTCCTCGTGGAAGGGATCACTGTCTTGGTCTATCCCTTGCTCTCCCTCATGCATGACCAGATCAGGCGCCTTGATGAGGTTTCCATCCCCTATATCTGCATACAGGGGGGCCAGAGCCATCAAGAGAGGAATCTTCTACTCGAGAAATTGAAAAACAAGGAAGCTAGAATCCTGGTAACCAATGCAGAGTGCCTTTCCCTGCCTGCTCTCATCAATACCCTCGCTCAGATGACCATCAGCCTCTTGGTCTTGGATGAAGCCCATACCATCATAAGCTGGGGAGAAGGGTTCCGCCCTGCCCTTGCTGCTGTCGGACCCATTATCCAGCACCTTCCGGTGCGGCAGGTCCTCTGCTTTACTGCTACAGCAGATGAGCGGGTGCTCCAGGGTTTGAACCGCCTGATATTTCCCATTACAAAACCTCACCTCATTCATGCAAGCAGCAACAGGACAAACATCACCTACCATGTCATCAGGACCCTGAGCAAGAACCAAAGTATAGCTGGACTGCTCAGTCAAGGAAATCTCCTGCCAGCCCTTGTCTTTTGCAGTACCCGGAAACTGACCGAGACGTCAGCCCATCGGCTCCTCTACGCACTTCCCAATCTTTCTGTCCGTTATTACCACGCAGGGCTTACCAAGGATGAGAGAAGATATCTGGAGAAGTGGTTCAACGAAACCGAAAACGGGGTACTGTTCGCAACAAAAGCCTTTGGGATGGGAATTGACGTTAAAGGAATCCGATGCGTCATACACCATGACCTGAGTGAGGATGTTCTCTCCTTCCTGCAGGAAAGTGGAAGAGCGGGAAGAGACGGAAAACCTGCACTCTCCATCAGCTTGCTTGATGGAAGAGAAAAACCTTCTCTCCTCGCTTCCATCCTGCAAAGCACTGAGCATTGCTTCCGAAAAGGCCTCTTGGAGGCAATGAATGAGCCATTTGAATTCTGCAGTGGGTGTGATGTTTGTAACGGTAGCATCTCACTGAAAAGACTGGGAGAGAGGGCAATCCTGATGAGTGTATTATCACACCCTTTTCACTTTTCCCCTTCATCCCTTGCTTCCATGCTTCAGGATACCAATGGGTGGTATTCCTATGGAGGTACACTCTCTTCATGGGGAATGCAGGAAGTACAGGAAGCTATCATGCTCCTGATCACTGAAGGAAAACTACATATGCTCAAACGACCCAAACGTAGGCTATATATAGATTACAAAGCAGTAGCGACACTCTTGACAACTATGCATTCATGGCTGAGGCTTAAGTATGAGAGTGCAAAAAAGAAGGCTGAAGAGAACCGGCCCCAGTTACCCTACCATGCCTCGTCCATTCCTCCCGATCAAGGAGATTCAAACCTCCAAGACAGCGCAGGATAAAAAGCAACAAGGAGAAGACGCCCTCTCATGGAAGAAGCTCTTCCTCCTACTGTAAAAGGGAACGTATAAGTTTCGGCAACACGGTGGTACAATCGGGTCGATTCCCTGCCAGGAGACCTAGCAACTTCTCTGCCGCCCTTCTATAGAGCTCACCACTCTGGATAGCAATACTCGCTACAGGAGCAGGGTATATACCGAATAGAGGGGATGCATCGTACCCTACCTTCGGTAGGTCTGTTTTGATGCGGAGCAAGAGAGAAAACAAGGCAATATCATTCACTGCTGCAATACCATCAATGGTCTTGGTATCAACAAGTTTTTGTACTCTCTGAGCAAGACTCTCCATGGCACAGGTTTCCCCAATCTCTGTAGATAACACCAATGCATCGGGATAGTACTCTTTAAAACCTGCAAGACGATCAGCATGAGGGACCACACTCTCGAGGTAGCCGGTGATGTAGAGTGGCCTTATCACACCACACTCTCTAAGATACTGGGCTTGCAGGGTTCCTCCATATCGATTGTCTGTTCTCACACAGCTCTGTACATCAGTATTTCCTGTTAGGTGATGGGCAAGCACGTAGGGAATAGTAATGGAAGAAAAGAGCGCTTCCTCCTCCTGTGTGTCAACATCATAGGCGAGGATACCATCACAGCGCATTGCAATCGCTTCCAGCTCACGCTGTGTTTCCACAGTATAGAATCGCATCTGCCAGGAACTTTTTGCCAACACTTCCTGCACCCCCTTGATCGCCCTACCGAAGAACCAGTCAAAGCTATCCAGATTTCCCCAGTAGTAGGACCTGTCCTTTTTCCTGAACTGGACAAAGGCAATGGTGCCGGTTCCACTCCTTCGCAATGTAGCGGCTGCACTGTTGGGCTCATACCCCAACTCTCTTGCTGCTTCCAATACCCGCTTTGCAAGTGATGGGGAGACCTTACCAGGATTGTTGTACACACGGGAGACGGTTGCACTGCTTACCCCTGCCTTATTTGCTACACTGTTCCTGGTTGCTCCCATCGATCATCCTTTTTTATTGACAAATGCTTGATACAGGGTTAGTGTACACGTGTACATTCAAGAACGCAAGTACATTTGCACTAAAGGAGCATATGATGGCCAGAAAGGAAGCAATACAGAAAGGCTTATTGCATACCGTGTATCCATCCCTCTATGGGAATTCGTTCCAAGCTGAAGACATGGATAAACGGTTCATCAGTTTGGTTGAAGAGCACACCAGCTTGTTCAAGGAACAGGATGTCAGTCTGTTCTCCACTGCTGGAAGAAGTGAGCTCGGTGGAAACCATACAGACCACAACCTGGGAAAAGTCATTGCTGCTACCATTAACCTGGATACCATCGCCGCAGTAAGCAAGCGAGATGACAACACAGTGGTCCTCACGAGTGAAGGATATCCTGAGGTCGTTGTACATCTTGATGAGCTTGAAATCGTTGAAGCGGAGAAAAACACCACCGAGGCACTGGTACGCGGTATTGCCTTTGCATTTAAGCAGCGTGGCCTCAATATTGGTGGTTGGCAGGCCAATACCACGAGCCGGGTACTCAAGGGCTCGGGGCTCTCCTCTTCTGCCGCAGTTGAGGTTCTCTGTGGAACCATTTTCAACCACCTCTACAATGCAGATGCTCTTTCCCCTGTTGATCTTGCGATCATGGGGAAGTTCAGCGAAAACAACTACTTCGGTAAACCCTCTGGCTTGATGGACCAGATGGCATGTGCCTATGGTGGTATCATAGGGATTGACTTTGCTGATGAGGAAAACCCGAAGATTGAGCCGGTGCACTACTCTTTCAGTGATCATGGCTACCAGTTGGTCATCGTGGACACCGGGGGAAATCATGCAGACCTTACCCCCGAGTATGCTGCAGTTCCCAAGGAGATGAAGGAAGTTGCTGCTCACTTTGGGGCAAAGCATCTCAGGGAGATCGATGAGACAAGCTTCTTCTCTCAGCTTCCCCATCTCAGAAAAACACTCCAGAATGACAGGGCACTGCTACGCTCCATTCACTTCTTTGAAGAGAACAAGCGAGTTGCCAATATGCTCATAGCTCTGGAGAACAAAAACATTGCATCATACCTGAAGGAAGTCAGAGCAAGCGGGGAGAGCTCCTTCTGCTTCCTGCAGAACCTCTACCCCTCTTTCTTCCCACAGGAACAGGGCCTTAGTCTGGCTATTGCCATGACCAAGAGCCTGTTGGGAAGTGATACAACTGTACGTGTCCATGGAGGAGGCTTTGCTGGTACCATCCAAGCCTACATACCCCTGGATAAGTATGAGTTCTATAAAGAACAGATGGAAGCAGTGTTTTCAGAAGGAAGTGTCACTCCCATTGCGATACGACAGAGAGAAAGCTGTTGTATTGCGGAATAAGAAAAAACGCTTCGATACCAGGCAAGCTTTTCACGAGCTTGCCTGACCTTGTACCATAACGGTGAGGATTACAAAAAAAGGCCATCACTCCCATTATCTAGCCCTTTGCATATTGGCTTCTTCGTTGTAGAATAGCCAATTATGGAGAGACTCATGGACATTGATAATCGTATTCACACCTACTTCCAAGCTGAGGCAGAAAGCTTGCAAGTAGAGAGCATCTATCTCGGGCTTGGTTACTCTGCAGTCATCTTGCAGGATGGACGTTGTGGACTCTGCTACACTCCAAAAGGGAGTGGAAATGGTTGTTCAGTAAACAAGAACAAGGATGAGTATGAAGGGTATCCTGCAATCAAACTACTTAAGAACATCAAGAAAGAGGACCCGCTAGGCAGAGCCATGGCAATTGCACTCTGCAATGCCTTGAACCAGGGCCACTCCCTCCTACAGGATGAGGATGACGGCAATCTGATACGAGACCTTAAGTTGAATACAGGAGACAATGTTGCCATGATCGGATACTTTGCTCCCATCGTCTCATACCTGGGGGAACATGGTATTACTGTTCGTGCTTACGATATTGGAAAGGAAGTTGGATCAAAGGATGATTTCTACCATTGGGCGGAGACAGAGAGCGATGCCTTGATCCTGACCGCCACCAGCCTGATCAACTCCTCCCTTGAGGAAGTGCTCAGTCATTTCGATGGGAACAGAATACCCACAGTCCTCATGGGACCTTCTACGATCATGGCCAAGGAAATCTACAGGGACCTTCCTATTGATCTACTGGCAGGTTCCACCGTATCCAATCGGGATGGTGTCATCAAGTCAATTCGCAATGGTCGGGGAACCCCCTACCTCCATAAGGACTGCAAGAAAGTTCGTCTTTACC
>NZ_JBFXGH010000069.1:0-11090 GCF_050178175.1 Sphaerochaeta sp.
GTGCGGTAGACTGGACTTGAACCAGCACAAGATTTCTCCCACTAGCACCTCAAGCTAGCGTGTCTACCAAATTCCACCACTACCGCATTCTTGAAGTATTGTTCGCTCTTGAAGTGAACGAGCCAACAATACAACAAGGGTGGGGAGCACGTCAAGCCCTCTTCTGAAAATTGAGTGCAACATTTACGAGAGCAGGCTTCCAGCCTGGTCCAGAAGGGATGAGAAGGTGGAAAGAGCATCTCTTACAGGCTCTTCCTTCTGCATATCGACACCAGCTTTCCGTAGTGATTCGATGGGGTAGAGACTGCCTCCACTACGAAGGAATGCGAGGTACGACTGCCTGTCTTGCTCTGTCCCATTGAGCACTTTCTTGCTCAAGGCGATGGAAGCGCTCAACCCGGTTGCATACTTGTAGACATAGAACGGGCTGTAGAAGTGCGGAATCCTCAATCCCTCAAGGTCGCTTTCTTCTGCAAAGGATACTGCATCCCCGAAATACAGCTCCAGCAGCTTTCGGTACTCGCTTCTCAGTAGCTCGAGGGTGATCGGTACGCCAGCTTCGGCTTCCCTGTGGATGATCATCTCATACTCGGCAAACATCGTCTGCCTGAAGAGTGTGGCCACGATGTCATCAATCTGTTTTCCGATGATATAGGCTTTCATCCGGTCATCAGTTGCATGGTCGATCATATACTTGGCCAGCAGTTGTTCATTGAAGGTGGAGGCAACTTCTGCTTCGAAGATAGTATAGTCATAGTTGAAATAGGGATTATTCTTTGCACTGTAATAGCTATGCATTGAGTGTCCCCCTTCGTGGGCTACCGTGAAGACATCACGCAACACATCCTCCTTGTAATTAAGGAGAATATAGGGCTTGCTGGTAAATGTACCGCTGCTGAATGCACCACTTCGTTTGCCTTTGTTCTCATAGCGGTCCACCCACCTGTCTTTTGTCAGCCCGTCTGTGATAGTCTGGACATATTCACTGCCAAGCGGTGCAAGTGCTGCCCCGATCATGGAGACCGCTTCCTCATAAGGGGTTATACTGGTTACTCCCTTTACCAAGGGTACATAGACATCCCAATGGGAAAGTTTCTCCAAGCCAAGGAGCTTTGCCCTCATCCTGTAATAGCGATGAAGGGTAGGCAGTGCATCGTGGACAGCCTTGATCAGGTTGTCATATACAGATACCGGTACATTGTCCGGGAACATTGCCATCTCCCTGCAACTCTCATATCCTCTTGCCTTGGCCTGGAAGATGTCCTGCTTTACCTGTCCCTCGTAGAGCCTTGCAATGGCATGCTTGCTGCTCTCATACACCGCATAGAACTGCTTGTAGGCCCGTTCCCTCACTGCTCTATCCTCTTGCATGAGGAAAGAGCTCAAGGAGCTCTGGGTGAGAGGTTTTCCATCGATCTCCCCAAAGTCAAAATCAACATTGGTTAGGTCGCTGAACGTGGAACGTGGGGTGGAAGCAACTTCGCTTTGCAGAGCGAGAAGACGCTCCTCCCCTTCACTCAGTACATGGGCTTTGAACCGTCTTGCTTTCTCTATAAAGACACGGTAGGGAGCAAAGTCCTCATCGTTCAGGTATCCATCTATAATCTCATCTGCAATACCGAGCAGTTCAGGGTCAAAGAATGCCATGGCTGCAGAGAGTTGGCTCAGAAGACTGGCCGATAGGCTGTAGCGTCTGACATTGGTGTTATCAGAGGCATCAGAGGCATACCCCAGGAAAGCCCAGTTGTAAATACGTTCTAGAAGGATGCCTGTCTCTTCATACCACCTCATGGTAGCCAGGAATGAATCTTTTCCTTTCTCAAGGGAGCCCTTCAATCCAGGCGCCTCAGCGATACGTTGTTTCATCACTTCAGTTGCTGCTTCCCAATCTGCTGTATCTGCGAAGAGACTGGTAAGGTCCCAGGTATCCTGCTCAAGTTGTTCTGCTCGTGTCTGTATACTCATGAAATTTCTCCTAACAAGGTAATCAAGTGACGGGTAGCTCTCCCACGGTGGCTGTAGCGGTCTTTTTCTTCCTCTGAAAGTTCTGCCATGGTTCTTCCTGCTTCCTTCACGATGAAAACGGGATCATAACCAAATCCGCCCCTCCCATAGCTCTCCTTTGCAATGAACCCATCTACTGCCTCACAGAAAGTGAACTCTCTTCTCCCGCCCATCACAAATGCCAAGGCACATACAAACTGTGCACTCCGCTCCTCTTTCTTTTCCAGGTGAGCAAGATTTTTCAAGAGGTACCCGTTCCTCTCTTCACTTTCCAGCATTCTTCCGAATGTCTCCAGGCCGTATCGGGCGGTTCTTACCCCCGGCCTTCCGTCGAGTGCGTCGACGCAGAGGCCCGAATCATCTGCCAGGATCTTGTACTCTTCGGGTGCCTGGGTGGCCAATGCCCTGGCCTTTCCCAGTGCATTCTCGCTAAAGGTTTCCGCCTCTTCCTCGAAGTCAAAATCGATACCCAGCTCGCTAGGAAGTATGATGGTATGCCCGGTGAGAAGCCTGGAAAATTCCTCTTTCTTATGCTCATTGTTTGATGCCAACAAAATATTCATGGCCCTTAAGATACTCAATGTCAGATTGTTCGTCCATATACTGGGAGAGAACACGCTTCATATAGTGTACCGAACTGTCGATGGTCCCCTTGGGAATATGCAATAATTCTCCTAGTTGATGGTGGCTCAAGCGGAACTCCATCTTCCTTATCTGGTTCACTTTTGTCTTGTATACTCCTATGGTCCAGCATCGTAACGCTTCCAGACGTTCAAGCTCCTTTGCATCAGTCTCTGTATGAAGACAATTCTCAATCTCAAGCAATCGTCTGAAGTGTCGGTTGCTTGTAGAGATGAACGCTTCTTTGCATCGTTGCTTCTCTTCAAGCATGAGGTTTGCTGTGTTGAGATACCGACAGAGGAGATGTGAATCAACTTCAAGAAAGTCTGCGAGCTTTTCAAGCAGATGTTGGTTTGCAAGTCCTGGAGAGAGTGTAAGTACAATAAGGAATCGTTTCCTGTTTACAGGTGTCGAGATCTCACTCTTAAGCTGTTGGATACGTTCATCAAGTACTTCTCGGCTAGCCTTACGTTCATAAAGGAGACGATTGAAAAGTTCAGGGAGTGACTCCATCTGTGAGACCAAAAGGTCTTTGAATGTTGTATAGGATGCAGTCTCTGCGGTCATTTCCGGCTCACTCCATAGTTGAGCATTGATGAATGGTTCTGTTTCACAGAGGAGTCTTTCCCTGGTGGAATTTGCTTGTTTTTGGGAGATGAAATATTTAGTTCGCTTACGTACTACCTGGGACAGGTATCCTAGGTAGGACAACCTTCCGATTTTATATGAAGTAAGATAGTAGTCAATGGTTTTATAACAGTACAGAAGGAATTCACTGCAATCTTCTTCCTCAAGTAAATGCAGATGAAAGGGGAGGGAGTAGAGAATTTGCTGGGTCTTGTTGTGAACTGTTCGATAGAGCTTTGTATTGGACCGATCTTTCTGGTAACAAACCACCTGATTAGTCAATTGCTTGCTCTCCTTGGCAGAAATGGGTAGCCATTGCATGGGTGCCTCCTTGTGGGATGATGCACATACCTATGCAATGTGTATGCCAAGTTATGCTTTCAGCATTTTCTCAACAGCTTCCAGAAGCAGTTTCCTGGTTTCCTTTATCGGTTTGTTGACCGTGGCACCAGCTGCCTTCTTGTGTCCACCACCTCCAAAGCTTTCGGCTAAGGCCCCCACATTGATGCTGCTTTGGTGAGAGGAACGGAATCCTACTTCCGTTCTTCCCCCCTCCAGCTCCTTGAAAAAGAGTACTACCTCAACTCCCTGTACCGAGAGCAACATGGTGTAAAGAGAATCGCTTGGCTTGTCTGTGGTGATGTACTGCTTGCTGTCCTCAAGCCAACTCGAGGAGACCATCACCTTTCCATCTAACAAGCTTTCACTACGATCAATAAGCTTTCCCAGGTACTTGATATACCCAAAACTCTTTCCACCAGTCATACGGTCATTCATCACATTGGGGGAAACCCCTAGGTCGACAAGCTCGGCCACAAGGCGGAGCGTCTCTCCACGATATGCATTGATGAAGCGGAAGAATCCTGAATCGGTGGCAAACCCAAAGAACAAGTGCTCGGCAATCTCTTGGGAAATTTCCACATCCAGTGCTTTGTAGAGTTGCATGATGATCAAGGTGGTGGATACCGAGCGGGGTACAATATAGCGATAGGTGCCAAACTGCTCTCCGCTGCTGTGGTGGTCGAACACCACCGTAGTAAGTCCCCCGATCTCATCTGCAAGGTGTCCGATACGCTCTGGTGAACTACAGTCCACCACCACGACCAGTGGATCCCTCTGTTTCAGCTCATCGTCGATATGATTCAGGAAATCAGAGCGAAGATGGGAAATCTCAGAGCGATCAAAGGGCCCGGCATTTGCCATATGGACGGTCTTCCCCATCTTCAGAAGCATGGAATTCATCGCCATCTGGCTGCTTAGGCAGTCACCATCAGGACTGATATGCCCGATGACAATAAACTCTTCTCGATCTCTCAACAATGCAAGGATCTCTTCATCAATGGGGGGATAGCTGAACATTTCACGCTCCACGGATAACCTCAGGTTGTTCTCCATTTATCACACATTCGCGACCGACGATTACCTGTTTCACTTGCTTGATGGAAGGAATGTCGTACATGATTCCCATCATCACATTCTCTACAATGGAACGCAGTCCACGGGCACCGGTCTTCTGTTCGAAGGCTTTTTCTGCAACAGCCTCGACAGCATCACTCTTGAATACAAACTCAATACCATCCAAGCGGAATGAAGCCTCATACTGGCGAATGATGGAGTTCTTTGGTTCAAGGATGATCCGCATCAAGTCGTTCTTGGTAAGATTGTCCAAAGCAACATGGATGGGAAGTCGACCAATGAACTCAGGGATCAGGCCGAACTTCACCAAGTCATCGGGAAGCAACTTGCTGTACAATGTATGCAAGTCCTTGTCTTGGGTATTGATGATGCTTGCACCAAATCCCATTGCATGGGAAGAAACACGTTTCTCGATCACCTTGTCCAGTCCAACAAATGCTCCACCACAAATGAAGAGGATATTCCTTGTATTGATCTTCAACATCTCCTGGTTAGGATGTTTGCGTCCACCTTGGGGAGGGACTGAGGCATCAGTACCTTCAATGATCTTCAACAGAGCCTGCTGGACACCTTCGCCACTGACATCACGTGTGATGGAAGGGTTCTCTCCCTTCTTGGCAATCTTGTCGATCTCATCAATGAAGATGATTCCGAATTCAGCTGCCTTGATGTTGTCATTTGCATTCTGGATAAGCTTAAGCAGTATGTTCTCAACATCCTCACCGACATATCCCGCCTCGGTGAGCGTGGTGGCATCTGCAATAGCAAAGGGAACCTGAAGCTTCTTTGCAAGCGTGGAGGCAAGCAATGTCTTGCCAGTACCGGTGGGTCCCACCATCAGGATGTTTGACTTGTCCAGCTCAACGCCTTGCTCTGATATCTGTTTCTGGTATTTAACGCGTTTGTAGTGGTTGTACACTGCAACCGCAAGTACCCGTTTTGCATCTTCCTGGCCGATAACGTATTCATCCATGTACTCCTTCAGTTCCTGAGGGGTAGGGATGTGTTCAGGAAGACCGATCACTTCCTCCTGGAAGCTTGGGTCTCCGGCAAGCATATCATTACAGACCTTGATGCACTCATCACAGATAGCAACACCCGGTCCGCTTATCAAACGCTTCACCTCATCTTGGCTTTTTCCGCAAAACGAGCAGACTTTTGCATTTCTTGCCATTACTAACTCCTTCTCATAACACTGTCGACGATGCCGTAGGAGACAGCATCATCACTACCGAGGAAGAAATCTCGTTCTACATCCTTGGCGATCTGCTCATAGGTCTTATGGGTATGTCTCGCGATGATGTCAATGGTAAGATTCTTCAGTCGACCAATCTCCTTGGCATGGATGGAGATATCGGATGATTGGCCTTCAACTCCGCCCCACGGTTGATGGATCATGACCCGTGCAGAGGGGAGGATAAACCGCTTTCCTTCCTTTCCAGCACAGAGCAACAATGCACCCATGCTTGCAGCCTGTCCCATACAGATGGTCTGGATGTCACTATGCAGGTACTGCATGGTGTCATAGATAGCCAGACCAGCGGTTACGGAACCTCCGGGGCTGTTGATATAGAGGCTGATGTCTTTTGTTGGGTCCTCAGACTCAAGGAACAACATCTGTGCCACAACCAGGTCGGCTGTTGCATCATTGATCTCCCCGTCAAGGAAGATGATACGGTCTTTAAGCAAGCGACTGAAGATATCATAGGCTCTTTCGCCTACACCTGACTGCTCTACGACCATCGGTATGTTTGATTGCATCCTTTCGGGATGGATATTCATGGTAAAAGCCCCCTTTGGTAGCTTGGATTGAAAAGGCGGAACCAGTGAGGAACCGCCTTTTCACACACTATGCACTCATGATCATCTACGGCTTATGCGCCGTAGGTATCGCTCATAAACGTCTCGTATGCGACTTCCTCACCTTCCACGAAGGTATTGTTCTCCTGCAAGAACGGTGCGATCTTCCGGAAGCGCAAGTCATCCTCAATCATATTGCGGTAGTAATCAAGCTGTGCCTGGTCGATGACATCCTTCAGCTGCTCCTCCACAACCTTGTTCAACTCTTCTTCCTCAACCGTGAATTTTTCTGCTTCCTTGATCTTTTCCATGATCAGCTGGATGCGCAGTGACTTTGCTGCAGCCTCTCTCCAAGGAGCGGTGATATCCTCCTTGGTCTGGTTCTGGAACTTGAGGAATTGCAGGACCTGCTCTTCACTCAGGCCAATCTGCTGGATGTAACGCTTCCAACTCTGTTCAACTTCCATGTCGATCATGCTCTGGGGAACAGCAATGGTAGTCTTCTCAAGAAGAGCCTCACTCAATGCATTCAGCCTTTCATTCTCAAGCTTTGCGTCGAGGGCAGCCTGCAGTTTCTCACGGGTTGCCTTCACCAGGTCATCGACGGTCTTGTATTCTTCCTTGACATCCTGTGCAAACTCATCATCGAGTTCAGGGATATCACGGAATCTCACGCTCTGGACATTCACCTTCAGGGTGATGGTTTTTCCAGCATACCCCTCAACGGTTGAATCCTCTGCATAGGTCTTGGTGAATATCTTCTCCTCACCACTCTTCATGCCAACAACATCTTCATCAATCTGGTAGAAATTGGTGGAGCTACCCAAGGTGAAAACAAACTCTTTGCGTTCGGTTCCGGGAACCTCGTTCTTCTCTTCGTCCAGTTCAACATAGTCAAGCGTGACAATGTCACCCATTTCAGCAGCGTCATCCTTGTCGATGACCATTGCATTCTGTTCACGGAGTTTGTCGAGTTCAGCAGTAACTGCCTCTTCACTCAGTGTTACCTTGGGGTAGGTTATCTCCAGTCCCTTGTACTGAGGGGTCTCGAAAATGGGCATAATGTCGTAGTGTACGGTGAAGGTGATGTCCTTGTTGGGCTCGAAGGGGAGGAGATTCTCCTCATCCTGAAGCTCGGGGGTGCTGAAGGAGAGCGGCTTGTATTTGTCTTCAACTTCAGCCAAGGCTTCCTTCAATGCGTTTTCGATGGTATTGAATGTACTTTCCTCGCGAATCGCCTTACCAAATTTACCTTCCAGAACGGATACAGGGACTTTGCCCTTTCTAAAACCCTTGATCTGGACATCAGCAGCATACTTTTTCAAAGCTGCCTGGTAGTCATTTTCGATGGTGTCAGCGGTCACAGTGACCGTCAGTGCGACGGAGGAGTTTTCCAATTCTTTGATACTCTTATCAGCGATCATCCTATGTTCATCCTTTTCGGTCCTCTCTTTTGGACCCTGTAAATCCTTAGGCAAAGCCCTTTGTTGCAATGTAATCCTGCTAAGTATACATAAACAGTTGATTTTCGACCACCCTGTCAGGAGGGTTCTTGCAAAAACCTTTTACCCGAAACATATTGTATATAGCAACTTTTTAGGCTTTGGTCTAGGGGAATGAGTGTATTTATCCAATTGCCAGTATACCACCGGTCTGCTAGCATACATATAAGGAGCCTGAAAATGACCATAATCTGCTATCCAGCTTGTTCTACATGCAAAAAAGCCATCAGCTTCCTTGATGCCAGGAAGCGTGAATATACCTATCGTGACATCAAGAAAGACCGACCGGACAAAGAGGAACTGAGAGAGTTCCTTAAGCGAAGCAATCTGCCTTTGAGACGCTTTTTCAATACCAGTGGCCAGCTGTATCGTTCCCTGAATCTGAAAGACCGGATTCAAGGGATGGATGAAGAGGAGATGCTCGATCTTCTTGCCAGTGATGGGATGCTGGTTAGGCGACCTCTGTTGGTCGCCGATCAGTTTGTATTGGTTGGATTCAAGGAAAAGGAGTGGGATGAACACCTTGGTTGATTATTACAATTCACTGACCATGAGAAGCAGATCCTCGTAGAATCCCTCACGGTAGCGGAATCCGCGGGGTATCCTGCCCATTTCTCGAAACCCAAGGCGGCTGTAGAGATGTATTGCCCTCTTGTTGCTAGCTACAACCTCCAACTCCATTTGCTCGAATCCTGCCAGACGGGCAGCATCGAGCAAGGTTTTCATCAATAGGGAACCGATTCCTTTCCCTTGTTGGTCCGTTGCAACAGAAATCCCTATCTGGCAGCGGTGTGCCATCTTGTATGCAAACCCCAAAGGTGAGAAGTCACAGAGAGCTACCAACTTATCCTCAATAAAGCCACCCAGCATCAATCTATTCTGGGATTTTGCTGCATTCTCCAGGAATGTGGCTTCGTCATCTGTGCTGATATTCCATTCATCACCGTAACGGGCAAGATAGGGACTTTCCATGTACATGGTTTTCATGTACTTGACCGCCAGGAGGGCATCCTCTGGCTTAAGTGATCTGATGGTGAGCGTACGAGTATCGGAAAGTTGAAATATTTCGCTTTCTCTGTTCATGGAACAAGTATAGCAGTGTCTTTTTCCTCATGGCAATGCGGACAGTCGGGTTTTCTGGGAGCTATCCAACAGTTGCTTGATGCCTGAAACGGGAAGAGGTGTGTAGAACAAAAATCCCTGGATGAAATCACACCCCTGCTCCTTGAGGAACTGGAGCTGTTCTTCCGTTTCCACTCCTTCAGCGAGTACCTTCAGCCCCAAATTCTTTGCAAGCAGGATGATACTCCTGATAATTGCCTGATCCTTGTGGAGATTGCTGCTGATGGCCCGGACAAACTCGATATCAATCTTGATAAGATCAATAGGGAAGGTCCGTAACCGGCTGAAGGATGAGTAACCAGTCCCAAAATCATCGATTGCAATCGAAATGCCCAATCCTTTCATTCTCCTTAGTTGGTCCATGATGAATGGCTCATCTTGAAAAGCAATACTTTCGGTGATTTCCACCTCAACACAATGAGGCGGTGTATGCGTTTCTTCAAGAATTGCAGAGATATGCTCTATCATGGAAGGGTCGCGGAGCTGGATAAGTGAAATGTTGATACTGATGGAAAGCTCACAATCCGCCCACTCCTGGAATTGCTGGATTTGCAGACAGGCAGTCCTCATAACCCACAGCCCGATGGGTCTGATCATTCCCGTCTGTTCTGCCATAGGGATGAACACTTCCGGATTAACAACCCCGTACTCACTGTTGTTCCACCGTAGCAGGGCCTCAAAGCCAATGATCTTGGTGGTTTCCACCGAGATCTTCGGCTGGTACAGCAACTGCAGTTCATCTCTATCCAGTGCCCAGTAGAGATTGTTCACCAAGGTATGATTCATCGTGGTCCTGGCCTTGATGTCATCCGTACAGAACACGGCTTGATTTTTCCCTCTGCCTTTTGCTTCATACATCGCAATATCTGCGTTCTTGATCAAGGTGTCAGGGGTTTCTCCATCATTGGGATATACTGCAATACCGATACTTGCCGAAACATGGTATTCCCCAGCATCTATTACCGCTGGTTTTTTCAGGGTTTCCATAATGGAGTTGATCATTGCATGGATGGGCTCGTCAGTTTCCAAGTCCGGTATCTCCACCAAGAATTCATCTCCCCCAAACCTTGCCAAGGTTCCCTTTTCCCCGATTCGCTTGATAAGCCGTTGGGCGATCTGTTGCAGTACCAGATCACCCACCATGTGGCCTGCCGTATCATTGATAGCCTTGAAGGAGTCAAAATCGATGAAAATGACACCAACTCTCCGACGCTGTCTGTCTGCCCGTTCCAAGGATTGCTGGAGCTTTTCAATGAAATATCCCCTGCTCGGCAATCCAGTGAGCGAGTCGTAGTAGGCAAGTTTGTAGAGCTGCCTTTCCGACTCCTTGAGATCTTGCCTCTGTGATTGGATTTTTTCTATATACATAGCAGATTGCTTTCTGAATGCTCTGATGATCAACAAAATAATCAGTACGTTGACATAGGATATGATCCCGGGAAGTGGGGCATTGAAATCCATCATGATCCAGAATACGAGAGAGATCAGTAGATTGGTTGTGTTCATCAGCATGGAGATGATGTATCCGGGTTTTGATTCCCTCAGTGCAAGGTAGATGGAGATGAACATCTGCGATTGGGTCAGGATGCCCCTGAAGGTGGATTCGGCAAGATGTAGCTGTCCTATGGTAATGATCCCTGGTTCGAGACGGATTTGTATGAATGAGATGAATACATAGAACATCACGCTGATGATGATATGGATGTAGCTGAAACTGAATTGCAAGGGGTTTTCTTGTTTCTCTTGTCGCTTTCTGATTGTGTTGTAAATGATGGTTACAGGCAACAACATTAGAACCGGTGCCATCTGTGGGAGATTGCCAACCTTGCTGCTTAGGATGATGTCTGTGTAGGTGGCTGCGACCAAGAGGGTGAGTATGGTTAAGAGGATGAGATGGGCTTGTTCCTTGATGACTGCATCCTGGCTTTTCTTGCCCCATGATGCAAGAAGCACCATGCCTAGGATGGTGTAGCTTCCATAGTATATGTAGAATATGAT
>NZ_JBFXGH010000070.1:0-10991 GCF_050178175.1 Sphaerochaeta sp.
TTGATCAGATGGTTCACCAAGGATGAGCTGAAAGAGTGGGGCGGAGCAACCAGGGACTTTGCACTCCAGATTCTTCCCTTGCTCTTCGCTGGCGTGTTGGTTGCTGGATTCCTGCTGGGTAGACCCGGTCAGGAAGCCCTTATCCCAACGGCATGGGTTGCATCCTTGGTAGGAGGGAATTCTCTCTTTGCCAATTTCTTTGCAGCAATTTCCGGGGCATTCATGTACTTTGCAACGCTCACTGAAATTCCCATCGTACAAGGACTATTGGGGGCAGGAATGGGTCAGGGCCCAGCACTCGCATTATTGCTTGCCGGTCCAAGCCTCTCCCTTCCATCCATGCTGGTGATCGGCGGTGAACTGGGATTCAAGAAGACTGCGGTCTACACCACTTTGGTGGTTATCTTTTCCACCTTGGCAGGATTTGTCTTTGGACTGGCAGCCTAATATTCTCACAGGATAGAGTACGGGAGTTGTCGAAAATATACGGCAGCTCCCGTTTTTCTTTAGCCTTTCATCAGTATCACATGAACCATATATCCCTGAGATGTCTCTCTCCAGTCTTTGGAAAGCAGCGCATAGGGGTGAGGATATGAATGTAGGCAAGTTTCCAAGAGCAACATACAAATGATAACCCATGCTGATAGTACAAAAGTAATGTAAATGTATTGATAACCAGACATTTGCCATTTGTCACATATGTTCTTGCATGCCTAATCCTTTGGTAAGAAAAGAAGGTTATTCGCTGAATCGAGTGGGTAACCCTACATGATGGTGGCTTTAGGAAGTGCAAGCTCTCCACAGACGAGATAGATCATATGCATGGAATTCCTCATGTTCCTGAATCCTCTTGCACGGTTCTTGATGATGCGTATCGTTGCGTTGAACCCTTCCTTGGTGGCATTGGTCCTCAACGGTGTTCCTTGCGGGGCATGCTACGACCTTGCGCATCCCCATGACCGGGGTGTTTGCGAATTTGCTGGTCAACTGTTCAAACGCATAGGTCTTGTGGGGGTCTCTGGTTGCCATCTTCACCTGCCCAGGCCTGCCGTCCTTCTGCTGGAAATGGGCAAGAAAGCACAGCACGGTATCCTTGTCTTTCCCTTCTGCAAAGCCGACCCTTAGGTGCGGTCCCATCAACCCTTACCCACCATGAACAGCAAAAGGGCACATCATGAAATCCAAGGTTTGGGGAATAGGATACCATTCCTTGACAATCCTGGCCACTTCGTCCTCGCCTACCTCAGGATGTGCTTCACTGTAGAGGATGGATTGGTAGGAGAACCATAGGCTGTTCAATGGAGTATCCCCTTCTCTGATATGTCCTATCTCCCGGTCAAAGACCAAGCTCTTGATAAGCGGGGCATCCTTCTCCTGAACAGCCAGCTTTGCACGGGTAATTCTTAAAGCTTCACTTGAATCCATCCAAGTGGAGGGAATATCCTGGAATAGCTTCTGGGCTTCGACGGTTTTCTGTTCAGCAACCAAGAGTGCACAATACTCTTCTGCGATAGCAGGGTCAGCCTTAAAACCAGAGAGTCTGCTTGCGATTGAGTACCATCGTAGAGCTTCCTCCACTTCTCCTCTTCTCATTTCCAATTGTGCAAGGTTTCTTGCGGTCCAGGCGTTTGGGAGATTCTCCATTGTCTTGAGCCAACACGTTTGGGCATATGCTACTTCTTCTTGTTCCAGGTGGATGATTCCAAGGTAGTGATTGAGGGTGGCCGATTCATGGATAGTCAAGCAAGGGTTTCTCAATGCAGCCATGAATATTGCTTTCCACGTATCGGAACAGGGAGGTGCACTGAGAGGTCGGCTATTGGGGTCCATGACCGGCAGTTTCCCTTCTGTTAACAGCCCAAGATACGGAAGTTCCTGATCCTTGATGCTGTCCCTTCCAAAGTGGAACGCTACCGGTAGTGAGAGATTTTGGGCCTTTTGTGCAAGGAAAGCCCAGCCGCTTCCTTGGTGTATCATTAGTTCAGGGCTGCGTTCACTTGCCTTGAGGCATGTTTGATGCATAGCTCTGAGTCTCTGTTCGTCTATGATCAAATGAATGGTATCCTCTGCTGCCTTCATGGCAACTTCGTATTTTGGGCTGTGGGCTTCTTGTGGGGATATCTCCAAGGAACCGAAGGCCTGCGTCCAGCAGATTGAACTCTGTGCCTCCAGGTACGAGCCGTGCAATTGACTTGGAGCCAAGCCACTTTGGACCTCGATGTATTCATCTTCACTGTCAGGAGAAAGGTAGCGTTGCCACCTCTTGCCCCCTGCATGGCTCCCCCAGCAGAACATTTTCCTATAGGACAAGGGATGCGTAGAAACTTCAAAGAAGCCTCTGCCGTCTCCTTCAATGGCGCACTCCCATGGCATTGGGCTCTTCTTGCAAAGGAAGAAATACTCGTTTGATGCCTTGAACTGGTTCGGGTACGAGGCATCAATGTCTTCGTAGATTTCCATTCGGGGCATCTTCATATGGCCGAAAAGTCGGGTGTTGTTCTTTGCATAGGGATCCAGATAGAGTGCTTCATTGCTACTTGCAAGAACGCGTGTCTTATCTGTGACTGGTAGTGCAGTATTTGTCCAGTAATACAAGGATTTTCGCTCACCAGAAAGGTTGTGGATATGGACATGGGCATGCAATAGCCTGGAAGTTTCACCCAAGTGGAAGTCGATATGCCACCAGAGATCCTTGCATCGCTCATATTCAGAGAGACGCAAGAACTGCACACCCTCCTCATCTTTCTGAATCGAGGCGAATACATCGCTGCAGGTGGTGAAGGCATGCCCATATTGGCCTATATTCCACTCAATGCCTCCTGCGAACCATGCATCAAGATTGGAAAGGTTGCAAGCTTGGAGACTCGTATTGCAATACAGCAGTTCTCTGTCATTTTCTTTGTCGATAAGACTGATGAGCCTTCCTCCAAGCGTTGGGAGAAAGGTTGCCTTGAGATAGTCGTTCTCCATGATGATTGCAGGAATCTCTTGCTCTTCTCGGTTTCTATCGTATCGGTCTTGGATTTGGTAGGGTAGGGAACGCTTGCCGCAATCAAGGCCCATAAGGGCAGTATACTCAGAAGAAACTTGTGGTTTTACTCTTACGAGGGCATCGTGCTTGGGGTCTCTGAAGGAGGGAAGTGGATTGGCTCCAATAGGTAAGGCCACGTTTGCCTTGAATGTGCCGCTCTTAATTGAAGTCATATTCTATACTCCTTGTGATAAGGTCTGCCACTTGCTGTCCATATCCTGCATGAGGGCAATCTGGTTCCTTGCTCTCTCAAGGTTTTGGTTCTCCCGGTCAATATGATAATAGCGATCCCCATTGAGAAAATCCGTCAAGAATCGTACTGCCATGATCTGGGTGATGTTTCTTCCTGATTCGACCACCAGTGATCTTTCAAGCGGGGTAAGGAAGTCAGCTTTTGAGAAGTATCCTTCCAGTAAAGCATGATGAAGTGAGGTGTCACAGTGTACCTTGGAAAGATCAGTGGCATCCTCCTCAGCTGTCGTGGTTGCCGTCCTGATCATATCACCGGTATCGAAGAGGATGGTTCCTGGCATTACTGTGTCAAGGTCGATGATGCAGAGAGCCTCTTTCCCATCGAGGCTGAACAAGACATTGTTGATCTTCGTGTCATTATGGGTTACCCGTACAGGAAGACTTCCTTCCTGCAGTTTGTCCCAGAGAATGAATCCCCGCTCCTTGGTATCCATGAGATATTCCACTTCAGGTCCTGCCATCTGTATCCGATCCTGATGGTTCACCTGTATTGCTTCTTCAAGCTGTTCATAGCGTAGGCGCATATCATGGAAGTGAGGAATGGTTTCATGCAGCAGTTTTCCATCGAAGTTAGATAGCTGCAACTGGAAGTTGCCTATGGCCTCACCCAGGAGATATGCTTGTTCTGCATCTGCTATCGTCTTGAAGGTCTTCACATGGTCGATGAACTGGTAGGTTCTCCAATACCCCCCATCCTCATCAACATACACATTGGCCCCAGAACGGGTAGGTATGACACGTAGGCATCGTTGGTCAACATTGTCATAGTGACCGATGAGCTTTGATCGTATGTGTGAGGTAACCAGACTGACATTCTCCATCAAGGCAACCGGCTGCTTGAACACCAAGGTGTTTATTCGTTGATGGGTATATTTCTGGACGCTCCCTTCATTGGTGAAGGTGGTGAAGAACGTGGAGTTGATATGTCCTTCCTTGTTGACCTCTATGGAAGTCAGGGAACCTTCAATGGCGAAATGATTGATAACTTGGCGGAGCGTATATTCTGAAATCTGCATACAGGCCTCTTGGGGTGGGATGAGTAAAGTGGAATGCATAGTGCACGTGATTCTATCCTTTGATGGCTCCTGCTGTTACTCCTTGGATGATTCGCTCTGAAAGGAATATATAGAGGAGAAATGTAGGAAGGAAAACGATAACGACTGAGGCAAACATCCCGCCCCAATCTCCTGTGTATCGCATGGCTTGGATCATATTGAACAGGCCAACGGAGACAGGTCTCACCTTTGGCTTGTTTGCAAAAATCATTGACATGAAGTATTCGTTCCATATGGTGATGAAGTTGAACACGGTAACCGTGATAATCCCGGGTTGCACCAAGGGAAACATAATTCTCCAGAAGGTCCCCATAGGGGAACAGCCATCGATGTACGCTGCTTCCTCATAGGTGGTGCTCAGGCTCTTGAAGAATGCAAGTAGGAAGAAGGTGGTGAAGGGAACATTCATGGCAATATAGAGGAATATGAGCAACCACCGGTTGTTTGTCAGGCGTAGTCGGCTTACGAGACTGAACAGCGGCATGACGATCATGATCGCCGGGATTCCCAATGCTGAGGCAAGAAGGCTCTGGATGGAAAGATTTCCCCTAAACTTGAACCGGCTCAATACATAGGCTGCCGGGGAGGCGATGAGGATGATTGAGGTACAGGATACCACGGTGTACAGCAACGAGTTCATGAAATAGACCGATACTTTTTGGGTGTTCCATGCACGAATATAGTTCTCAAAATGGAACCCCGACTCAAACTTGAACATGGAATCACTGAATATTTCCTGACTGGTCGAAAAAGAAGCGAAGAATACCCAGCCAATGAGTACGAAGGTAAAGATTACCCAGGTAACTACCAAGACGTAGGAAGGGATCAGTCTGACTTGTGTATGATGGTCGAGTGAACGAAGTTTTTTGGCCATGACTCCCTCCTATAATTCCACATCATCGTTCTTGACGATGAGGTTGGTTGCTGAAAAGGCGATGATGACAATAATCATCATGATAACTCCAACTGCTGCACCTGCTCCACTATCCCTGACGGTGGTGGTGCTGGCCGAGGACCCGAAGACGATTTCGTACATATAGTTCATGGGTGCCACCGTTGCATTGGAGAGGTTGACCGGGCTGAATAACTGGCCCCAGACAAAGAAGGCAACAGTAAAAACGGTCCACATAACGATGTTTGTCCTAAAACAACCCCGTAGGAACGGCAGGGTGATATGGAAGAACCGCTGGAAGACATTTGCCCCTTCTATCTGTGCAGCTTCCATATAATCCTTGGGTATTTGTTCTATGCTTGCCATGAAAATCAGCATGTGGTACCCAACCATGCCGAACGAGTAGGCGACCAGCATGGACCAGAAGAGTTTGTCCGGCCCTGTCCAGAGGGTCTCAGAGAGTGTCGTCATCCCCAGTGTTGCAAAGATATCGTGAAGCAATCCATAGGAAGAGTTGTAGACGTAGTTGATCCACATGGTTCCCATCGCTATTGCCGATACAACATTGGGGAGGTATATGACGCTTCTGAAGAATTTTGCAAACTTCATCCCGCTGGTAAGGGATACGGCAAAGAAGAGTGCAGTGACCATTACCCCTATACCACCAACAAGCCAGATATTTGCAATATTACGCATCGATTGTCTAAAGATTGCTGTATTGAACAGGGTCCGGTAGTTTTCCAACCCGTTGAAACTCCAGGTTGAAATCGGATCTGATACAGACTCGACGGCAAAAAAGCTCATGATGGTTGTTCGAATCGAGGGATACAAGAATACCAACAGGTAGCAGATCATGGCCGGGGTGAGAAAGATGATGATCATCGTGCGATTCTTTTTCATAGTGGTACCTTTGAGAAATGAACACCCCCTGAAACATGGGGTTTCAGAGGGCGTAGCGTTAAAGCCCTATTTATTCATTGCAGCGTAGAACTGTTCAGCATTCAAGGAACCAAGGATAAGCTTGGAGAAGTTCTCCTTGATCTTTGCATTGACGTCGGCAAGATTTTCCATGCCAACTGCCCAGGTCATCCATGTGGTGGTATTGTCGATGATGGTCTTGGCTTCAGCTGTTTGTTTTGGCCAGGTGCTGTTCTTACCCATCGGGACACCAAGGCTTTCCTTTGCCAGTCTGGAGTCCCATTCCCCAGTGGTGAGGTAGACGATGAACTGGAAGGCTTCATCTGGAACCTGCGAATTGGCATTGATGCCGAAGCACTGTGCTCCATAGTTGTTTGCCTCCGTGCCATTCCCGTTCGGTCCCATTTCTGGCCATGCAAAGGCACCCCAGTTGAAGTTTGGAGCGTTGCCCTTGATCTCATTAGGAAGCCAGGTTCCATTGAGGTACATTGCAACCTTTCCTGCGGCAATTTCCTCGATCTGCCCTGCAGGATAGATGTTGGAGGCTGCCTTTTTGCTGATGTACCCTTTCTTTGCGAAGTCTGACCAGATCTTGCCAAACTCAAGAACCGCTGGGTCGTTGAATTCATTGTTGTTGGCCATTTCCAGGGTTCTCTCATAACCAGCAAGACGAGCCATGTTGTACCCGAAGAATGCTGCCATGTATGCATCATCAACGGTGATAGGGGTAATTCCAGCCTGTACCAGTTTGGCACAGACGTTCTCGAACTCAGCCCAAGTCTTTGGTGTATCTGTGATACCTGCCTTGTTGAAGAGGTCCTTGTTGTACATGACCACAAAAGCAAATGGCTGGTAAGGAGCTGTCTTAAGCGTGCCGCCACCTGCCTGGCGGGCAAGATCGATTAATGCAGTGCTCACTGCATCACTGTAGCTCTCCCCACCTGTGGTGGGGTAGCTCTTTGATACATACTCTTCCAAAGGAAGGAGATATTCACCCCACGTGGAGTTAACACGGGAGATGTCCTCATCAAAGATATCGATTGTTTCACCGGCGTCCAGAGCAGGTTGCAGGGTCTTTCTGATCTCACGACCATTGAAGACGATTTCAACCTCGATACCGGTCTCTTCTTCAAATGCTTCAGCAGCCTCAGCCATGACAAGGCCTTGTGGCTCAGCTTCATTCCACATCGACCAGTAGGTGACAGTCTTTTTCCCAGCAGTATCTTCTGCTGATCCCCCGGCGAACAACGGTGTGGCGATAACTGCCAATACCAACAGTGCAACAACCATTCCTTTTTTCTTCATAGTTGACTCCTTTTTGTGTGACCAATTCGATTTCGAATTGCAATCTAACTCGAGTATAAGCCTGTTTCTTATACTCGATTTATCCAAAAAAACATAATGTTTGTCGTTTATGCTTTTCTCTTGTATACTAGAATCATGGCAAAGCACATCGATGGATTTTCCCTCTCCCCCATGAAGATTGAGCTTAATGTGAGTCATTTTGTGACCTTTCATTATTTTGAATACCCCCACAAGTTTATCTTCAAAGGTGAGCGGCATAACTTCTGGGAGTTGCTGTATGTGGATAAGGGTGTGGTATTTGTTGGAACCGACCGGGAGAGGTATCAGCTGCAGCAGGGGCAGATAATCTTCCACAAGCCAAATGAGTTTCACAGTGTGGAGTGCAATGGGATCATCTCTCCCTGTCTGGTGGTTATCTCCTTTGTCTGCAATTCCCCGAGCATGAATTATTTTGAGAACAAGGTGCTGCGTATTACCCAACGGACCAAGAGCCTGATGTCCATCATCATCAATGAAGCGAAGAAGAACTTCCAAACAAATTTATCAGACCCTTTCTATACCAAGCTGGAACTACGCGACAACCGTCCATTTGGGAGCGAGCAATTGATCAAGAACTATTTTGAGGCATTCCTTTTGGAGTTGATCATCCATAACTCCCAGAATGAGAAAGAAGGGACCTTGCTCAACACCACCCAAGTGGAGGACAGGCGGTTCCGTTTCGAAATGGCGAACTCCTACATGCAACATAATCTTGCTGAGAATCTTAGTCTGTCTGACATCTGCAACCACTGCTCAATGAGCAACTCCCTCGCCCAACAGATCTTCAAGCATGAAACAGGTAATAGTGTCATGCAGTGGTATGCCCGCTTAAGGATAGAAAAAGCAAAGCAACTGATCAGGGAAGGAAAGGGGAACATGACCGCCATCGCCTACCAGCTTGGATATAGCTCCATACACCACTTCTCCAAGCAGTTTTCCAAGGTCGATGGGAAAAGTCCCACTGAGTATGCAAAGTCCATCACCAGCCTCCTGAACAAGGACTTGGGAAACTTGTAAAGTCATGCAAGTATCAGAGGCTTGGGTCCCAATGCTCCTACAGAACCGATAATGGGAAATCCTGTTTCCTTGCTGTACCTTACGGCGTCAGCCTCGGCCATACTCAGAAGAAGGCCTCCTGAGGTTTGGGGGTCATAGAGAAGATCAAGGTATTCCTGGCGAAGTGTTGTTTCTCTCAATACTTTTTCCTCCAGATAATCACGATTGCTGTATAGCCCCTCAGGATTCAATCCCATGTATGCATATTCCAAGGCTTCCTCAAAGATAGGTATCTGTGCGGTATACAAAGTAATGCTGAGCTTTGAGGCCGATGCCATTTCGATGGCATGTCCAAGAAGAGAGAAACCGGTAATGTCAGTAGCTGCATGTACCGTATAGGAAAGTGCTGCATCCCGAGCATACTTGTTCAGTGTGGTCATGGCCTTGATGGCTTTCTCTGCAGCATCCTTGCTTGCCAGCTCTGCCTTTATCGCTGTATTGATGATCCCTACACCTATTGGTTTTGTGAGGACAAGCAGATCTCCCGGTTTTGCAGCATTGTTTGCCCATATTTTATCTGTATGAGCAAAGCCTGTTACACAGAGTCCATACTTCGGGGTGGCATCAATAATGGTATGCCCCCCAGCGATGACGGCTCCAGCTTCAGCGACTTTGCTCTGTCCCCCAAGCAGGATATCTCGTAGAACGGAAAGATCAAGGCAGGATGGGAATGTTACCAAGTTCAACGCCACCTTGGGCTCTCCACCCATTGCATAGATATCACTGAGTGCATTGGCAGCAGCTACCTGGCCGAAAAGGTACGGGTCATCTACCATCGGCGGGAAGAAATCAACGGTTTGCAACATCATCATCCCAGGTGTTGAGGGAATTGCATGAACAAATGCATCATCACTTCCTTCATACCCTTCCATTAAATCTGGGCTGTGCATGACAGGCAGGGAGTCAAGTACTTCATGCAACAACCCTGGAGGGAGTTTGGCTGCACATCCACTTGTTTTTACCATATGGGTAAGCTTTACATCACTCATCGTTCTTTCCTTATATTCTTATGGTTGTACATGCTATTCAGCACCCGCTTGGATGCCTCTATTGTGTCGCTGATCTCTCTCTCAGTGGTTGCATAGCCCAAACTGAAGCGTACCGTTCCCCGGGGGAATGTTCCCATGGTCCTGTGCGCCGTTGGAGCGCAATGCAGGCCAACCCTGGTTTCAATTCCTGCTTCTTGGAATAGTCCGTAGGCAACTTGTGCATTATCGAGTCCAGGGAAATCTACACTTATCACGCTTGTGCGTTCTTGCACTGTAGCTGGTCCTATCACCTTGGCTCGTTCTTCTGCAACAAAGTACGATAACAATTGGGCTGTGAGCTGTTCTTCGTGCTCAATGATTGCTGTTTTATGATCTGCAAGGTAGTCCAGAGCTGCAGAAAGTCCAATAATACCGGGCAGATTCTGTGTTCCTGCTTCAAATTTATCGGGCAGGAACTCCGGCATGGTCAGTTCATCGCTTTTACTGCCAGTGCCTCCTGCAGCCCATGGTTTTATCAATTGAGCCATGTCTGGTGAGGTGACAAGTCCCCCGACACCTTGAGGGCCCAGCAGGGTCTTGTGTCCTGTGAAAGCAATTGCATCTATTTCATCTCTCTCAATGGAGAGAGGGGAAGAGAGAGGCAGCTGGGCAGCATCTATAATCACCAATAATCCATGGTTCTTGGCAAGTTTTGCGACTTCCCGTATCGGTTGAATGGTTCCGCTTACATTGGATGCTTGGCTTATAATGACAGCTTTTGTCCGTTTTGTGACCAGTGAGGCAAATCCATCTAGCTGTATGAGTCCTTCTTTATTACAGGGGATAATGGTATAGGGGATCCCAAGCTGGGTAAGAGGGCGCATAACGGCATTGTGTTCAATGCCACTTACCAAGACATGGTCTGTTGGGGTGAACAGACCCGCGATCAATGTATTGAGTGCATGGGTTACATTGAGTGCAAAGGTAACATTTCTGCTGTCGGATGCTCCAAAGAATGTACCGAGCTTGTCCCTGCAGTCTTGTACTTGCCCTGCGGTCTCATAAGCCCGGTCATATCCACCCCGTCCAATATTTACTGCATGGTCGCAGATAAACGAGGAAACGGCTGAAGCAACATTCGGCGCTTTTGGCCATGAAGTCGCCCCATTATCGAGATAAATGGTATTCATACAGCAAGCGTATCACAATATAAGAAAAATTCCCATTGTATTTTATGATAAATAAAGGTTACAATCGTCGTATGGGGGAAAAGATGAGTATTTCGCAAGAGAAGAAACACCTTATGATTGCAGGTGTGGCAACAGGAATCATCTCTGTTCTTTTGGTCCTATTGGGAAATCCTACAAATATGGGATTCTGCATTGCTTGTTTCTATCGGGATATTGCAGGCTCGTTATCGTTGCATAGCGCCACTGCAGTGCAATATGCACGACCAGAGATCATTGGATTGCTGC
>NZ_JBFXGH010000071.1:0-10930 GCF_050178175.1 Sphaerochaeta sp.
TTTGATCACACTGGTAGTTGGAGCCTTGGTCTTTGCAAAGATCTTTGTGGTGTCCATGAGTAAGGGGATTGCTGATAAATATGCACTATTGGGTAATGGCCACCTGCAAGTACATGGGAATTCCACACGTGTCTTGCCCGAGAAGGAAGGTGTGCTGGATGTGCAGCTGGTTTCTCAAAGCTATGCCCTGATCTATAGTCCAGACGGAAACAAGATGGTGAGACTCAAGGGTGTTGGTGACGGATATTTCAACGAAATGAGAACCTCCCAGATTACCTTGATGGATGGAATTCCCAAGGAGAGCACCACGCTGGAGAAGGTACTGCTCAGCACCACCCTGGCTGATGAACTTCAGGTGGGTATCGGCGACCGGGTTGCACTGATGCTGGTAGGTGACGATGGGATCCGTCCACAATTCTGTGTAGTGGGCAATCTTTATGATTCAGGATATCGGGAACTGGATGCGAATCTTGCCTTTTGTGACTATAGCCTGATCCATCGGTTGTTCAAGGGCAGTGAGGAGAACTACCATGAATTGTTGGTAACCCAGGAGAGGATTGAACCTTTGAGACAGGAATACCAGGCCGATGGGTTTATGGTAACTTCGTGGGATGAGGAGAATTTCACCATTGCTACAAACCTTAATACAAGCAGACAGGCTGTGTTGGGTGTCATGGTGGCTGTTGCAATGCTCTGTGGCTATTTCATCAGCGAACTAAGCAGGGAACTGGTTGAGGATGACAAACATCAGATAGCTCTGCTTACCTTGCTTGGTGCACGCCACAGCTTGATCCGCAGTGTCTATTTCTACACGGTCATGATGGTGACGATTCTCTCCCTGATGGGGGGAACCTTGCTGGGCATTGTGATGTCAAGCAATCTTTCCCCATTGCTCAGCGTGGTCGCCGACCGATCAATCCCCTCCCTTTCCTACTATCTCCTGGATTTTAGTGTGGTCTATCCATTGGGAGATATCCTCGTCATCGTACTGGTTCTGCTTCTGGTAAGTGTGGTATCTGTACAGTTTAGTTTACGACGGGTAAAACGAATTGAACCTTTAAGCTGTACACACTTTGAATAACCGGTGTTTTTCAGTATACTTGCTCTATGAATTTTGAAGTGTTTGTACTCGGGACCAGCGGCATGATGCCCCTTCCCAACAGGTTTCTTACCAGTGCCATGGTTCGTCGCGACGGTGAGCTCTTTCTCTTCGATTGTGGGGAAGGTACGCAGGTCTCCCTGAAAATGCTGAATTTGAAGTGGAAAAAGATCCATTCCATTTTTATAAGCCACATGCATGCAGACCACGTGACCGGACTCCCGGGGATACTGATGCTTTCCAGCCAGGTTGACCGCGATGAGCCGCTGACGCTTTATGGTCCCCCTAAACTCAAGGAGTATGTGGATGCCAATCGAAGAATCCTTGATATGTATATCAACTATGAGATCATTGTAAAGACGGTTGAACCAGGTGTCATCCTGGAGACTGATGACTTTACCGTACGCGCTTTCAGGCTCAATCATACAAAACCCTGTTTGGGATATGTCATGCAGGAAAAAGACCGTCCAGGGGAGTTCCATCCAGAGAAAGCACAGGACCTGGGGATACCGGTCGGGCCACTGTGGGGAAAATTGCAAAGAGGGGAGACTGTTACCCTGGGTGATGGTAGAGTAGTCTCCAGTGCAGATGTGATGGGAAATAAGCGTGGGGGAAGGAAATTCAGTTATGTCACTGACTCTCTGTATCTTTCGTCCATTGCCAAGGAAGTGGAGCATAGTGATCTTCTGCTTTGTGAGGGGATGTTCACGTCCGATATGGAAGAGACAGCATATGAGAAAAAGCACATGACTGCCGGTCAGGCTGCCCAGATTGCAAAAGATGCAGAGGTGGCCAAGCTCGGTCTGCTCCATTACAGTCCACGGTATGGGGACAGGGAACTACGCTTCTTGCTTAAGGATGCCCGAAAAATCTTTCCTGATACGATACTGACCAAGGATAGGATGAGTTTTGAGATTCCTTTGAAGGATTAGTTATCCTCCCAGTTGCTGCTGCAGGCACTCTGTGCCTCATGCAGCAATTGTTCCTTGTCAACAATTCTCCCGTTCCGTGATGCGAAGCCTAGTTGCAATGAAGAACCTGAGAACTCTTTCTGGCAACTCTCGATGATTGAGAGCGTGAATGAGCGTGCCTCGTCGCCATTGTAGAAGGGGAGGACCAAGGCAATTTTTCCGCCTTCAAGCGTGAAGCTGTAGGCAAGTTCCCCGCTGAGCATCATCAATTTGTTTGCAATAAGGGAAGCAGGACCTTCGGTGACTTCGATTATGACCAGGGTAAGGTCATAATCCATCTCCTTGGAGTTCTCCAATTCCATTTCCAAAATCGTGTCAAAGTCTGTATTGTAGGTAATATTCTCAGCAACGGGCTCAGCAATCTTTCCTTCCGCCCCCACTGTTTCCTGTTCTGGTTCCGCCATTTCAAAGCGTTCAACCATTGCCTCTTCTTTCCTGGGAACCATTGGTTCAATGGAGGCAACCGCCTGAGGCTCCAGTTCCTCTTCTTCAATGGTATCCTGTATCGGGGAAGTGCTTGGCTGCACTCTCTGTTGGCTGAGCAATAGCTCGTCACTGTGAAGGTGGCTTGGGTCATCACCGGGAAGGGTGTAGAATGGTTTATCATATGCATTGGGAGGGAGCTTGTCCACTTGGTCAGCATACTCCTCATCTCTCCTGCGAGCGATCATGACACCAATCTCAATCATGACAAGACCGAGAAGGATGGGAAACAACTTTACCAATACGTCATAAATCTGTTGTTGATTGACATCATAGAGTGGTAACAGATACCGTGAAGCAAGATAGAGGCCGGCCAAGAGAATAAATACGGTAAGGAACAGGCTCAGGAAAATCTGACGTCCATAGTGTTTGTTTTCCGACATTGCCACCTCCATGCAAACTTTACACCAGTATTGATGGTATAGTATCATACTTAGTATAGTGTATTGAAGGATGGCATGACAAGAAAAATCCCGCTACTATTCGCTTTCAGCCTAGTTTTTATCTTTTCTTTGCTCATGACAGTATTCGGCATCGGGGGAATTCTGCACAATCGAGCCTTGAAAACTGAGATATCGAGACTTTCCCATGAACAGACAATGCTCTCAATACAGGTAGACTCCCTGAAGCGACAGAGAGATGAAGCGAGCAGTGAAGATGCCTTGAAGGATGCTGCCTTCAAATATGGATATCAGAGTGAAGGGGAACAGGTATATTACTTCATCGATGAGGAACAAGACTCCAACTCCTATGAGGATAGGATACCCCGTACCTTTGAGCCAGGTGGATCTCTGGGGTTTTCTGGAATTCCTACCATATATCTAGCTCTTGCCTCCCTAGTCATGGCAGCAATGATTACGCTATGCTATTGGTGGATACAAAAAAAGCGGAGGCATACGTATGAGTTGGAGAGATGAGGAAGCAGAACTCCTCTATAAATCAGAACCAGAGACCTTAAAGCGATGTGTGTTTCATCTCCAGGAGGACCATCTTATGATCCTTCCCTGTGACACAATCTATGGTCTGAGCGGGAAAGTCGATACAACACTACAAAAAATACGTGTCCTGAAGGAGCATCTGGGACAACAGCAGTTTGCTGTCCTGGCGACGCTCGAGCAAGCACAACAACTCTGTCAAGTCCCAGAGGTGCTCCTTCACCATTGGCCCTGTGCTCTCACCTGTATCCTTCCAACCAAGGACGGAGAAGGGACTCATGCAATACGGGTTCCAAAGGACCCCTTCATACAGGAATTGCTTACCCGCCTCGGTTCCCCGATCTATTCAACTGCCGTAAATCCCCATGGATACTCCATAACCAATATCACAGATATTATCTTCACATACAAAGATAAGGTGCAGGCCATTGTCGTGGATCCGATGCGGCAGAGGGATACTCCCTCCACCTTGATCGATTGCACGACGACTCCCTACACCTTGCTGCGCTGTGGCGAATATGATGCTTCAGCGCTTCTTTCTTAATACTGAATCTTCCTAGCCTCCATGTAATACCGCTTCTCATGTGCTTCTCCCATGGAGAAGGTTTTTCTCGGTAAAGCGTTATCCCTGATGATTGATTCAAAAAAGGTCGATTTGGAGACTTCCGGCAGGATGAGTCCCAGATTGCCTTCCTTGCTTCCCAGGGTGGCTGTGACATCCTTTCCATGGATATAGTCCACACAGGCAATTTTCTGTGCAAGCAATGAGTCTATGATCAATTGCAGCGTACCTGCAGCGATGGAAGCTTTTGGCTCTGTAAGTATGTACACTAGATATCCATGCTTGTCACAGAACCCGAATTTCTGTCTGCCATCCTCTTCGTTGATTGCTGCGTCGAGTGATTCCAGGTCTGATATCTTCTCTTTCTCAAAATGGGCGCAGACTTTTGCGAGCTCGCATTCAAACGTATGCTGGTCAAGCCCGAAAAGTACACGGTGGATCGGTTCAAACTCCAACCCCTCATCAAAGATATTCTCCAGTTCAACCAGTGCATAGCGTGCAGGATGGTCTTTCCGCTCATCTTCTGTGAGGGTATCCCTGATATCCATCCAACAACTCTTTGCTGTTGCTAGGCTGTGGTTGCCGTCTCCCATGGCATAAAGCAGGGGATTATCCTGGGGAAGTGCATCAAGCATCTCTTTCAGGGCTTTTGCAATCTTCAGCATGTCTTCGTCAGTATCGACAACCCAGGCTTTCAAGGCACCCCCACCTGCCATAAGTTCTGTTTCGTAGGCAAGAGGAAGTTGTTCCCTCTTCTTTGCGAGTGGTTCAATGACCGAACGCTTCTCGTCATTGATCAAAACCATGATATGGGGAAGCTCAAGCGGCGCATTTTTCCTGATTTCTTTTCGCGGCGGGATCCTGGAAAGAATCGTTCCCTCTGTTGCCCTGATCATGCTGCGTGAATCCGGGGCATAGTCATACTGCTCAAGATCCAGTGCAACGAGGAGACCCCATCGTCCGATCATGCTGGAGGGAGTGGTTCGATGCACCAAGAAAAAAGCATTCTTATACACGGTGAACAGATCCTCTTGTATATAGCGTTTCATGGTGGCATTGATTGCCTCTATCCGTTTCTCTGGATGTGCTTCCTCAAGATACACTTCAGGATAGATCAGGTTGAGTGTTGAAGGACTCTCTCCCACGAGTTGCTTGACCTGTTCCCAATATTCCGGTTCTGAAGTATACTGGTCGCAAGCAACAACTGCCCATTTGGTGAGATCTACTGTTGCTTTCGGTATCATGATATCTGCGCGTTTGAGCGCAACCTTTGCGAGATGCTGAGCTACGTTGGACATGTTCCTTCCTCTTTTATTTATGAATGTGGTAATATACTATGATAATATTGCTAAATCCGCAACATAAAGTGAGTGTTTATGAGTAAAGCTATAATATTTACAGGGGGAGGGGCTCCTTCCCACCTTCCTGTAGATCTTCTGCAGCCGGGCGATATGGTTATTGCAGCTGATAGTGGGTATGAGGCAGCGAAAGCCTTGGGGATACCCGTCAATCTATGTATCGGGGATTTTGATTCCACTCGGTATTTTTCCGAGATACAACACCTTGACCATGAGAAGAGCCTTGCAGACAAGGATGAGAGCGATACAGAGCTGGCGCTTCGAAAAGCATCATCCCTTGGGTATTCCACCTATGTTTTGGTTGGTGGTGGAGGGTTTCGCATGGACCACCTCTTCACCACCTACAGCCTCTTTGACCAGTATGGTCCTCCCTCTGCATGGTATACAGCCTATGAGAGCCTTTTCCTGGTCGGAAAGCATCACCGCTTTGAAATACAGAACCCACCACAAACGGTCAGTTTTATTCCCACGAGCTTCACCAAGGAAGTGACCATCACCGCAAAGCAGTTGCAATGGCCTCTCAGTCAGTATGTACTCTCCATGGCCTCTATTTCACTCTCAAACCGTGCAGATTCCCCGGTCCTTGATGTATTTGCCTCAGGCATGGGGAAACTCTTTGTGAGTTTCCCGGTTGCAGACAAGCTCTCTTAGGTGATACCATCAATCTATGTTGCAGACACGGCGATTGCTGGCTTTCTCCAGCCGGGTACATACCTATACTCTCTTGCTCTATCTCTTCTTTTTCCTTGTCTATATAGCAAGTAGCTTTTTTGCTGTAAGCTTGGAATTTGTCGGGCTGCTTCAATTCTTTCTTTCTCTGATAAGCTGGACGGGTTTGCTTTTTGGATTTTGGATACTGGTTTTTTCCCTCTTGGTCTGGGCAGGGGATCGGATATTCCCTGCTTCAGCGGTATTGCTTACTCTGCTCAGGATGCTTGCAGTCTTTGCCTTAAGCTTGATTGTAGGGTTATTGGAGCATGTGATCACGAGAGGGATTACGATAGGATGACGTGATACGATACTTGTTTGAGGAGTAACCATGGAATTGCCACCAACCATCAGTGCTATCAGGGGGGCTATCTGCGTACAGGAAGATCTACCAGAGCTCATAGAAACCGCCGCTGCAACTCTCTACCGGGAAGTGCTTGCGCTTAATGCATTGCAGGAAGAGGAAGTTGCCTATCTCCTGATCACCCAAACCAGTGATCTGAGAAGTCGGAATCCTGCAACAGGACTGAGAAAAGCAGGATACTGTGGCTCAACCCCTTTGTTCTGTATGCAGGAACTTGAAATCGATGGGATGTTGGAGAAGGTCATCAGGATGCTGGTTGTCGTGAACCATCCGATGCAGCAGACAGTTCCCGTGTTCATGCAGGGGGCAGAGGTGCTTCGCCCAGAGTATGCCCACCCCTCCAAGTAAGGAGGGGAAGGATGGTTTTTTTTGAAAAGGAATGTAAATTTACACATGAATAACATAAGTTTGTAAACATTAGGTTGTTGTATATAAATAAACTACCGACTGATATTTCAATTTTATGTATAAATATTGCATATATGTACAAATTAATGCATAATTTATGATAATTTACGCTTGGTACTGTAGGAGGCCATATGAAACACAAGAAGCTTGTTTTCCTTTTGTTGCTTTTGTCCATCTCAATGCTCTGGGGCGCTGGAACCACCGAATCTGGGGGCCCTTCGTATCCGAACAAACCGATTACCATGATTGTCCCATACGGAGCTGGTGGCACCACGGACATCAGCGGAAGACAATTGGCCGTCCAGTTGGAGAAACACCTTGGAGTGAGCATTACTGTCATCAACCAAGGTGGGGCAAGTGGTTCCATTGGTGCCCGTACCGTACTTGATGCGAAGAGTGATGGTTATACCGTTCTCTTCACTGCAGAATCATTGGGGACCCAGAGAGTGATGGGACTGAGTGAGATGAGTTATGATGATTTCACCCCGATCATGGTTGCCGTCAATGACCCGAAGGTTATTGTTGTAGGCAAGGATTCAAAATATGAGACCCTCCAGGACTTGGTGGATGACATCAGGAACAGACCCGGTAAAGTGAAAATGAGTTATACCGGACCAGGTGGATCAGGGCATGTGCAGGCTATGATCTATGGCAAGTTTGGCATGGAAATGGCCCTTACTGCATATCCCGGTGGTGCAGACTGCATACTTGCTGTGTTGGGAGACCAAGTGGATTTCACCAATTCCAACTACTCCACGGTCACAGGATATCTGGAGAGCGGAGACTTGAGGTTGCTGGGCATCTCTGCCCTTGACCGACTGGAGGCACACCCAGATGTGCCCACCCTTGGAGAAATTCTCCCTGGCTCAGAGCGCTATCTCTCCAATCCGTTCACCCCGCTTTCATTCTTGGTGGATAAGGATGTGCCCTCTGAAGTGGTTGCCATCCTTCGTGATGCGGCAAAGAAAGCTGTACAGGAACCTGCCTGGAAAGAGTTTGTGGCCAAGAACTCCTTGGATAAGCTCTATGAGAAATATCCTGATGAAGCTTCTATGAAGGAGTTCTACAAGGATTGGGAGTCCCTGGTTTCCTGGATGCTCTACGACAGTGGGGTAGCCAAATACAGTCCTGAGAAGTTCGGGATTGAGAAATCACAGTACTAGATATCACCCGGTCTTGCAGATGTTCTCTGCAAGATCATAAAGAAGGAATCCCCATGGAAGAAGCACATCGATCAAGAAGTGGATCATATTCACGAATCGAAGGATTCGTGTTTCTCTTGTTATCCATCTCTGCCATTGTCTATTCGTTGGTGGAGCATCACCTGGCAAAGGTAGTATGGCAGCAGTCACCCTATCTGTTTCCCCTGCTTGTAGCGGTGTTCCTGCTTCCGCTCTCCCTCTCCCTGATTCGTTCTGCAGCAAAGGAGGAAGGAGAGGTCACTCCTGTAGTGTTCTTGGTTCGTGACACAGTTGTGGTAACGCTTGCAACCTTGGTCTATGTCATGGTGATGCCCTATCTTACTTTTCTCGTCTCAACGACCTTGTTCCTCTTCGGATTGTTCTTTTACCTAGGAGAGCGAAGGTATCTCTTGATCGGCTTACTCTCTGTAGGATTTACCTCGTTGATGTATCTCCTGTTTGGAAAGCTCCTGCATGTCATGCTTCCGTAGGAGGATTGGATAATGGATATGTTTCTTGGAATAATTTCCTATGCAAGCAACCTTCAGTTTGTATTGCTTGTCTTTGCCGGCTCACTGGCTGGACTCTTCGTGGGTTCCATTCCCGGCTTGTCGGTCTCCATGGCAACAGCGCTTCTGGTATCAATCACCTACTCATGGCAGACCACCAATGCCCTGGCCACCATCATGGGCGTGTATGTGGTAGGTGTATTCAGCGGAGCCCTCTCTGCCATCCTTATCAATATACCTGGAGCACCTTCATCGGTGGTAACCACGCTTGATGGCTTTCCCATGGCTAAAAAGGGTGAGGCGTACAAGGCCCTGATCTACGCGGTCATGTACTCATTCATAGGGACGCTCTTTGGGTTCCTTGCCTTGGCTGTCGTTGCCAAGCCCATATCCTCAGTAGCGCTGAAATTCACCCCGATGGACTACTTCCTTCTTGCAACCTTCGGTTTAACCACTGTAGGTTCCCTGACAACAAAACATTTTGCAAAGGGACTTGTCAGCGCCTGTCTCGGTCTGTTCTTCAGCATGGTAGGCATCGACTCGGTAATGGGTACCGCGAGGCTTACCTTTGGCATCGAGAACTTACAGGCAGGAATCAATATCGTACCGGCATTGGTGGGGCTCTTTGGCTTTTCTGAGGTATTGATGGCCATCTCCACCAGTCTTGAGGGGGGGGATGTCAACGTTCTCTCGTACCGGAAACTGAAAATGAAAGAAGTGTTGCGCCATACTCCGATTTCTCTCTGGTATGCAACCATCGGGGTTGCCATCGGGGCGTTACCTGGAGCAGGTGGGCCTGTTGCTGCCTTCCTTGCCTATAGTCAGGCAAAGAAATTGGTTAAGAATCCCTCCGTTCCTTTTGGAGAGGGTGCAGAGGAAGGTATTGTTGCCAGTGAGTCGGCCAACAATGCCTGTATTGGAGGGGCCATGATCCCCATGCTCACCCTCGCCGTACCGGGGGATGCAGTCACTGCGATCATTCTCTCAGTCTTCTATGTCCATGGATTACAACCTGGTCCAATGTTCATCAAGACAAGTGCCCCGATGTTTCACGCAATCCTTGCAGGTGGCTTTATTGGGAGTGTTTTCCTCCTGCTTCTTGGTCTCCTGGTAGCTCCGAGGATCAGCAAGATCATTGCTGTCCCCAAGAGGATCCTGCTTCCCTTGGTTGTGATCCTTTGTATTATCGGATCCTTTGCAACAAACAACAGGATGTTTGATGTCTATCTGATGCTTTTCTTCGGCGTATTGGGTTTCTTCATGCGACGTCGTTCGTATTCTATCGCGCCCATGACGCTTGCCATTGTCCTCGGAGGCATGATGGATTCCAACTTCCGCAGGGCCATCTCCCTTGCCTCCAGTGAGGATGCATTTCTTGTGGCATTGCTAGGAAGACCCATTACCATGATCTTGCTTACGTTGGTTGTTCTGACACTGCTCTCCAACAGCAAGTCCTTGAAGCGATTTGTACGAATGAAAAGGATGTGATGTATGCGTGTACTCGTAAAACCCGGTTCCTTGCATGGAAGCCTTCAGGTCCCCGGCTCCAAAAGCCACACCATCCGTGCTGCTCTCCTTGGTTTGCTCTCTGAAGGGGAATCGATCATCTGCAATCCACTGGCCAGTGGTGATGGATTGAGTGCACTGTCCGCTGCAAAAGCTTTCGGTGCAAGGATAGAAGAGAGGGAAGGATGTTGGGTGATCAATGGCAGGGGAAGCTCCTTGGTTGCTCCTGAGGACTGCATCAATACAGGGAATTCAGGTACCACCACCTGTTTCTTCTCCTCAGTTGCCGCCTTGGTGGATGGCTGGACGGTGATTACCGGTGATGAGCAGATCAGGAGACGGCCGATCAAGCGCCTGGTTGATGCACTGAATACGCTTGGAGCGACGGCTTTCCTGACCAGGGAGGGACAGGAAGCTCCACCTGTGGTTATCAGGGGGGTCTTGAAAGGGGGAAAGGCAAGGCTCAACGGAAGCAACAGCCAATACGTATCAAGCCTGTTGCTTTCCAGCCCATTGGCAGCAAGAGATACCGAGATATTGGTAGACAACCCCTTGGAAACTCCCTATGTGCAGATAACCCTGGACTGGATGCAACGTTATGGAGTAGAGGTAGAGAGAAGTGATGACTATACCAGATTTTATATCAGGGGTGGGCAACACTATACACCAGGAAGGTTTACCATACCTGCGGATTTCTCTGCAGTAGCCTTTCCCCTGGTAGCTGCCACACTCAGCAATTCAGATTTGCTTTTGACCTCTCTTGATTTTCAGGACAGCCAAGGGGATAAACGCGTGATTGATATCTTACAGGCAATGGGTGCCCATGTGGAAAAAGACGCGAAGGAG
>NZ_JBFXGH010000072.1:0-10838 GCF_050178175.1 Sphaerochaeta sp.
CTATCTGAAAATACCACCTGGTCAGGAGTGGTGCAGGTGAATAATGTTGAGGTCCCTAAAGATGTAACGCTTACTATCGAACCAGGAACAATCGTAAAATTTAAGTCTGATAGAGGATATAGAGATCTGGATAAAGGTGGTCTCCAAGTAACAGAAGGTACCTTGATAGCAAAAGGAACATCAACTGAGCAAATCTTCTTCACTGCAGATTACGAGCGGGAAGGATATGGGCATGCTATCAACGGAGATTGGTTTGGTATTACCTTGATGAATACCGACACCTCCATCTTGGATTATACGGTAGTTGAATTTGCTGAAATCGGGGTGGAGCAGTTTTATTCTTCAGTTACCATTTCAAACTCAGTCATCCGTTGGAATAATACAGAGGGGCTCTATGCAGAACATTCTTCTCCTAAGATTCTTAACAATACACTCTACCAGAACGGGTATCATGAAATTGCACTTGAACAGTTCAATACCAATGTCCTTATAAAAAACAACTACTTCAGGGATGGTCATGTAGGAGTGCACTTTGAGAACAGTGGGGGAACCGTTCAAGGTAATGTGTTTGACACCTATAAGAAACATGCATTGACTGCCGGTATGGATTCTGAGGTAACGGTCCAGGACAACATCCTCTACGCAATCGAAGATGTGCCCATCCTAAACACAGAAGATCCTGATGGGGAGTCCTCGAATGATGAGAGTATCACTCAAATAACTGAATTCAATAATACTGTGTCTGCTACCAATCCTGATTCACCAGATTTTAATTACACCGTTCCCACTGAGTATGATCTTGGCTACCGTCCTGCTACGGAGGGAGATGAGTACCTCTACGTATATGACTCTTTTGATGCAACCCGAGAGGTGACCAGAAAAATGGGCGCAGGAGAGAATCTTGGATTCGGCTGGGCTCTTCACTACTACGATGGCTATCTCTGGCGGTTTAGCATTGGAGATGGTAAAGGAGCAGGCTTGGATTTCATCCGAATCGAGTTTGATGGTCCCTGTATCACAGATGTGATCAAGATGGAAACAGACTGGGTCGTGAACCCCAGAGGACTTACCCATGATGGCCAGTACTTCTACGTCAACGATTTCAGTGAGAAGAAAATCTACCGTTTTACCCCTCCTGCTGTGATTACTGAAGGGGCAAAAATTGAGGTAACAGAAGATGATTGGATTGATATTCCCGATGCTGCAGGCGGAGGCACCATGGGATTGACCTATGATGGAGAAAAACTCCTCCTGCCCAGCCAAGACCAAACGGTTATATATCGAATCGATTTTGATGAGTATCAAGAAGACGATACTTCTTCATATGAAACAATTGCCCTACCGGATGGTATTACCCTCGGAAATGACATTGCCTGGCATAATAGCTATTTCTGGAGTGTAGCCTCGGGGAAGGGGTTGGGTAAGTTTGAGATCAACGGTAATCAAGCTACCATGGTTGGAAGTATCTACCCAGTTGCCTATGACGCTTGGGCAATCACCTCCAATGGGGAAGTGGGGGAAGATGCACGTCTTTGGACACTACAAAAGACCTGTGAACTCTGGGATGATGACAAGCTCTTTGAGATCAAGCCATTGGATCCGACCCTTTAGCTTACAACCACATGACATCTTTTCATTGATTAGTGCCATCCATATTCTACGCTGAATCCTAAGAAGACAGTACTGAAAGCAGCATTAGGAATGGTACAGATGAAACCAACAAAAGTGGTCGGGGTGAATACACGTCCCACGGGTGAGTTCAGCTTAACGTTGCAGCATATTGGAGCAAGCATCATCCATGTTGGGAAAAACCTGACCATGATGGAGTATGATGAGCCTAGGCTTTCTAGCACCCTTAATGCGCTTGATGCATGCGATATGATCATCTGTTACCCTGTAGCAGCGGGTTCTGTTCTTTCGTCTTATGCAGCAACAGGGAAAGCAGTCCATACGTAACAGCAAGTACGCAGCTTGCATAATATGTTGCCTCCATTACTACGACCATCTCGCTGAGGAGTAGGGCTCAACTCGGCTTCAGGCTCTAATCGAAGACCTTGCTTGCCGGGCTTGATCGTACAAGTCATTCGGGACGATCATCATTTCGATAAAGAAAGAAAGCTGTATGACTTTTCCCTAAAGGATGTAAAGAGTTCAATCTGTTCATAGGAAGGGATCTCGTGTTCAAGTCCATAAGGATGCGAGCCTACAACACCATGAAACCATTGTACATCCTGTAACATAAGCATAGTGTTGATGCAAAGAAATGATAGGAGAAATAATTATGCAAGAGAGTCGAGGAGTACTGCTCCAATATTTTCATTGGTACAGTGAGGGTGGCGGTGTCCTCTGGAACAAGCTTGCAGCGCAAGCTGCAGCACTGAAAAAAACAGGATTTACTGCAATCTGGCTTCCTCCTGCATACAAGGGAGCAGGAGGTGGCTATGACACCGGTTACGGGGTGTACGATGTATATGATTTGGGAGAGTTCGACCAGAAGGGAAGTATTGCTACCAAATATGGAACCAGAGCAGAGTACCTGGCAGCCATTGAGGAAGCTCACTCCCATGGTATGCAGGTATATGCAGATATAGTGCTGAATCACCGGATGGGGGCTGATGAGAAGGAACAGGTTCTCGCTACTCCTTATTCCAAGGAGAACCGCTCAGAGCCAAACGGGCCCCAAGAACAGGTAACAGTCTATACGCGCTTCACCTTTCCAGGGAGGGGTTCTACCTATTCGGATTTTCAGTGGATGTGGCACCACTTTGATGCAGTGGATCATGTAGAGGAGCATCCTGATGACAACCAGAACATTTACGTACTGGAAGGCAAGATGTTTGATACCTATGTTTCCGCTGAGTTCGGAAACTACGACTACTTGATGGGTTGTGACCTTGATTTCGGGGCGGAGGAAGTAAGAGAAGAACTTACGCGGTGGGGGAAATGGTATCTGGACACCACAGGGGTCGATGGCTTTAGAATTGATGCAGTGAAACATATCCCTTCATGGTTTTTTCCCGAGTGGCTTGCTTCCATACATTCCCATGCAAACCGTGATTTGTTTGCAGTTGCTGAATTCTGGGATCCAGACATCGAACAGCTCAAATCATATATCGAGCAGAGCAAGGGTGCTCTTTCGCTCTTCGATGTTCCGTTGCATTTCAAATTTTATCAGGCAGGGATTGAAAGAAGGGAGTTCCCCCTTGATTCTATTTTCTCCGGGACCCTGGTGGAGCAAGACCCTGCGCACGCAATCACATTTGTAGCCAACCATGACTCGCAGGCTTTGCAAGCGCTTGAGTCAGTAGTGGAGCCCTGGTTCAAACCACTGGCCTATGCATTGATCCTGCTCAGAAGGGAAGGATATCCCTGTGTATTCATCGCAGATTACGAAGGTGCAACGTATGAGGATTATGGCTTAGATGGAGAAAAACATGTGATTGAAATGCCTTCATTCAAGCATTTGCTTGATCTCATGCTTAGGTTGAGAAGTGAACATCTTGAGGGAGAACAGCACGATTACTTCGATCATCCAAATACCATTGGCTGGTCTTATTCAGGAGAAAATGCGCTGGCAGTAGTCCTTTGCAATGGAGAAGAAGGTAGTAAAAGCATGGAGACAGGCCTTCCTGATACTGAATTTGAAGATTGTACCGGCAATATAAGGGAACACATCAAGACAGATGCAGAAGGTTTTGGAATCTTTCCTTGCGGGGGAGAATCCCTCTCGCTGTGGGTGAGGAGCAGAGCTTCTGTATCCAATGCCTAAAAAATCCTGCAGAGTCAATTTTAAAATAGAAATTCAGCCTGCATGCCATGAACGAAAAAAAGCAGGGTATGCCAATACTTGTGTACCATACAGGATACAAATAGCATGTATCACATCACACAAACTTCAGTCTCCCCACAATCCCTTTCCTCCCACATGACGAGAACTGTCTTGTTGTTCATTCCCCAACGGAGCGAGAGGAAAGGAATCAGCATGATGGTTCCTCCCCCGAGCGAGTGCCGGGAAAGCAAGGTGAGATACCCCGTCCCTTGGGGCGGAAAAGGAGGCAACGCCTCCTGAGTCCAGGGCTTGCCCTGGGGTATTGATACCTTTCATTCAATTGTTGCAGGAGCATAGCAATCTGATAGACCTGCCGGGTCTTACGAAGGTCCCCTGTGGCGGAACTATGAGTAGACTCTCTCCAGATGTTATGGAGATTCTTGATCCTTATCGACTTCATGAGAGGGTTATAGGTGAATACAACACTTCTTTGGGCCGGGTAGTGATAGGATATCTCAGTACCGAAATCCCCTGGAAGGAAAAAGAAAGGATCTCTAAGGGAGTCCAACCGGTTCTTTTCAATCCTGCATCTGCCACACGCTATAAGGCGCGTACAACCGTAGAGCATACGAGTAGTGAACCGAGGGATGGATATTTTCGGGACAAGATCTATAAGCGTGGTTGCCATGCAAGATATGAGATAGCACTCCCCATTCTTCTCACTACAGTGAAAAAAGTAAGAAAGGTTCTCTTGCTGTATGGATGACTTAGAGCCAGGGGAGGTACGGCAAACAGATGAAGAAGATCAATACCCCTTGCGATACAAGGGATGGTTCACTGTGCTTTATGAATGCAACCTTATTCATAATTCGCTCCCAATTTTGCAGGGAAGTCGTTCATAAAGTTGCTGCTTGGGGAGTATCGCATATTCATGCATATGATCACGTATGTGTATTCACTCCAAAAAGCGTTATGAAACGTATATTTTTCTTCAACCAGACAGGATTCATGCGCTGCCCAGTGAAAAGCTCCATATACTCCTGATGGAGACAAGTGGAATCGCTTCCATTTTTTTACAGTTTTTTCTTGACAACCAGAAATGGTGTGGTAGTGTTAGCTATAGGTGTTACGTAACACCTATCTATAAATGCAAACAGTACCGGGTGGGTTAACCCGTACTAAGGAGGATTCGCATGAAGAAAAAGATCGCAGTAGTTCTGTTCTCAGTTCTTCTGGTGACCAGCGTGTTCGCCGGCGGTGCACAGGAAGCAGCGTCCAGCGATAAAACAACCGTGAAGATGTTCCATTTGAAGGTTGAGATCAAAGATGCTCTCGATGAGTATGCTGCACAGTACTCTGCTGCAACTCCCGGTGTGACCGTGGAAGTCGAGACGCTTGGCGGAGGTGCTGATTATGGTGGCGCTCTGAAGGCTAAAGCACAGGCCGGTGATATGCCCGATATCTTCCAGATCGAAGGACTCGGCGGTTACAATGTCTGGAAAGACTATATTGCCAGCATGGAAGGAGAGCCTTGGGTAGACGATACAGACTTGGAATTCGTCGTGGATGGAACCGTGTATGGTTTCCCTGTGGCCATTGAAGGATATGGACTTGCCTACAATGCAGAGATCCTGGCAAAGGCCGGTATTGATCCCTCCACACTGACGACCCGCGATGCCTATGAGAAGGCATTCAAGACCCTTGAAGCGAAGAAGGCAGAGCTCGGCATCGACGCTCCTGTGGCGATGGCAGCCTCCCTCGCAGGAGGAATGTGGTGGGTCGCTGCTCAGCACAACCTTGCAGTTTATTGGGGCGGAGGCCTTGATTTCACTGATACAAGCGTGATCGAGGATGCTCTGAAGGGAAAGATGGATGAAGCACGCTTCACTGAGTACGCAAAATATGTACAGCTCCTTTTCAAATATGCCGATCAGAACATTCTGCTCAACGGAAGCTATGACGACCAGGTCGGTTCATTTGCTCAGGGCAAGACCGCTTTCCTGCACCAGGGCAACTGGGTAGATCCCAACATGGCTCAGATGGGCGTCACCTTCAAGATGGGATATGCTCCTCACGCGTTCACGAATACCCCGCAGACCGGTCTCTACCTGTTCGCTCCCAGCTGGTACGTCGTAAATGCACAGAGCCCGCGGGTTGAAGAAGCGAAAGCGTTCCTGGCGTCGATGGCAACAACTGCTGAAGGACATGATTACATCGTCAACAAGGCCGGTATGATCCCCGCCTTCAAGTCGGTCACACTCAAGCCCTCCGGACAGTTGAGTCAAGCTCTTATGGAAGCCAATGCCAAGGGTGGAAACTATGGTGTATTCTTCGGAATGCTTCCTGACGGTGCAGGCCAGAATGTGTTCGGTCCTGTGTACGACCTCTTCGCCCAGAACCAGAATAATCTGAATCAGTTCATTTCAGACATGAAGGCGGCCATCGCAAGTCTGCCGACCATGTAGGACTATTACACGAATGATGTACGGGCGAAACCGCCCGTACATCATATTCAAAATAACAAGGAGGAGCCCCGAATGAAGCAGCGCAGCGTAGTGAATATCCTGTTTCTGGCACCGGTCGTGTTCACATTCATTATGATCATCATTGTGCCCTTCTCACTGGGTATCTATTATTCACTCACAGACTGGAACGGGGTGAGTCCCAACATCCACTTCGTCGGTTTCAAGAACTTTTCGAAACTGTTCAATACACCCGATTTTATCCATTCCTTCCTAATAACTGTTGGTTACACTATAATCAACGTCATTCTTGTCAACATAGTAAGCTTTACCCTGTCGCTTATCGTGACGAGCAAGGTGAAGTTCCGTAACTTCTACCGTGCAGGATTTTTCGTCCCCTACCTGATCGGAGGCATTGTTCTCGGTTATATCTGGCAGTTCATCATGAACAATATTCTGGTTTTGCTTGGAACAACCTACGGAATAGAAATGCTCCAGTCCTCATTCCTGAGCAGACCTGAGACGGTCATTTGGGTGATGTCGGTGGTCAATACCTGGCAGTTCTCCGGCTACATCATGCTGATCTACGTCGCGGCGATCCAGAGCATTCCAAAGTCGCTCATGGAAGCTGCCTCTGTCGATGGTGCGGGTTTCGTGCGCAACGTCTTCAACATCCTGATCCCGATGATGGCCAACGCCTTCACCATCAGTTTGTTTCTGACCCTGACCAATTCGTTCAAGCAGTTTGACATGAACCTGACCTTGACGAATGGTGGACCGGCTACCCGATTCATGGGGGTCCCTGTGAAAGCTTCCCAGCTGCTGGCGATGAACATCTTCGACACCGCGACTGCGAACAAGATGGCCGAAGCGCAGGCAAAGGCTGTTGTGCTCTTTGTCGTCCTGGTCGTGGTATCCTTGATCCAGGTTTCGAACAACAAGAAGAAAGAGGTGGAAATGTGATGAAGAATACCATGTCATTCAAACGGCGGGCTCCCATGCTCATTCTTGAAGCTTTCACGATTCTTCTCTTCATTCTTTTCATGATTCCCTTTGCAATGGTCGTGCTCAATTCAGCAAAGACTTCCCGAGAGATTATCATAAATGCAGTTGCGTTGCCTGAGAACTGGGGACAGCTGGGCAACAACATCTCAAGAATTTTCAACAATCCTACGGTCGACTACCTCAGCGCATTCGGGGACTCGGTGATCATCACGGTTCTTTCACTGCTTGTAATCATCACGTTCTCATCGATGGCAGCCTGGGTTCTTGTGAGAAACGAAAAGAAGACATGGTCGATTATCATTTTCATGGTCTTCGTAGCTGCTATGGTCATTCCCTTCCAGGTTTTGATGTACCCCCTGGTGAGATGGCTGAGGATACTCGGCAATGTGTTGAACCTGCGTCTTCTTGGTACCGTGAGAGGAATTGTGTTCGCATATCTCGGATTCGGATCCTCTCTTTCGATCTTCGTGTTTCACGGGTTTATCAAGAATATCCCCTATGAAATGGAAGAGGCCGCGACGATTGACGGGTGCTCTTACCCGCGGATTTTCTTCGAAATCGTATTCCCTCTTCTGAAGCCGATTATCGTGACTGTAATGATTCTCAACGGAATATGGATCTGGAACGATTATCTGCTTCCCTATCTCGTTCTAGGATCGAATGGTGCGGTGCAGACTCTTCCGGTTGCCGTCACAGCGTTCGCCGGAGCATACCTAAAACAGTGGGATCTCATTCTCACTTCCACTCTCTTGGCTATCGTACCTATTATCATCCTCTATCTGTTCGCTCAGCGCTACATCATAAAGGGGATGGTAGAGGGAGCAATAAAATAATATACCGGGGTCAGCCGGTAGAAGGAACATCGCTGTATGAAAATTGTACTAGTAGGAGCTGGATCACTCCAGTTCGGACTCGGAATGCTCGGAGATATCTTTCAGAGCAAAGTGCTCACAGGCTGTGAGGTCACGCTTCTTGACATCAATGCCGTTGCGATGGAGCGAGTCGAGCGCATCGCAAAGGAGTTCCTGGAGAAGGAAGCTCTTGATTTCACAGTGAGTGCAACCTTGAATCGCAAAGAGGCTTTCACGGGAGCTGATTTTATTATCTCTTCGATTGAAGTCGGAGACCGTTTCAAGCTCTGGGATGATGACTGGAAAGTACCATTGCAGTATGGGGTGCATCAGGTCTATGGGGAGAATGGAGGTCCCGGAGGCGTATTCCATTCACTGCGGATCATACCCCACATTCTCGATATTGTAGGGGATGCCGTACAAATCTGTCCTGATGCCTGGATATTCAACTATTCCAATCCGATGACTGCGATCGGTACTGCAGTGATGCGTAAATATCCCCAGGCGAGGTTCGTCGGTATGTGTCACGAAATTGGCTGGCTGAATCGCTGGTTGCCTGCCATGCTCGATAAGGAGATTGAAGATCTCACTTTCCGTGCCGCCGGGCTCAATCACTTCAGCTGTTTGTATGAGCTGAAGGACAAAGCTACAGGGGAAGACCTCTACCCACAGGTACTCGAGAGATCTGCCGAGTTCTTCAAGCAAGAAGCAGGATACAGTGATTTCTACGAGACGTATCTCAAGACCGGGAAGATGGAGAGCCATGAAGCCTTCGATAAAAAGGGACCTGGACGGAAGGGTCGTTTCGAGTGGACCGACAAACGCATTGCGAAGTTCATGCTTGAGCATTACAAGTTGCTTCCCATCACCGTGGATAGTCACTTTGGGGAATACCTCTCCTGGGCCTGGGATATTGTGGATCATCGTGGAATCCTCGATTTCTATGATTATTATCGTGCGACTTTGACCGTCGAACAGAGACCTGAGATCGAGCTAAAGCTGCATGAGCGAGCGATTCCTATCATCGAAGGGATTATCACCGATTTGGGATATGAAGAGGCTGCGGTCAATGTGATAAATGACGGACTGATTGAGGACCTGCCTTCCTGGGTCGTGGTCGAAGTCCCTGCAGTCATCAATAAGGATGGGGTGAAGGGTATCAAGGTTCCCTCCCTCCCCAAGGGTTATCTTGCCCTGATGAGAAACTACTGTGGTGTCTACGATCTCACCGCTGAAGCAGTCCTGCAAGCCAGTAAGGAATTGGCAACTCAGGCAATTATCGCGAACCCGGTGGTGAATCAGGTCTCACATATCAATGACATGGTGACCCGTATGATTGATGTCCAGAGTAAATGGCTCGGGTACCTAAAATAGTGAATGGCTCACTCCCTCTGCAGTGCAGGGGGAGTCGAGTCAATCTGATGCAGGCTTTTGACAAAGCTTGGGGAGATGCATATAGTAAGGCCATGTTGACTATCAAAGAAATCTCCAAGATGGCTGGAGTCAGTCCTACCACTGTCTCGAATGTAATTCATGGGAGAACCGGCAAGGTGTCTCCCGTAGTCCGAGACAAGGTCAAGAGGATACTGAAGGAAGTCAACTATGCACCGAACATGGCTGCGAACATCCTTGCCCATGAGAATTCCCGTATCGTAGGGGTTGTCTTTTTCAGTGAACCACGCAGGGATGAGACGCAGTTCGAAGATCCTTTCAGCTTCACCATTCTTGGTAACATTGAATGGGAACTCAGACAGCTTGGCTATTATATGATGGTTCATACAACCAGTGACCAGAACGAGGTGCTGAGATTCGTCCAGTCATGGAAGCTTGCGGGGGTTATTATACTGTGGGTGCCACGTGAGATCATACCCCGTATCAGCAATCAGGTTTCGTGTCCGGTAGTTCACATCGACAGTTATGATTACGATATAGAAGGCGACATGCGATATTACCGTGTCGGGATTGAAGACAGGTCAGGAGGGTACCAGATATCTGAATATCTCCAGTCAATGGGGCACCGTCAGATGGTGTTCCTCTCGAACGGACCAGAAAAGACCGGTTCCGACTATATGCGTTTTCTAGGGTTGAGGGATGCTCTTGAGGAACAGGGAGGGAGCCTTGCCGAAGAGAACTTCATACCCCTCTCAAGAGTCAAGGAGGAACGCTATGCTCTATACGAGGAGCTTGCCTCCCCCGATACTTCTTGTACCGCTGTGGTCTGTTCTGCTGACTACTATGCCAGTGAAGCGGTATCGTATTACCAGAAAACAGGGATAACTGTCCCGGATGATATTTCCATCATCGGTTTCGATGACAACATCTTCAGCAGGATCCTCACTCCATCCATCACTACGGTTCATCAGGACACTGGTAAACGGGGACGACTTGCTGTGGATATACTGATCAAACTGGTTGAAGGTGAAAAGGTTGATCCTCCTCAGGTGACCCTCCCTGTCTATCTTCAGATACGGGATTCAGTCAAGAGGATATAGCGTTCTCCGCTGAGAGGGGCAGCATGGCTGGACTCTACTTCTGATGCTTCTTGGGGCAGAATATTCTGTCCTGTTGAGCGATGAGCGTGAACAGGAGGGTTGCAAGAATCATGAGAAATTTGGTCACAAAAAAACAATGTTCACAACTTAAGCCCAGCTCTCCCAAAATCTTAACAATTTGACTTGTGATTATGATGGAATTTGGTCTTTCGCTTGTTTTCTGCCCTTGGTACTGTCCGCCCTGGTTTTATGGGACAGA
>NZ_JBFXGH010000073.1:0-10774 GCF_050178175.1 Sphaerochaeta sp.
TACGGTTATAGAGCCCTGTCAGCTGGTCGTGGAGAGAGAGAAATGCAATCTTCTCCTGATTTCTTTTTCTCTCGGTATTGTCCAGGAAGGTGATGACAGACCCTATGATTGTGCCATCCTTTACTTGTGGATAGGCATAGCACAGTACATCAAGGCAGGTCCCATCCTTTCTCCAGAATACCTCATTCTCCTTGGCCATCCCATCACTGCTGGAAAGACAGGACCTGATCGGACAGGTCTCCTCATCGATGGGGATACCTTCCCGTGTACTGAAGTGGATCAACTGATGCATGTTTTTTCCCAGTAATTCCTGTGCATCCTCGTATCCAAGCAAGTGAAGGCAACTTGCATTGCAAAAGGTGCAGCGTCCCTTTTCATCCGTGCCGAAAATACCTTCGGCGGTGGAATCAAGGATCAGCCTTAGATTCCTTTGGCTAGCTTCCAGTGCAGCCTCATTCTCTGCCTTTTGCATGTTTGCCCAAATACCTGAGAAGAGCAATTGAATCAGGAATCCTTCTGTTTCGTTATAGCTTTCTATACTGTCTGCAAGCAGGAGGATGCCGGAGAGTGTGTTACCGGCCATGCAGGTACAGACAAGAAGGTTCTTGACCGTGACTTTCTTCCCGGAAATACAGGAAAGTATCGGTTCCTCATCCACCTGCTTATTGATGATTGAAAATGATGAATCATTTTTTTCTTGGAGATACCATACAGCCGCAGAATGGGGAATCACTGTTCCTTTTTTTTGAGGGAGATCATAGAGAGGCATGGCCTCTCTTGCTGCTTCCATGGTTATCGTACCGGTCTTCTTGTCAATAATGAGCAATACCCCAATCTTGCTTCCGTTGATAGCACATACCTCTTCAAGAGCATTGGTCAGTTGGTTGTCAGGGTTCTTGATGGATAAGGAGAGGAGATGGGAGAATGCAGAAGCACGTCGTGCATTTTCCCTGAGGGTTCGCTCCAGATGCCTCTGCTCAGTTATATCCTCAGCAAATGCTCCAAGACCTATGGATCCACCCGGAAGTAAGAGGGGAAATTTGGTTGTCTTGTAAAGTCTTTCTCCCCAGTGCGTTTCCTTCTCCACGGTCTTCAGCTCGTTCAATGCTTCCCGGTCATTTTCCACCATCAAGGTTGCAAGATCATGATGGGCCACCTCTTCGACTTGATTGCCTAGAAGGGAGCTCTCATCACAGGAGAGAAGCCGACAAAGGTTGGCATTTACTGTCAGGAATCGACCTTCACCGTCCTTGATATAACTGTATCGGTCATCAGCGTTGAGAAATTGCTTGAGCAATGAGAGGGTGTCCTCATGTTGCTGGTTTACTTTCTGTAATTGTTTATTCTGACGTGACTGGAGAACCAAGGAAAACACGAGGGAGAGGATGGTAAGCAATGATGTTGCAATCAAGGCATAACGTATATGCCTATTACGGACCAGCAACCGCTGTTCAGTGCTTTTATCTTGCAGCATGACCATGAAATACGGAGATCCGGGCGCTCCGACCTGTTGCACCCCTACCAAGAAGTAGATTTCTTTTCCCTTGTCGGTTTCAAGGGAAATCATTTGGTCATGTAAATCAGTAAGAGAGTGAATGCTTTTTCCTATAAGAGCCGGGAAATTCCTCCCGATGAGTCTCTCCTTGGGTATTGAAAAATATTCGGCGCAGGCTGGATTGGCATAGCGAATGGAGTTGTCTCTCCCATCTACCAGAAGCATGGGATTGCGGGCATTCTCAACGCCTCTGTCCAGAGCAGGAAGTGCCTCTGCAGGTAGGGAAGCGAGGGAAAAGAACATCAGGATGGTGAGGATGAATACGTTATGCATGATGGGGCTTCTCCTGTTCCAGAGGGAGAATTGCATCAGAAGCTGATAGTGGCCTATTAAAAAGATAGCCTTGGAGCAAACCACCTGGTGCATCCTCAAGCCACTGTTCCCGTTCTGTTGTTTCCACTCCCTCGGTTGCGACTTTCTTCCCGGGATGATGGGCCATGGAGATAACGTCAGAGACAAGATTACGTTCCGATGGTTCTGAGAGGGACATGCCAAACAGTCTGTCCCGTTTCCGTATGTCGATTTCCAGTGAACCCAATCGGGAGAGGAAAGAAAACCCTGACCCGAGGGTATCGATGGATATGCGATCTCCAAGCTGGCGCAGCTGTTGGTCCAGCTGGTATCCCGCCTCAATGACGATGGCCTTCTCATAGCCTCTTGCAAGCAGGGAAGCTTCCTTGACTTTCTCCTGGAAGTAAAATTGCCTCGCAATGGAGATCTTGTTCAGGCCAGCGGCAAAACAAAGTACCAGGATGAGAATAATCGGCATGATGACAAAGCGCTTAGATAAGCCACCCCTCTTCTTCAGGAATGAGCCTTGCACACTTCCTCCTCATTGGTTATGGATACCATCAGTGATGATACGAGTCAACAAAACGGCTTTCCTGATATGATGTCGAAATGCCGTGGTGCAGGCTTTACAACCAATGCAACGCGACCAGAAGGGCCCTGATTTTCCTGGTCTGTTTCATGCAACAGGTTGCCTCCTACGAAGGATAAATGCCCCGAAAGAGATGGCAAACGCAGCAATTGCAATTGCTGTCACTGTAAGGATCAAGGGATATTTGCCATTGAATCCTTCCCTGGATGTGTGCTTTATCAGGATACCGGTGTATGCCCAGATCAAGGTAAGCAGGTACACTGCATCACGCCGTCGGAATGCCCAGGAGAGAGCAATCAATACGCCTACCGCGAGAACAATTGCTGTCCATGTCATCTCGCTTATGCCCCAACCAGACCAACCGATGGAGACAAGGAAGGTGGTTACGTTTGCAATGGTTGCTACCGTTATCCAACCAAGGTACACAGAGAAGGGAACCGAGAGAGCCCAATAAGCATATCTATCCATGGATGCATGATCGATCAAGTCATTGATCCTGATCAAACAGACAAGAAGCATCAGCATCAAGAGCAGTGAAAGCCCGATTTTTTGATAATGCCAAGAGAAAAGCCATGCAATGTTAATCACGCTTGAGACCGAGAAAATGATTTGAATGCTCTCATCTCCTTTCCTGAATTGGTAGAATGTATGCAAGGCGAGCAATGCATAAATGACTCCCCAGATGGAGAATGTGATTCCTGCAGGCGCAAACAGATTGGGGTAGGAATCAGAAACTTCACCGGTACCCATGCCACCAATGGGAAGTATGTTCGCCAATGCATTCACCGTAATCATTGCCAGATAAGTGAATGCAACAAGAAAAGCCAAACCTTTTGACCGCTTGTTCATGGAAGCCTCCTAAGGGATCATCTGCCATTAGTGTAGGCCAAGGAAGTGCATCCGTCAAAAGAAATGGAGATTTATAGCCATTTCGGTTATACTGATAGGTAAATGAGGAGGAGTGTATGTATACACCGAAACCAGAACGATACGAATCCATGAAATACAACCGCTGTGGGAAGAGCGGTTTACAGTTACCGGCCATCTCCTTGGGTCTCTGGCATAACTTCGGAGACCAGACGTCCCTCTCCAATGCGAGAAAGATGCTGCATACAGCATTTGATCTTGGCATCACACACTTTGACCTGGCAAATAACTATGGGCCACCTCCGGGGTCTGCCGAGCTGAATTTCGGAAAGTTGCTTGCCCAGGATTTTCGCTCTCACCGTGACGAGCTCATCATTTCAAGCAAGGCTGGATATTTGATGTGGCCGGGTCCCTATGGGGAGTGGGGGAGCAGGAAATACCTCCTCAGCAGTCTTGATGCTTCCCTGAAGAGAATGGGTCTGGAGTATGTCGATATCTTCTACAGTCATCGATATGATCCTGATACTCCGCTTGAAGAGACCATGGGAGCTCTAGCTTCCGCATATAAGATGGGTAAGTGCCTGTATGTTGGGATCTCTTCCTATTCAGCGGAAAAGACGAGAGAGGCACATGCAATCCTGAAGGATATGGGAGTACCGCTCTTGATTCATCAACCATCTTACTCAATGCTGAATCGTTGGGTGGAAGATTCATTGCTTTCCACACTGGATGAGTTGGGAGTAGGGGCCATCTGTTTCTCTCCACTTGCACAAGGGATGCTGACCGACAAGTACTTGGGAGAAATTCCTGAGAACAGCAGGGCTGCGAGAAAGGACAGTTCCCTTAGTCAGCAGATGCTGACCAAGGAAAACCTTGAGAATATCAGATCACTTAATGCAATCGCGCAGGAGCGTGGGCAAAGCCTCGCACAGATGGCGCTTGCCTGGTGCATGAGACGCAAAGAGATCACCAGTGTGCTTATTGGTGCCAGTTCTCCTGAACAGATCAAGGAAAATGTCGCAACCCTTGAAAACCTGGACTTCAGTGATGAGGAACTTAAGCGGATTGATTCCTTTGCAAAGGAAGGAAATATAAACCTTTGGGCAAGATCAAGCAATAATTGACATTTGTATAGGCTTCTGTTATATTGTACCCAACTTAATTAGGAGAAACAAGCCTATGGCTACAGTATACGATTTCAAAGCCGTGAAGAATGATCAGAGTAAGTTGGACTTTGCCTCCCTGAAGGGGAAGACCCTGCTGGTTGTGAACACCGCAAGCAAGTGTGGGTTTACCCCTCAGTATGAGGAACTCGAGAAACTGCATCAGCAGTACAAGGACCGGTCACTGGTAGTGATCGGGTTTCCTTGTGACCAATTTGCACACCAAGAACCGGGTAGTGATGCAGATATCAAGGAATTCTGCTCAACCAACTATGGGGTGACCTTTCCTCTCATGAGTAAGGTGAAGGTGAATGGAAAGGAAGCTCATCCTCTCTTTACTTGGCTGAAAAAGCAAGCTCCAGGAGCCCTTGGAGGGACGGTTAAATGGAATTTTACCAAATTCCTGGTGGAGAAGGATGGGGTAACGGTACATCGTTACGCACCAAAAGATTCCCCCCTTTCCATTATCCCGAAGCTTGAGGAGGTGCTTTGATGGCCTATCCACAACTGTTGCTTTCAAACCAACTCTGTTTTCGGTTCTATGCCGTGGAACGGGAACTGATGGCCGCTTACCGACCACTGCTCAATCACTTGGGACTGACCTATGCCCAGTACATCACCATGCTCTACCTCTGGGAACATGAAGAGGGTACAGTAGGGGAACTCTGCACTGCACTCAGCCTGGATACCGGGACGATGAGTCCACTACTGAAGAGGCTGGAAACATCCGGTATGATCGAGAGACATAGACTTCCCAGTGATGAGCGGACCGTAATGGTCCACCTTACGGAGAAAGGAAGGGAACTGGAGCAGAAAGCTATCTCTGTCCCTGAACATATTGCCGCCTGCTTGCTCTCAAACGACAAGAGTGAACAGGGAAGAAAGTATCAGGCATTGAAAGAGATGCTTGATGAGACTCTCACTCAGTTGAAAGAATCCCGTAATGAGCGGGAACAAGGAAGGTAATGGAATGAAACGGAAAGGCTTGCTTTCCCTAGGTGCTATGCTTGCTATGCTCGTGATGCTCTCTTCCTGTGCTACTACGAGAGAGTATCCTCCTTTGGATACCGTTGATTCCCTTGACCTCGATCGCTATCTCGGTTCTTGGTATGAGATTGCTCGATACCAGCACCGTTTTGAAAAGAATCTGGTGGGGGCAAAAGCCGACTATTCCCTTAGGGATGATGGAAGGATCCAAGTGGTCAATAGTGGTATCAAGGGAGATCTGGAAGGAAAAGTCACATCGGTCAAGGCAATCGCTTGGAGACCTGATGAGCATTTTCCTGGTCGCTTGAAAGTGAGATTCTTCGGGCTTTTCCCCTCTGATTATCTTGTCTTTGGGTTGGATGAGGAATACCAGTGGGCACTTGTCGGCAGTGATGACCGTGATTTCTTGTGGTTCCTTTCACGTACCCCGGTGGTGAGTGATGATACGCTTGATACCATGAAAGCTATTGCCGTGGCACAGGGGTATGATATGGAACAACTCTTCCTGGTTCCCCAGAAAGAGCGTTGATAGTTGATAATTCGTTTTCGTTGGGAAGGTACTTTTTGTGAGGTGCCTTCCCGTTTTTTTAGCCAACCTTTGTCTGTGAATCTTCATCCTTGTAAGATGTCATCAATACGGGAAGTCCCTGCTTCTCAAAGATGGAACGAGCCATGGACAGTTCGTCTTTGGTGGGTTCATGTACATCTGAGAGTGAGTAGGTGAGATGCAACTGTTCCCACTTGTACTGCCCCATGCGATGGTAGGGAAGTAGCTCTACCTGTTCAATGCAGCTGAAGGAGGTGAGGAAAGAAGCCAAGTCTTCCAACTTTTTCTCTTCCAGAGTCCAGGAAGGGACGAGTACGTGACGTAGCCAGACCCGCTTCTTGATTTTCTGCAGATAGGAAAGTGTTGCCAGGGTATTGGTGTTCCCCATGCCGGTAAGGCTGAAGCAGAGTTTGTCATCAAGGCTCTTGATATCGAGCAAGACCATACCCACTGCATCCAGTACCGGTTTTGCAATCTCCAAGGGAACGCTTCCTGCTGTATCCAGCGCCGTGTGGATCCCCTCACTCTTGAGACGGTCTATGAGCTCCAGGACAAACTCTGGTTGTCTCAGTGGCTCTCCACCACTGATGGTAACCCCTCCATCCTTGATGAAGTTCTTGTAGCTGAGGATGTCATGGACCACTTCATCAACACGTTGGGAAGAGCCACCTTTCATGTTCCACGTGTCTGGATTGTGGCAGTATCGACAACGTAGGGAGCATCCCTGCAGAAAGATGACATACCTGAGTCCTGGTCCGTCCAACGTTCCAAAACTCTCAACACTGTGAATGTTTCCCTGTATGCTCATACATACCTCCTTACAGGCTTCCGTGGAAGGTGCGGTTGATGACATCTAGCTGTTGTTCACGGGTGAGCTTGATGAAATTCACTGCATATCCACTTACCCTGATCGTCAGCTGGGGATATTTCTCCGGGTGGTCCATGGCATCGAGCAATGTCTCCTTTTCCATGACATTCACATTAATATGGTGTCCTTCCTCGATAAAATATCCATCAAGCAGGGTGACCAGATTTGCCACCTGCATTTGCTTGCTCTTTCCTAGGGTCTGCGGGATGATCGAGAAGGTGTAACTGATTCCATCCTGTGCATCATCATAGGAGAGTTTCGCCACACTCTTCATACTTGCAACACACCCCTTCTTGTCCCGTCCGTGCATCGGGTTTGCCCCAGGAGCAAACGGCTCGCCGGCCTTTCTCCCGTCCGGGGTGCTCCCTGTCTTCTTCCCATAGACCACGTTGCTGGTGATGGTAAGGACAGAGAGGGTGGGAATACTCTTGCGGTAGGTCGTATGCCGTCTCATCTTGGTGATGAAACCTCTTACCAGATCCTTGGCAATTGCATCAACCTGCTCATCATTGTTTCCGTAGGTGGGGAAGTCTCCTTCGATCTCAAAATCGACGGCAAGTCCCCGCTCATCCCTGATGGGTCTTACCTTTGCATACTTGATGGCTGAGAGGCTGTCGGCAACAACACTCAATCCAGCGATTCCCCCTGCCATGGTACGCATTACCTGGGCATCATGCAGGGCCATTTCAAGGCGTTCATAGCTGTACTTGTCATGCATGTAGTGGATGACATTCAAGGTATCGATATACAGTTTTGCAAGCCAGCTGCTCATTGCCTCATAGCGGTCCATGACGGTATCGTAGTCAAGGATATCATCGCCCACTGGTGCCATTTTAGGTCCGATCTGTTCCCCGCTCTTCTCATCCCTTCCACCGTTGATCGCGTAGAGCAAGGTTTTTGCCAGATTCACCCGGGCACCGAAAAATTGCATCTGTTTGCCTAATTCCATGGCCGAGACACAGCATGCAATGCCATAGTCATCACCGTAATTCTTTCGCATCAGGTCATCGTTCTCATACTGGATCGAGGAGGTCTCGATGGAGATGCGGGCGCAGAACTTCTTGAAGGACTGTGGAAGACGGTCACTCCAGAGTACCGTAAGGTTCGGCTCAGGGGCGGGACCAAGATTGGTAAGGCTGTGCAGGAACCGATAGCTCATCTTGGTAACCAGATGACGTCCATCGTGGCCTACACCACCAATGGATTCAGTCACCCAGGTGGGGTCGCCACTGAACAGCTCATCATAGGAGGGGGTCCTGAGGAATCGAATGATACGGAGTTTCATGATGAAATGATCCACCAATTCCTGGATTTCTGATTCACTGAAACGGCCGCTCCCCAGATCTTTCTCTGCATAGATGTCAAGGAAGGTGGAAACCCTTCCCAAGCTCATGGCGGCTCCGTTCTGTTCCTTGGTTGCTGCAAGGAAGGCAAAATACAACCACTGGATGGCTTCCTTTGTATCGGTTGCGGGCTTTGAGATGTCATAGCCATAGGTGGCTGCCATCTCTTTCAGCTCCAGAAGGCTGCGGATTTGCTCACTGAGTTCCTCACGGTCGCGGATGACCTCCTCAGTCATTGCATCAAAGTGATAATTTTCCTTGGCACTCTGCTTTTCCTTGATCAGGTAATCGATACCATAGAGGGGAACTCTTCGATAATCACCGATGATCCTTCCCCTACCATATGCATCGGGAAGTCCTGTGATGATGCCACTGTGCCGTACTTTACGCATCTGTTCTGTATATACGTCGAAGACTCCGTCATTGTGTGTCTTGCGATACTTGAACACTTCATCAATGGACTCTGGAAGGGTACGATCGTAGGCTTTCAACTCGGTATGTACCAGTCTGATACCTCCAAATGGCATGATGGCACGCTTGAGTGGTTCATCGGTCTGCAAGCCGACAATCTGTTCAAGATCCCGGTTGATGTATCCATCCTTGTGGCTGACAATTGTGGATATGGTATGTTCATCGATGTCAAACATGCCGCCACGCAGGCGCTCGATCTCGAGTAGTTCCTTGAGTTCTCCCCACAGTTTCTTTGTCCGTTCAGTGGGCCCTGCAAGGAAGGATTCGTCCCCGTCATAGGGGGTGTAGTGCTCTGTGATGTACTTTCTCGTATTGATTTCGTAATAGGTAGCTTCACTCATGATGTTTCCCCTTTCTATAAGTTTTCGTATACTTCAGATAGCTAAGAAATATCACGATGACGATATTTGTTCTGTGATTGAAATCACAAACCAAGTAAAAAAGTAGGAGTTAGAAATACTGTGTCCAATGCATGTGAGGGTTGTAGCAATGATCTCTGCCTGAGGAATGTACCCCTCTTCTCTTCTTTGCAACGTGATGCCGTGCATGCGCTCACCAGTGAGATGGAACACCGTCGCTACAAGAAGGGAGAGATCATCGTACGGGAAGGGGAGAAGGCCTCTGCTTTTACGGTCATCAGGGAGGGGAGCGCAAAGGCTTACCGCATCACACCGGACGGAAGAGAACAAATTCTCTATATCTTTCCTGCCAACGACTACTTTGGTGCCAGATTCCTTTTCACGGAAGAGCGGGTTCCTTATACGGTGGAAGCTCTGGAACCTACAATGGTTTGTATCCTGAACAAAACCAATTTCACAAATCTCCTAACTGAACACAGTCAGATTGCCATTGAGATCATTGAGGCCATGGCAAACCGGATGAGCCGGCTTGAGAGTGCCATGCAGAGCATGGGGGGCCGTAATGCCGATATGCGTATTGCCAGCCTCCTTCTGGAGTTCAAGGAATCGTATGGGCACTACCATGGTAATTTCCTTGAAATAACCCTCCCCTTGAGTAGGGAGGGCCTTGCCAATTATCTGGGGATCGCGCGGGAGACACTGAGCCGTAAACTCACGCAATTCGAGGAAGAAGGGATTATTCTAGCTGTGGGGAACCGGGTGATCCGTATACTGGATACTGCAAGACTCACTGAACTCTCATACCTCGTTGACTAGGTGACGGTTACTGCTTGCTTGCTCTCTCGTGGATTGCCTCTATCTCTTCCTTGCCAATCATTCTCGTGAGAAGGAACGATATAATGATGATGCCCGGGATGTCGATAAGCAACCGGGTAAGTGCAAATGGTGCACCCAAGGCTGAGAATTCGAAGAGAATCATCGGAATCTTGGTAGTGGACCATGCCCCGATAAAGATAAGGACATTGGAGAATGTCACTCCCTTTTTCATAAACACCGCGGCCACAGGGAAAGCTCCATACAGGGGGCCTGCTGCAGCAGAGCCAATGAAGAGGGAAAGCAGTATTCCCTTCAGTCCACTTCCTTTACCCATGAATTTTACCATTGTCTGTTTCGGCACCCATACATCAAGCAGGCCAAGCAGGACAAAGATTGGAGGAATGACCAACAACATTTCCTTCAGCTGCATGACGGTACTATTGAACACGCCTGTTCCCAACTCCTGATTGAATAGGCTGACAACCCCCAACAGTACCAGAACCAGCAGGAATGGACTGTAGCGTTTTGCGATAGCTGTCATAATACCACCTCCAAGACTGTACCAATGGCGAAAGCAACAATAAAAGAAAATATGAATGCAAGGGTATTCCGATAAAGCGTCAAACGCTTTCCAAAGTACTGTATTTCAATGGGTAAGGTTACTACGCCCACCATCATCAGTGTTGAGATGAAGGCACCGATCTGCATATAGCCGGCCCCTCCCTCAAGAAGCAAGGCAGCAGTGGGGAATGCCACAAAGCCTGGTATCAGGGTAACAGAACCTACAATGGCAGCCAGGATAACTCCAATCCATCCGGAGTCCTTGCCGATGATGCTTACAATGGTCTCATGGTCCAGGAGGCTGAGCAGGAGGCTGACAAGTAGAATGATGACAAGGAATTGGGGAAGAATATTTTC
>NZ_JBFXGH010000074.1:0-5988 GCF_050178175.1 Sphaerochaeta sp.
TTTCTCGTTCATACCTCTACAACCGTTGCTACATGCTTAGGAGATTGTACTAGGCAGCCAAAGTATGCCCTTATAAGCCTATTAAAAAGCACACCCAAACTATACATTTTTTAGAGAAATGTAAAAAAACTACACTCAATCATAGTTACTCCCTACCCAAAATACAGTACAATAGCCAAAAATACTAGGAGGAGTGCAACATGATTACCATCCATTCGGTCTCCTCAAAACATGATTGGAACCAATTCTTTGCATTTCCAAACCAACTCTATAAAGACAACCCTTACTATGTACCTACCTTGATCCTCGATGAGAAGTGGAACTTCAATCCCAAGAAGAACCCCGCATTCGAATATATTGAGGCTGTAGCTTTCCTTGCTAAAAAGGATGGGAAGGTAGTTGGGCGCATTGCTGCCTTGATCAACCACAAGCTGAACAAGGCCCAACAGAAAAAGTATATCCGCTTCACCCGCTATGACGTAATTGATGATATTGAAGTCAGTAAACTCCTTTTTGAAAAAGTCTTCTCCTGGGGCAAGGAAAAGGGAATGGATACCATCATCGGGCCCATCGGTTTCTCAGACCTTGACAAACAAGGACTCTTGGTTGAAGGATTCGACCAGCTCAGTATGTTTATCACCTTGTACAACCATCCCTACTACCATGAGCACCTGCAACAGCTGGGATTCACCAAAGACGTAGACTGGGTTGAGTACAAGGTCTTTGTACCTGAAAAAATCGATCCAAGAATCGAGCAAATCAGCGAAATCGCAAAAAAGCGTCATGGCTACCGACTACTCTCCTTTACCAGCAAGAAAAAGGTACTTCCCTACGCCCACCAGATGTTCCATATGTACAATGAAGCATTTGCAGAGCTCTATGGATTCTGCCCGCTTACCGATGGACAGATCGATCTTGCCATCAAGCAATTTCTAAGCCTGGTGAGCCTTGAGTATATCTATATCGTCGTGGATGCCACAGGGAAGGTCATAGGGTTTGGTATCATGGTCCCTTCTCTCTCCCTGGCAATGCAGAAATCGCGTGGGCATCTGTTTCCGCTTGGTTTTGTCCGGATTCTCAGGTCACTCAAGAAGCACGATGTGCTGGATATGTACCTAATCGCAGTTAAGCCTGAATATATGGGAAGGGGGGTGAATGCCATCATCCTCCAGGAAGGTATCAAGACAGCACTAGCGAACGGGGTTCGTTACGCAGAGACCGGCCCTGAGTTGGAGTACAATGAGAATGTGCAAACGCAGTGGAAGAGCTTCAAGACTGAACAACACAAACGAAGGCGTTGTTATATTCGCCCTCTCGAGTAAACATTTCCTGGGTGCACCAGGATATTTGCCTGTAACCTCTCACCAAACCTACAGAAAACTCAATAGACCGCACTCTTTCATGAAATCAAAACAAATCTTTCATATTTAACAAATGTATCTTTCCTAGATTGGAATTGACTTTGGAGTTGTCAAGACCTACGATACCTATGAGGTGTTGGTTACAAAAGGAGATAGATGTAATCAGAGTTAGGAGAAGGCATCTTACATTCCTGAAGGAGGAATTCTGTATGAAAAAAGTCATTCTTGTTCTCATGGTCCTTATGATTATGGGCAATGTGATCTTTGCCCAAGCAACAGCCGAGACGAAAAATCCCGTGCTACGAATCATCACCTGGTCAGGGTATGCCCCGCAGGAACTGCTTGATAAGTTCACTGAGGAAACCGGTTACAAGGTTGAGGTGACCCTCAGCAACAACGAAGAGATGATCAGCAAGCTCAGAGCAACCCGTGGAGGTGGTTTTGACCTCGCCCAGCCCTCACAGGACCGCATCTCCTCTGTCGTAGAGCAGTATGGCATCTACCAGCCAATTGACTATGCAAGGATCGAGACCGAACAGATTGATGCTTCCCTGCTTGAGGCAGTGAAGAAAAACACCTTGGTGGATGGAGAATCCTATGCTGTTCCTCACGTATATGGGACTGAAGGCCTGGTAGTCAACAAGGCCCTGGCCCCTGATGTTAAGGATTTCAAGGACCTTCTCGATCCCAAGTATGCAGGAAGAGTATCCTACCGCCTGAAGAGACCTACCCTTATTGGCATGGGATTCTCCCTCGGCTACGACCCATTCGAGCTTTATAATGACCCAGAGGCATATCAGGACTTCCTTGACGAGATGGAAAAAGTCCTCATCGCTGGAAAGCCTTCAGTAAAAACCTACTGGGACAACGGGGACCAGCTGTTGCAGTCGCTCCGTTCGGAAGAGGTCTGGGCAGCATCAGCTTGGGAACAGGCTGGATGGAAACTTCATGCTGAGAACCCAAACATTGACTATATCGCCCCGACCAGTGGAGCACTTGCTTGGGTAGACACCTTCGCCATCCCGGCAAAGAGTGAGAACCTTGATGCAGCATATGCATACATCAACTTCATGTTGGAACCTGAGAACGCTGCGTTCTTCACCAACCGAGAGACCTATGGAACAGCTTCCAAGGACGCTGTGAATTATCTTGATCCCGAGATCAAGGCAAACTTCACCCGTGGCCTCCCTCCTGAGGTACTGGCAAACATCCACTGGTATCCGACCGTCCCAGCAGGAATTGAAGAGATGGAAGGGAAGACCCTCGATAAGGTAAAGGCTGCTCGTTAGCAAAATGATCAACGTATTGCCAATAGCTGTTTCACGGCAGCTATTGGCATCACATCAAGGTAAACAACAGTATGGATAGTGCACTCTCAGTTCAAAATGTCACCAAACGATTTGGTGATTTCACTGCTGTAGACCAGGTCTCATTCGATGTAGAGGACGGAAAGTTCTTTTCTATTTTAGGACCGTCGGGTTGTGGAAAGACGACACTCCTGCGCATGATCGCTGGATTCTACAAGCCTGACGGGGGAACCATCCTCTTCAACGGGAAAAACATGGATGGGGTTGCCCCCAATAAGCGGCCGGTGAACCTGGTCTTCCAGAATCTTGCACTTTTCCCCATGATGAACGTGCATGAGAACATTGCATTCGGGCTACGGCGAAGAGGGGAGAAAGGGCCTGGTGTAGACAAGAAAGTCCGGGAGTTACTGGAGCGGGTCGGTTTGCCGGAATCAGGGAAAAAACAGATCAACCAACTCTCGGGGGGGCAGAAACAACGCATTGCCATTGCGCGTTGCCTGATCATGGAACCAACGGTGCTCTTGCTCGATGAACCATTGGGTGCCCTTGATGCCAAATTACGTGAACATATGAAGGTGGAATTGAAGACACTGCAATCCCAGGTCGGAACAACATTTGTCTACATTACCCATGACCAGAGTGAAGCCATGGTCATGAGTGATATGGTTGCGGTCATGAACAACGGTCATTTTGAACAGATTGGGACACCCCAACAACTCTACCACGAACCAAAGTCCTCGTTTGTAGCCCAGTTTGTGGGAAACAACAACAAACTACGGGTCAGGCTTCACACTGATCAAAGCGGCAACACCATAGCCCGGTATGCCGATAGGTATGACTTCCGCCTGGCCCAGAGATTTGAAACCGCAACTGAAAGTGAGGAGTATGATCTCTTCATCCGCCCCGAGGCTGTAATCATCAATCCAGGGGAAGGGAGGGAGAATTTCCAGAACCTTCCTGTGGAAGTTACCTCAATCCTCTTTGATGGAGGAAACAGCCGTCTTTTGGTCAAGCCTTTGGGAACTGAGGAGGAACTGGTGATTGCACTTCCCCAGACAAGGGAATACGACCATATTCGTTCAAAGGATCGCATACAAGTTGGTTGGGACCTGCATAAGACTGTCTGCTTCAAACGCAGTGACTGGAAGTTATATGATGAAGAATAGACAACATATCAAATGGGGTTTTCTCTTCTTTTTCCTGCCTGTTGCTCTCTGGCTCTTTCTCTTGATCGTTCTCCCCCACCTCGAGCTGCTGAGGCTCTCTTTTTCCAAGGCAAATACCGGGAAATTCACTTTGGACAACTATCTGGCGTTCTTCAAGGAGCCCATCTACTGGCTCACCTTTGTACGTACCGCAGGCTACTCGATTATTGTCACTTTCCTGGTAATGATCATTTCTCTGCCTGTCTCATTCTATATCTCCAAGTTAGCGGGGGTGAGAATGACCGGGGTACTGATGATCCTCATACTGGTCCCCTTCTGGGTCAGTGAACTCATCCGTGTCTATGGCTGGATGATCCTCCTCAGGGAAAGCGGAATCCTCAATCATTTCCTTGTCTCAATAGGTCTGTTCAAAGAGCCTGTTGAGATGCTTTACAATGACATCACCATGATCATGGGCTTGGTATATACCAGCATGCTCTTCATGGTGGTCCCTGTTTTGGGTGTCATGGATGACTTGGATGATTCACTTATCGAGGCTGCCTATGACCTGGGAGCATCGAAGATATCCATCTGGAGGACCATCATTATTCCCCACTGTGCTTCCGGACTCGTCAATGGGGGGATCATCGTATTCATGTTGGTATTGGGAAGTTACCTTACCCCTAACCTGATGGGAGGCAAGAACTCCCTCTGGTTTACCGAGCAAATTTACAACCAGATAATCCTCTATTTCAACTGGAACCAGGGAGCGGCTTTTGGGTTCCTGCTCTTGGCCCTCTCTTCACTGATCATATGGGTTCTTCTCAAACTCACCAAGCAAAACCTGAAGGAGGTGGTAAAATGATCAGAAGCTTACCTTCCTCAAGGAAATATCGTGGAGGATTCACCATCTTCATCATCCTCTATTTTATTTTCCTCTTTGCCCCACTGGTGGTAACAATGATTCTTGCATTCAATGACTCCATGTATCCTTCCCTTCCTTGGAATGGTTTTACCCTTGATTGGTTCTTTGGCAACGGACCGGAAAAATACGGCATCTTTCATGACCAAACCAATTTGAGAAGCCTTTTCACCTCGTTCAAGGTAGCCTTAGCAGTCATGATCGTCTCAACGTTCCTGGGAACTTGTGCGGCATTTCTCTTCGAGCAGGAAAACTTCCGGTTCAAGAACGCACTCTATTTCCTCATGATAGCTCCCTTGGTCATTCCTGGTGTCATCCTGGGTATCTCCATCCTGATGTTCTCCAATACCATCGGGATGTTCATCGAGAACCACCTGGGCATCTACGTTTCTTTCCTTGGCCCAGGGTTTCCTTTGGTGGTGCTCGGCCAATCCTCGTTCATCTCTACCATTGTAGCGTTGGTTGTCTCTGCCCGATTGAAGAAGTTCGACCATACGCTGGAAGAAGCTGCCTACAACCTTGGAGCAAACAAGGCAGAGGTTCTCTGGTTCATAACACTCAAGTACCTGAGGCCTTCAATTATTGGAGGTGCGGCAATGGCCTTTCTTATGTCATTCGAGAACTTCAACACCACCATATTCCTCGTAGGGTCACAGGCAACACTGCCCATAAACATGTACATGCAAGTACGTGATGGTTCCACCCCGGTGATCAATGCCATCTCATTCCTGCTTATTCTTGGAACTTCCATTTTCGCGGTGGTTAATCTTACCAAGGGGAACAAGAAGATTGTGTAATCCTCATTCCCCACACCGGCATCAATCAAAAGGAATGCGATACATACATTTCAGGAGATATGGGACTGTTGATTCTGAAAACGGAAAGATTATTGCTTCGTTCCTGGTCAGAGATTGATGCAGAGAGTTTGTATGCCTATGCCAAGGATGCTGAGATTGGTATGGATTTACATTTTATCCTGGAGTGAGCATACAGAAATCTTCTGCAGTGGGTTTTCAACAAAATAGTCTGGGGTGCCATTGCAAAGATGGAGTACCCCAAACTGGCGGCCCATCCATCACTTTCCGTCGTATCTACAGGCCAAAAAGGGAAATGAATCTCTCCTGTCTGGAGAGATTCATGAAAAGGGTTGAGTGTCCTCAGTTTGCAGGGTAAGGCTCCTGGATATCTGCAAAACCATCAACAAAGTTCAAGGTGTCCCCCCCCATCGGCAAAGGCCGCATTTGCACAGGCTG
>NZ_JBFXGH010000074.1:6088-10680 GCF_050178175.1 Sphaerochaeta sp.
GCAGCGGTAGGTATTGCATTTGGAATCATCTTCGGGAAGATGATCTTCGGTGGGTTTGGAAGAAATATTTTCAATCCAGCAATCACAGCGCGTGCATTCGTCTATATCAGTTTCGGGGTTCCGATGACAGCAGCGTTTGTCGGCAATGCAACACAAAAGGGATTCTTCCCTGCCGGCCTTGGCTCTTGGATAAGCCAAGCAGACAGTGTTTCCGCTGCTACGCCATTGGCAACCGGGGATGCTTCCTTGCCTGATCTGTTCCTCGGGTTCACCAGCGGTAGCCTTGGGGAAACCAGTGCCATCCTCATACTGCTCGGTGGACTGTACATTGTGTTCAAGAAAGCTGCCAACTGGAAGATAGTGGTTGCTTCACTTACCTCATTTTTGCTATTGCAGAGTATATTTTGGGCCAGTGGGCTCCAAATCGCTACAGAGAGCGGAATAAAAGGCGTCGCTGACCCCCTAACAGCCCTTCTCAGTGGCAGTTTTCTTTTTGCTGCATTCTTCATGATTACCGACCCTGTCTCTTCTTCCCAGACAACAGATGCAGGAAGATGGATATATGGCGCTGTCTTTGGCATACTCACTGTTTTGATTCGCATTTTTGCAAACTGGGTTGAAGGAGTAACGTTTGCGATCCTCCTTGCAAACATGTTTGCTCCCTTGCTTGATACCCTTCTTAAAGGGGCAAAGGCAAAGAAAAAGCTGAAGAAGGCGGAAGGAGGAAAAGCATGAAAGCAAAAAGAACGTTTTACAGTGAGCGCATATACCCGCTCCTCTTCATGTTTGCAGTTACATTCTTCTGCATCCTTATAACCTCCGGCCTGCAGCTTGCCACCGAGGATAGGGCAACAGCGAACGAACTTGCATTCACCAGACGGGCAATCCTCAATGCCGGCGGTGTTGCATTTGAGAACACGACCGAAGGGATTGAGGAAGCGTTCCAGAGCAAGATAGAAGAACAGGATGGGTACTATGTCGCAGACAGCGATAGTGGCAAACGCTATATCATCCCCGTGGAAGGTCCAGGACTGTGGGGTGCCATTACCATCATGGCAGGATTTGAGGAAGACCTGAGCACTTTCTCCGGCATCGCCATTGTAAGCCAAAATGAAACCCCAGGACTCGGGGCTCGTATCGAGGAACCTTGGTTTACTGAACAGTTCAGAGGAAAGCAAGCCCCCTTCACGTTGGTTGAAGAAGGTACTGCGGATGCGCCTAACGAGGTGGACGCCATTACCGGGGCTACCCGCACTTCAGAGTACTTCAAGAATATCACAAACCGTGCTGCAAACGATGCAAAACAAATCATTGGAGGTGAGTAGAATGGCCAGTAAACTGCTACGAAAAACGTTTATGGAACCACTGGGAAAGAACAACCCTGTGTTTGTCCAGATCCTTGGCATCTGCTCCACACTTGCAGTAACGAACAAGTTGCAGAATACCATGGTCATGACCTTGGGGGTGATGTTCACCACAGCTCTCTCCAGCCTGACCATTTCAATACTGAGAAACCATATCCCATCACGAATCCGGATGATGGTGGAGACCATGGTGATCGCAACCTTCGTCATCATCGTGGATATCGTCCTCAAAGCCTTTTACCCGGAGATGTGGAAGCAACTCGGTCCCTATGTTGGGTTGATCATCACCAACTGTATCATCATGGGTAGGATCGAGGCCTTTGCCTTGCAGAATAAACCGATGCTCTCGCTGGTTGATGGATTGGCATCCGGCTTGGGCTATGCCTATGTGTTGCTGGCCATCGCATTCGTGAGAGAGTTGCTGGGAACGGGAAGCCTTTGGGGTTACCAGATCCTTGGCTCCTGGTGGACGAACTGGTCCATCATGATCATGCCTCCCGGCGGCTTCTTCGTTTTGGCGATCATCATCTGGATTATTCGAGAAAAAATCATGAAGGAGGCCAAGAATGACTGATTCATTGATGCCCTTTGCTGTTTTCTTCGCCTCAATTTTTACCGGGAATATTCTCCTATCCAACTATCTCGGGATGTGTTCCTTCCTCTCAGTCTCAAAGGAATTGAAGACTTCTGCTGGACTGGGGATGGCAGTCATCTTTGTCATGGCAACGACCACTCCCCTGAACTGGATTGTGTATCAGTACCTGCTGATTCCTTTCAATCTGGAGTATCTCAGGTTCATTGTGTTCATCATTGTCATAGCTGCATTTGTACAGCTTACTGAGATGGCACTGGAGCGATACAGCGAGCCACTGTACCAATCGCTGGGCATATTCCTCCCGCTGATAACAGTCAACTGTGCAATCCTGGGCGTGAGCCTTTTCATGGTGATCAGGGAGTATACCCTGCTTACCTCCTTCTTCTTTGGGCTGGGAAGCGGAATTGGATGGTTCATCGCCATTATCGCAATGGCAGGGATTAGGCAGAAACTCAAGAGCGCCAAGATTCCCCCAGGACTGGAAGGCCCGGGAATCGCCTTGGTAATTGCAGGTTTCATGGCCATGGCATTCATGGGCTTCTCCGGCATGATCGCCATATCCTAAGGGGGAAGGGATGATTGTAACACTACTGATCAGTATCGGAATCATCAGCCTCATATCGGTCTTCCTGGCACTCTTGCTGGTAATTGCAGATGCAACCATTGGAAACTATGGTGTGGTGAAAATCTCGATCAATGATGGTGCGAAGGAGTTGGAAGTCCAAGGAGGCCAGCCATTGCTCAAAGCCCTCAACCAGGAGGGGGTTTTCATACCATCGGCATGCGGAGGACGTGGCTCTTGTGGGATGTGCAAGGTAAGGGTTGTAGGTGGAGGGGGAGACTATCTCCCCACTGAGCTACCCTGGATATCCGATGAGGAAAAGGAAAAGAACGTACGACTCTCCTGCCAGTTCAAAGTGAAACAGGATGTATCCATCATCATCCCTGAGGGACTCTTCCTGGTCAAGGAATTCAAGACAACCGTCGAGAGTATCAGGGACCTGACCCATGACATCAAGGAAGTGAGGCTTCGCTTGGAAGAACCACCTGAGATTTCTGCAAAAGCTGGACAATATATCCAGTTTGAGGTTCCTGAATATGAACTGACCGATGAGAGGATCTACCGTGCCTATTCCATGGCTTCTTCTCCAGATGACAAAAACCATGTGGAGCTGGAGATACGCCTGGTGCCGAACGGTATCTGTACCACCTATGTGCATCAACATCTCAAGGAAGGTGATGAGATCATCATCAATGGGCCATACGGTGACTTCTTCCTACGCGATACCGATAAGCATATCATCTTCATCGCTGGCGGTTCGGGAATGGCCCCGATCAAATCGATGTTGCTGGACATGGAGAAAAAAGGCATTACACGAAAAGCCTCATACTTCTTTGGTGCTCGCTCAAAACGTGACCTGTTCCTGCTTGATGAGATGCGGGCGTTGGAAGAGAAGATGCCGAATTTCACCTTCATCCCTGCACTCAGTGAACCGCAAGAGGAAGATAACTGGGATGGGGAGGTCGGCCTTATCACTGATGTGGTGAAAAGGATGGTGAGCGAAGGCGCCAATAGTGAAGCGTACCTTTGTGGAAGCCCAGGAATGATCGATGCTTGTGTCAAGGTGTTGGATGAGGTGGGCGTCCTTCCGGAAAATATCTTCTACGATAAATTCTCATAATAGGAGCTGATGATGAAACAAACCGTTGAATTTGACAAGATACAACAACAAATGCAGAAAGGTGTCATCACCCTTAATGGATTCCTTGGGGATGATAAGCGAAAGCTTGTCGACATCCTGGAAAGTGACAATCTTACCGTGAAAAACCTCAGGAGAACCCATGAAGCAATTGCTGAACGAATGAAGTATTTTCGCAAAAGGGGAACCGAAGGTTTGGGAGAATTCATCACGGTTGATGAAAATTTCGAAGTGAAGGTTGAAACAGTAAGGGGTGTGCTCCCTTCTCCTTTTGGGGGAAAGGGTATGTATGGAAAGGCCAACACCACCGTAAGGAACAAGAAACTGGATAAAGCCGTAGTCTTTACGGATCTGCACATACACTTTATTGGTGACCATGGGTTCTATGAAGGAAAAGGATCTCCCTTCCGCCTGGAGCCGGAAGAGTTGATTACGGTACTGGAGGTACCGGTAGTTGAAGAATAGCGTTGAAGCACGACAAGTCGTGGTTTACAACCACGTTTCCCCGTAGCTATACCGTGAGAGTAGTACAATTGTGCCACTCCCCCTTTTTTGTATCAAGACATGCTCGTAACAAGAGTGAAAGATTGGTCAATAATACCAATGTTGGATCATCCATAGGCAAAAAGCAAAAGTTTCAGTATCCTAATCTATAGGATTTCTCATGAAAAGGTACATATCCAACTGTAACTTACAGAATTTAGGTTGCTGACTTTCTGTAAGGGACAGAGATCTCGCTGATGTTTATATCCAGAGACTCACAAAGGGAGATGACCTTCTGGGTCTTCTTGCAAGGGTGCCATTCCCCGGCGAACTTGTTTGCGCGTACCTTGGTGAGCAGCTGCCTCAGGTCTTCAAACGAGATGTCCTTTTCCTTTCCGTGCAAATAGATTTCCTCGATTGCATCCACAGTCATCATCAGGGACAGGTGAT
>NZ_JBFXGH010000075.1:0-5805 GCF_050178175.1 Sphaerochaeta sp.
GATGGCTGCTTCCCTTTTCTCAACACGTCTCGCACCTGAAGGCGCTCTCGTGTACGAAATACGACCGGGTATCATCAAGACCGATATGACCTCAGCGGTAGAGGGAAAGTATGACTCCCTGCTTGCAGAAGGGCTGGTACCACAGATGCGCTGGGGTACACCCCAGGACATCGGCAAGACGGTAAGCTCCCTATTCGAGGGTGCGCTCCCCTTCTCCAGCGGAACAGTCATCACTGTTGATGGAGGACTTGCGATCCCCAGACTGTAACAGTCTCGTATCCCTATCTCAATGCACTATGCGTTGAGATAGGATTTTTCCTTGAATTCCCGCCAAACACGCTCAAACCAGAAGGTCTCTGATGGTACTTCCCTACAGGTATCCCATCGGCACTGGAGTGAACTTGATTCATCCAGGTCTATAACCTGTACGTATGAACGCAAGGACCTCTCCTCGGGCACCATGCTATAGGTAGCCAACAAGGGGTGAGGAGTCTCTCCTTCCTCAGATACCACAAGATATGATCCCCTACTTCCACCTCCTCTCTCCAGATAGGTTTTAATGGCATACAAGTACCACCTCTGGGCCAAAACCATATGTCTCAAGCGTAGTACCTTTGGGAGATAGACAAATGGTATGTCGGTTATGCTTGCAAGCATGGATTGTTGCTCTTTCGCATCCACCAAAGCCTTTTCGACCAAGGAGTGCGCCCTGATAGGCCCAGCTGAGCGAGACATACGCTGTTGCAATAGGGATTGTTGGGTATCAAGCAGAATCTTGGCTTCCTGCAAGTTGCTTCTCCCGGCGGATGCAACGTGCTTGATGTATTGGATCAGGTCGTTGATCTGCATTTTGCAAGCCTGCAGTGAAGAACGCATAGGAGTACCATATCCCATGATCCTTATAGCAGCTCGTAGAGCTCCTACCTGACCAGCGTTCAATGCACTGCCCCCTGGTCTGCTCACACCATGACTCCCGTTCACCTCCCCAATGGGATAAAGATGAGCGATATTCGTGGACTCCCACCAGATATCTGCAGCAAGTCCACCGTTGTTGTGTTGCGCACACACATCTATTTCCAGTGGTTCCTTAGAGAGATCGATATGGTTGCTTGCATACATGTCAATTGCAGCCTGGTTGAGCAGTTGGAGCCGTTTATAGGGAGTTTCAGCCCAGGCTCCGGATGTCTGCAGGTACCCCAAGGCACTGGAAGCAACACATGTTTTGGAAAAGTCACTCCATTCGCTCTTTCCGGTAAGGTTCTCACGAAAATCCATGAAAACCCGTCTTCCCTTCACCTGTGTCTCCTGGTAGACCAACAGATCGATCAAGGAAGAACCTTCATCGGAAATCTTGGCAGCGTCAAACGGCCACTGATAGCCTTTGAGAAACACAGCATTGGTAAGGGCTTCCCAGGAGGAGAAGTAGGGAGAAAGAAAATCCTCAGGATTGTTCCCCTCCCTGTCAGTGCTGTAATAACGAGGAAGTACCTGCTGGTAACTTCCCGAGAGGTTCCATCTGAACTTGATACTGGCAATGCCAAACTGGGACTCAGTCAGGTTTGCTGCTTCTGCTCCGATCTCCATGGCTAGACCAATGCTTCCAACGTGTACCCTTGGATAAACTGAAGAGGCGTAGAAGCCTGCAGGTCCACCGGTTCCCAGGACCACATGGTCGGCAAGGATAACTGACAGTCCATGGTTTTCCTCATACAATTTTGTCTTATCCAGAATGACGGCTCCCACCATCTGATCATTCTCATCAGTAAGCAGGCGCACCACATCACACTGGTCCCAGAAGGGAGTACCATTTCTTTGGACTTCAGCACTGAGGACCCTTACCATCTCCCTGGAGGTATAGGGACCTAGCGATATCCCTCTGGAGCTTGGGTCATGGTCGGTTTTGTACCCTGTGTATCCACCATAACGATTGTGAGGGAAGTCCATCCCCAACGAGACCAGGTTATAGAATGCACGGAGGGAATTCTGGGCTTCAACAAATGCAATATCACCGTGGGTAGCACCACCACGGATGTATGACTCCACCATCGCGTAGGGGGAATCGGGGACATGACTAGCATCACTCTGACGATAGTACGTCTGCTTGTCACTCCCGGTATTACGGCTGGTACCCCCATTTCGGTTATCGGTAACGATAAGCATCTTGCTGCACCCCATCCTATGCAAATGGATGGCACACGAGAGGGAGGCAGCACCAGAGCCTATGATCAAGACACCCGTTTTATAAACAGGCAGAGAGTATCCTTGGAATAGATATTGTTCACTTGCATCAACCATCTAGATTGTTTCTCCCACGATATAGTCCCCTTCCAAGGCTTTCTGTATTGCATTATCCAAGCGATTGATAATGCGACCATTCAACCACATCCCCGCTTCTTTTCCCAATTTCAGGAGAGAGAACTCAATGGTGTCGATCCTCTGGTCCAATAGTTGCAGCATGGGGGAGTTGTCAAATCCAGTGAGGGAAAACAGGTCAGGCACCCTCCAATTTCTTCTCAGGGCGGTTTGGTAGAGAGAAACAGCCATAAGGTCATTGAAGCAGAAAACCCCGTTATAGGAGTACTTCTCTATTGCAGGCAGTACTTTCTCACGTAGTTCAGTGAGGGAGTCCACCATGATCACATCCTTCTCACGGTCAAAGGGAATATTACGGGCCACACACCCTTTATAGACGCCCATCTCACGTTGTTCACTTACCGAAGGAAGTTTTGAGAAGCCGACGTAACAAGGCTTGAGAGATTCCCCCCGCTTCTTGTACATCGCATCCACCAAGGCATCCATACCGACCAGGTTATCCACCAACACATAGTTATGTTCAGGGTTTGAACGGTTCAGAAGGATGAACGGGACAGAACGGTCTTCCAGAAGTTCCTCAAGGGCATCAGAAGGTTTGGTGAAAGCAAAAATGCACCCATCGATATCTCCAAGTTTCTTGGAGTCAAATAGCGAGAGGTCTCCATCATTCAGGCTGGTAATGATATTCACACGAGTTTCGCCAAATCCATGCTGGATACCTTCGATCAATTCAGCAACATCATAGAAAAGATGGATGTAACTGAACTGGGTCTTGGGCAGAAACAGGCGGATATTGATAATTGCCCGTCCCTTCTGTCGTTTGATTGCTCGTTTTTGGTACCCCATCTCTTCTGCAGTACGAAGGATGAGTTCCTTCTTTTCCGTACTGATGAGGGAAGAGTTGTTGAGTACCCTCGAAACGGTACTGGGACTCAGTCCCAGCCGTTTCGAAATATCATATACCGTTACTCGCTTTGTCATGCCATCAATCACCTATTCTTTTATCACAGGGTAGATGATGCATTTCACCTGCTCCTGTTTCACCATGAGTTTTGAACAGCCCGAACAAAGTTTACAATAATCCACCTGCTCCCCCAGAGCAAGGCGTTTCGGGAATAGTGGATCGGCAAGTGTCTGTCTTCCCCATCCTACAAAGTCTGTGTCCCCTTTCTGCAGGTTCTCTTCTGCAAGGGCAATTGCTTCTTCCTTGAGAACAGAGTAGGCAGAACCAAACACCTTCATTGCATCCCCGACCAAGGCTTTCGCCCTACGGGCATACCTGAACTGGTGTAGATAGAACCACTTGGAGGTTGCAGTCGGTCGGGTAATTTCACTGGTTACCCCAGGGATTCCTGCTGAGACGTTCACATAATCCAAGCCAAGGTTGACCATGAGCCGGATCACCTCGTCCATCTCGGTTAAATCTTCCACCGCGTCATCGGCGCTCTTTGTTCCACAACCACCCTTGATCCCTTCCCAGTAGCTGATCCTGCTGCCAAGGATGAAGTCCTTGTTCTTCAGACGGGTCTTCAATTCCTTCACAGACTCAGAGAGGAACCGAGTACGGTTCTGGAAGGAACCTCCCCACTTGTCATCCCTTTGGTTTGCAGGACGAAGCAACTCACACCCAAAGTAGCCATGGCACATCTTGAAATCCACACCATCGGCACCTGCCTCTTCAGCCAGCAGGGTTGCTTCCACAAACAGGCGCTGTATTTCATCAATCTCCTCAGTGGTGAGCAGGTGCTCATGGGGTGCTGGGTCGTACAAGGCTGTTGGCTGGGAAAAGTCCTTGCCGCTCTTTCGTCCTGAGTGGGTAATCTGGAAGAGAATCAGGGCATTGGGATCGGCCTTTTTCATCTCTGAAACCAGCCTCTTGAATCCCGGAAGGTGTTCTCTGTTGATCACCATCTGGTTCTTTCTTGCAAGGGCATCACTCTTGACTGCAAGTGCCTCGATGACGATAACACCCCACTTCCCCTCTGCAAGTTGTGTATAGCGCTTGATTGCGCGCTCTGATACTGCTCCATTCTCCCCGTCATTCCCTTCCATTGGTTGGGCGACAAAGCGATTCTGGGCGGTACGATTTCCAATGTTCAGAGAACTGAGCAATATACTATTTGCATCAAGCATAGATTATACTCCCTTGCTATTTGTAATAATTTTCTTGAACCTCTTCATGACTACTGGGCCGGCAAGTACCACCACCACGACAATCAGGAAGAAAAGGCTGATAGGTCGCTGGACAAATGTGGCCCAATTACCTTCACTCAGCATCAAGGCACGTCTGAAATTGCTCTCAAACAAGGGTCCGAGGATCATTCCAAGAATAATCGGTGCAATAGGCAAGCCGATTTTCCTGAAGAGGAACCCGACCAGACCACTTATGATGAGTACCCAGATATCAAAGATTGAGTTACTGATGGCATAGCTACCAACCAACCCAAAAACCAGGATGGCTGGGATGAGATACTTCTTCGGGAAGCTGATCAGCTTTGCATACAAGCGAGCACCAAGCAAGCCAAGAATGCACATAAAGACTACTGAGAGCAGCAAGCTGATGAAGATTGATGAGACAAACGGCATCTGCTGTTGGAACAACAGAGGACCCGGACGAAGTCCCTGGATGATAAGGCCACCCATCAAGACTGCGGTCATTGCATCCCCTGGGATACCGAGGGTAAGCATGGGAATCAAGGCACCACCGGTGCTTGCATTGTTTGCAGCCTCCGGAGCAGCAACACCCTCAATGATTCCAGTTCCAAGCAAGTCACGGCGTTTACCCAGACGCTTTTCCTGTCCATAGGCGACCAAGGAAGCGATAGAGCCACCAGCAGCAGGAAGTGCACCGATCAAGACACCAATAAAGGAAGATCGCACTACTGTACCAAATATTCTCTTGATATCCTTCCAGGGAGGTACAATCTTACTTATCTTCTGTTCGACTGTTACCTTGTATTCGGCGCTGGAAATCTGCACGAGCATCTCAGAGAGACCGTACATACCAATCATTACAGGGATGGAATCGATTCCTTCCAACAGCTCTGCCTGTCCCATGATGAACCTTGGATATCCGGTGATGGGGTCCAAGCCAACAATTCCAATGATCAGACCGATAACTCCAGCGACCAATCCCTTAATGGTGGAACCAGGTGAGATGATTGCAATGACACTCAGCCCGATAAGGGTAATTCCTACATATTCCTCTGCACTGAATTTCAGGGCAACACTGGCAATGGCCGGTGCTGCAAACATCAAGACGAATACGCTGAGGAATCCACCAATGGTTGAACTAATCGTGGAAATACCAATGGCCTCTCCTGCCCGTCCAGCCTGGCTCATCGGATATCCGTCCAAACTGGTTGCGATGGCTGAAGGTGTTCCCGGGATGTTGATCAGGATGGCCGAGATCGACCCTCCATATACTGCTCCGGTATACAGCCCCAACAGGAAGGCAAAGGAGATATAGGGTGACATCCCAAAGGTAAAAGG
>NZ_JBFXGH010000075.1:5905-10669 GCF_050178175.1 Sphaerochaeta sp.
GATATCCATGTTTTTTTTAGTCATCTACTTCTCCAAATATCTGTAGATTAGCATTAAATATCGTCCCCAATCGATGCTTGAGGACGATATATCTCTTTACTCCGTCTTCAAGACAGATCAGTCATCAACAAACTCAATCCCGAGCTCATTGACCAAGAACTCAAGCTGCTTCTCAGCATCTGCAATAACAGTTGCAAAGTCATTGCGGTCAAGATAGACAGGCTGATAACCCGCATCGATCAAGAACTTACGGATGGTCTCGTCCTGCATGGCCTTGCCGATGGCTTCGTCAAGAATTCTCACCTTCTCAGGATCGGTACCCTTGGGAGCAACAAAACCACTGTAGTTACCCATTACTACATCAATGCCAAGTTCCTTGAGGGTAGGTACATCAGGATAGGAAGGGTGACGCTCAGCAGATGCAATTGCAAGCAGTCTCAACGCACCAGAGTCAACGTGTGCAGAAAGGTCTGGAAGAGGAATGTTGGTCATATCAACGTGTCCACCCAGAAGTGCTGTTACCGCTTCTGCATAAGCAGGATACGGGATATGATTCACTTTGATGCCAGCCATGGCTTCAAAGTAAGAAGCATAGATGTGAGCACTTGCACCAGAACCAGAATTGGAATTCTTAAGCTTTCCAGGGTTGGCCTTTGCATAGTCCAACAAGTCCTGCAGGGTCATGAATGGGCTGTCAGCATTGACGGTAACTGTTGCAGGGATGGTGATGACCTGACTGATCAACTCAACATTGTGGATGTCTGGATATACCGGAGAGACATACTTTGCAGAGACAGTGGACATGGAAGTGGTTCCAATGACATAGCCATCATTGGGGGATTTTTCAATTTCCAGTGATCCTACAACACCGCCACCACCAGGTTTGTTCTCAACAACAAAGGGTACCCCAAACTGTTTCTCAAGGTGGCTGGCCACAGGACGGGTCAGAACGTCAGTCATTCCACCAACGGACCAAGGGATGATAACCCTTACACTCCGCGAGGGATACGTTTCAATAGCCTCTTCCTGCGTTCCGTTAGCAAGTACAGGGAAAGCAAGCATGAGAATGACAGCTAAAATCAACAGTTTCTTCATTGTCTCCTCCTTAGGAGTGTGCCACAGCTTGTAGCACAGCATAATTGTTGCATGCAACTTTTCTTTATTGCATGCAACAATCTTACCCTATATGAGGAATCTGTCAAGAACTTTTTTGCATTTCTTTGTTATCGGTCAAAGAATATGTTTTGGGAAATACAGATAGTTCGCTAAAAACCATAGTTTATTGAGTCCTATCCATCACTATTCCTGGAAAATCGTACGCTTTACACTCCCTGAAAAATAGCATACTGAAAATATGTCAAACGCTTGACATATACCTTACGGTATAGCATAGTGAAATCTCAAACCAGATGGAGGAAGCTATGAAAAATGGAGTCATGCTTATCACCTATCCCGACTCAATGGGATCTAATCTTTCCGACTTGGATACAATCCTTTCCAAACATTTCAGCAAGGCATTGACCTCATTGCACATCCTCCCGTTCTTTCCCTCCTCAGGGGACCGGGGCTTCGCACCATACACCTATGAAGAGGTAGACCCAGCCTTTGGCTCCTGGAAAGATATCGACCATCTTGCAGAAACCTATGACCTGGTCTTCGACTATATGATCAACCATATCTCCGCCAAGAGCCCATTGCTGAAGAAGTACCTCGCCGAGGGTCCTGACTCTCCAAGCAAGGACTACTTCATCGACTATGAGACCTTTTGGGGGGGAGAACCCACTCAGGAGCAAATCCAGAAGATTTACAAGCGAAAGCCAAAGGACCCCTATGAAACAGTTACCTTCTCTGGTGGTGAGAAAAGGAAACTCTGGTGTACCTTCAGTGCAGAACAAATTGACTTGAACGTACAGACTGATCTGGGAGAATCCTTCATGGAAGCGAATCTTGCCAGGCTTGCCCAGCATGGAGCAAAGATTGTTCGCCTGGATGCGTTTGCCTATGCAGTCAAGAAGAAGGACACCGACTGTTTCTTCGTTGAGCCGGAGACCTGGCATCTACTGGCCAAATGCCGCAGTGTAGTCGAGAAATATGGCTCTGACGTGCTGCCTGAAATCCATGAACACTACTCCATCCAGCTTAAGCTTGCCAGCCATAGCTATCCTGTCTATGACTTCGCATTGCCTATGCTGATGCTCCATGCTCTCTACTTCCACCAGACCCAGTACCTGAAAAACTGGTTTGCCATCTGTCCCAGAAACCAATACACCACACTTGATACCCATGATGGAATCGGCGTGGTGGATGTCTACGGCCTTCTGCCTGATGAGGAGATTGAGGCAACCAAGGAACATCTCTACGATCATGGGGCAAATGTCAAGAGAATCTACAACAGCGAAACGTACAACAACCTGGATATCTACCAGATCAACTGCACCTATTACTCCGCCCTGGGAGAAAATGATCGTGCGTACCTGCTTGCCAGGGCAGTCCAGTTCTTCAGCCCAGGCATTCCTCAGATTTACTATGTGGGAATGCTCGCAGGAAGCAATGACCTGGAACTGCTTGAAAAGACAAAGGAAGGGAGAAACATCAACCGGCATTATTACACCAAGGAAGAGGTTGATGAGGTGGTCAAGCGACCGGTGGTGGTTGCTCTACGTCTGCTGATGGAACTTCGCTCCTCCCACCCCGCCTTTGATGGCATCTTCCAGATGGTGGAGCCCACTGATGAAGAGCACTTGGTCATCACCTGGGAACACAGGGGAAGAGCCATAACCCTGAACGCTGACTTCGCATCCTACTCCTTCACGATTGAGGAAGGGGATCATACCCTGATGAGGCTGTAATATGCCTACAATCAAGGATGTTGCCCTTAAAGCAGGCGTTACTGTCACCACCGTTTCCAGGGTCATGAACAACCGGGGCTATTTGAGTGAGAAAACAAAGGAAAAAGTGCGTCAGGCAATGCAGGAACTGGACTACCATCCCAGTGAGGTAGCTCGTTCCCTTGCCCAGAAGCAGACAACCCTGCTGGGGGTTATCGTCCCCTCCCTCTTGCATCCTTACTACAGCGAAGTGATCAATGCCTTGGAATACCATGCCTCCATCCTAGGCTTGAAGCTCCTTGTCTGCAATGCACAACGCAATGCACAAAAGGAAGCCGAGTACATCGACATGCTCAAGGCAAACAAGGTTGCCGGAATCATTCTCTGTACCCAAAGCAGGAATTCCATCCGCTCTCTCGTCAATCTTCCGGTGGTTACCCTGGAGCGCTCCATCAGCCCTTCAGTACCAGCTGTTCTGTGCGACAACGGTATGGGTGGTCGCCTCGCTGCAGAGCATTTGCTCTCCCAGGGGTGCAAGCATCTGGTCATGATAAATGGAGGGCGATCAAGCGAGGAGCGTGTACAGGGGTTCACCCAGAGGTGTGAGGAGGCTTCAGTTTCCTTTCATGTGGTACAGGCCAGCAAACGACAGTTCAACCAGCTTGATTATACCGACCTGATCAACACCCTCTTCACTGACGATCCCGCCATCGATGGGGTCTTTGCATCAAGTGACGTCATTGCCGCCCAAGTCATCCAGATTTGCCACAAGCGTGGACTGTGTATCCCAACGGAAGTAAAGGTCATCGGATTTGATGATGTTGATCTTGCCCGGCTCCTAAGCCCGGCACTCTCTACCATCCATCAGCCTATCGAAGAGCTCTGCGCACAGGCAATCCAGACCATTGTCGGCTGGGAGCGTACAGAAAGGCAAAGCCGCATCGTACTCCCCGTCAGCCTGGTTCAGCGTTCCAGCACCTGATCAGCCAATCTGCTCTTCTGTCTCTTCCTCGGAGTCGGCACTGAGAATCCTATCCATCTCCTGATGTACCGCCTGGGTATATGGTCCGAGGTCGAACATCGTCCTCAGACGTTGGAAGAGGGGACGGACGAAGTGCCTGAGCTGGGACCTATCCTTCTCCAAGGTGGACTTGCTCTGCAAGACCAGTACCGTCACCTCAGAGGGGGAATTATAGGATCCAACTTCCACAAACCCAAACTTCTTGTACAGCTTCTTGGTCTTGGTATCGTCAGCAAACACGTCGATGATCAGCTCCTCAACACCGACTGCTCGAGCCAGCAGGAAAACCAGGATGATCAAACCGATGGAGGCAGAGGTGTTCCGCATCTCAGGAAGCACTGCAAGGCGAATGATTTCAGCACACTTCTTGGTCTTCAGGACTGGTTCAATGTCGAAGTACTTGGATATAGGGAGCGGCCAGAAGTGTTCACTGGTCATCAGGGAGACCGTTCCAACAGGTTGCAATCCCTTGGAAGCAAGAATATGTATTGCCTTCTCATCCTCCTTCCGGTGGATTGACTCCTCGATATAGCCCTTCTCTCCCACCAGTACCTTCCGTTGGATGAAAAAGACATCATTCATCCCATGGTGGTCCTCCACCAAGGAGAATTTGATGACTTCCTTGCTCTCTTCGTTGAGAGGGAATATAGCAGTGAACTCCGACCCTTTTCCCACTTCACTGCGAACACGGATTCTCCCGCGCATCTTGTCCACAATGCTGTAACAGTTGGCAAGGCCCAGCCCTGTACCCTTTCCTGGAGCCTTTGTGGTAAAGAATGGAGTGAATAGCTGGTTCATATGCTGTTCAGGAATACCACAACCTGTATCAGCAACTTTCACCTGTACAAAATCATCCTGCTCAATACAGCTGAGCGTCAGTGTCCCCCTGCCATCCATAGCCTGGAAGGCGTTGAC
>NZ_JBFXGH010000076.1:0-2287 GCF_050178175.1 Sphaerochaeta sp.
ATATGCAAGGCCCCAGTGAATTTGGTATTGCAGGCGTACTGGAGACCTGGGATAGGTCAAAAGACCTGCCCAAGATTACCATACCCACCCTGGTTATCGGCGCCGAGTATGACACCATGGACCCCTCGTATATGGAGTGGATGGCCAAGCAGCTGCCGAAGGGTGAATACCTATACTGCCCAAATGCAGGGCATATGGCCATGTGGGATGACCCAGAAGGGTATCATGAGGGACTGAAACAGTTTATTAACAAAGTATAAGATATCAAGCCTGCTACAGAACAATGTGGCAGGTTTTTTTCTGGCTCAAGGAGTATAGACCATGTATATCGATAGGTATTATCAGTATTTGGTAATGGGAAAATCGTGCTAAAAATTGAATGCTTTGTGCAGGCACGTTTAGAAAAGCGGTTGTACACTAAAGGTAGGATGTTTAGGCAGTACATGTTTCAATATCCTAGAAAGGAAGAAGAACCTTGAGCATTTTCTTTTGGAAAGAGTTGTGCTTGATAGTTCTTAGCAAAGGTTGTTTTCCACAAATCTGTTTTGTTTGAGACCAGGATATGGGGAATGATTAATGCTGAAATGGTATTGGTTTACTAGGTTGTTCTTATGCAACCCAATATTGGATTGATCAATGTGGTGCTGGGCTCCATGGGCCTACCGCAACCTGACTGGCTCGGAAACCCTCACATAGCACTCTATTCAGTTATTTTTGTTGATGTTTGGAAAGGAATCGGTATTGCAACCGTAATTTATATGGCAGGTATCATCTCAATTCCTCAGGACTATTTTGATGCCATGAAACTCGAGGGTGGATTCTGGATCAAGTTCCGCCATGTAATCATTCCCTTGGTAAGAAACTCCACGTTCACCGTTATACTGCTCTCCTTCATCGGAGGTCTTCGTTCCTTCGATCTTATCTGGGCAATGACTGGAGGCGGACCTGGTTTTGCATCGGATGTATTGACCAGTGTCATTTACAAACAGTACCAGGCAGGATTCTACGGTCTGTCAACTGCAGGGAATGTCATCCTTTTTGTCATGGTTACCATCCTGATATTTCCGCTCAGACGATTCTTCAACAGCAGGGAGATTGAACTATGAAATCCAGGAAACAACAAACTGCATATATTGCGTCGAATATACTGGTATTCCTCTTCTTGACAATCATCTTCATCGTGCCATTTGTCTATATCATTCTCATGGCTGCCAAGAGCAGCAAGGAAGCAGCTTTGCTGCGTTTCAGCCTACCTGCGCAGAATCTGTTTTTCCAGAATCTCAAGGAAGTCGTTGCATATGGTGATTACCGGATGTTTAGGGCACTTTTGAACAGTACGTTGCTTACCGTCGGATCAGTGGCCCTGATTGTGGTCTTCTCTGCCCTATTCGCATTCGTGGCTCAGAGAAAGAATGACAAGTCCGCATCTATCCTGATGTCCCTTTTAATCATAGGATTGATGATCCCTCCAGCGGTGGTACCTACCATCTTCCTCTTGCAGAACCTGAAAATCTATAAGACGATGTTCGGTATGATCATGATCGATGTGGCCTTGTTCATGCCATTTGCAACCATGATCTTCAGGACGGCGATGTCCACCATCCCACGCGATCTTGACGAGGCATCGTATCTTGACGGGGCCAGCCCCCTGACCATTTTCTTCCAGGTCATACTCCCCCTGCTCAAGCCAGCGATCGTGACGGTAGTCGTAACTACGTCGGTCAATATTTTCAATGACTTCGTTGGTCCACTGTACTTCCTTCCCGGTGCAAAGAACATTACCGCTCCTCTGACACTGTACTCATTCATGAGCCAGTTCAGCACCCAGTGGAATTTGTTGTTTGCAAACGTAGTGGTAGTGAGTATCATCCCCTTGATCATCTTCATCTTCTTCCAGCGTCAACTGGTAGCAGGAATGATGGGAGGGGCTGTCAAAGGCTGACTTTTGGTATTGGATGCAAGAAACCCCTTGCAAGCGCATAAAACAAAATTGGAGTAATATCATGACAACAGTTTCCAAGCTGCAGATCAATTATCTTGACCATGTTGTAGGAATTACCGAGGGACCACAGTTTTCTTGGGTAATCGACACACCATTTAGGAATTGTCGACAGAAACAGTATCAGATACAGATAGCTGATGAGTCATCCTTTGCCTCTCCACTGTTCGACACCGGCCTGGTGGAGAGCAGTGATTCTGCACAGGTTCGCGTGCCAGGATTCACCCCGGATGAAGGCGTTCTCTACTGGGCACGGGTGAGAGTCGTCACCGAAGCGGATGCTCAGGG
>NZ_JBFXGH010000076.1:2387-10667 GCF_050178175.1 Sphaerochaeta sp.
GAGACCTATGATGCTTCCCTGGAACAGGATGGTTGGGACAAGCCAGGATTTGATGACACTTCATGGCGTGCAGCTAAAGCAGTTCCTTGTACTTCAGAACATATTGAGGCACAGGAGGGCTCCCCTGTTGCGCTTCAGGAGGTCATGGCCCCCACCCTTGCATTCACGACACCAAAGGGAGAGCGGGTCATCGATTTCGGCCAGAACATGAGCGCATTACCGGAGATCAGGGGTAAAGGAAAGGCAGGAGAGACCATAGTCCTGCGTTGTTTCGAAGTACTGGATAAGGACGGCAATGTCTACACCGACAACCTCCGCAGGGCTGAACAGCGAATAACCTACACCATCAAGGATGACAAACCATTTGTATATCGTCCCCATTTCACCTTTTTTGGGTTTCGGTTCATCCATGTTGAAACGTTCCCAGGACGCGCAGATCTTGATAATTTCAAGGCCTATGTTATTCACTCCGACATGCCACAAACGGGTAGCTTTGCGTGTTCCAACCCTGATCTCAACCAGCTGCAGCATAATATCCTGTGGGGATTGAAGAGTAATTTCGTCGATGTCCCCACCGACTGTCCTCAGCGTGATGAACGTCTTGGATGGACAGGTGATGCCCAGATTTTCTGCCGCACAGCAAGCTATAATATGAGAACCTATACCTTCTTCAAGAAATGGCTCAAGGACCTTGCCCTTGACCAGACCAAGGAAGGGGGCGTTCCCCATGTAGTGCCAGATGTACTGTACAAGTACCCGTTTGACAACTGGTTGCTCAACAAGGGAACCCACTCTGCTACAGCATGGGCTGATGCTGCAATCATCATTCCATGGGTGCTCTATCTCACCTTTGGTGATACTGCAATCCTGGAGGTTCAGTATGAGAGCATGAAGGGTTGGATTGACTTCATGAAAACCCATGCAAAGGACAACATCTGGAACTACAAGCTTCAGTTCGGCGACTGGGTTGCATTGGATGCTGAGGAAGGAAGCTACTTTGGAGCCACTCCAAACGATTTGACATGTACTGCCTACTATGCCTATTCCACCAGTCTTTTTGTCAAGATTGCAAGGATTCTCGGAAAGGAAGATGTGGCGAACGAGTATGCTGCACTTCATGACAAGATTGTGCAGACATTCCAGGAAACCTTCTTCAATGCCGATGGTACCATGACCGCCCAGACACAGACCGCACATATTCTTGCGCTTCATTTCAATCTTGCCCCAAAGCAGTTTGTTGCAAAGACCGTGGAGAATCTGAAGAAGTTGCTGGCTGAACATGATGGACACCTGGTGACAGGGTTTGTCGGTACCCCGTACTTCTGTCATGCACTCTCTTCCAACGGTTGCCTGGATGAAGCGTATGAGTTGTTGCTCAAGGATGACTTCCCCTCCTGGTTGTACCAAGTCAAGAAGGGAGCCACCACAATCTGGGAACACTGGGATGGTATCAAACCGGATGGCTCAATGTGGAGCCCGGACATGAACTCATTCAACCACTATGCCTACGGCGCAATTGGTGAGTGGTTGTACCGTGTTGTTGCAGGTCTGGACATTGATGAGCACAAACCAGGATACAAACATGCGATCATTGCCCCGAGGATTGGGGGAAACCTCACTTGGGTGGAAGCATCCTATCAATCGGTCTATGGTGAAGTTGGAATCCGTTGGGAGAGAGAGAGCAAGACGAACGTTGTAACCTTGCGTGTAACAGTTCCAGCCAATACCACCGCCACCATCCGCTTGTTGGATGGAGCTACACTGGTTGATGGAGATGCTCTCACCTTTGCAAAGCGTGAGGACATCCTGGAGGCTGAAGCCGGTTCAGGGGTATACGCGATCCACTATACGCTGGATGCATAACCTGATTCATGTCCTTATAGTAAAACCATGGGTGTATCCGAGAGATATACTCATGGTTTTTCTTTCCTTGCCTGTCATAGATACATGCATTACCGTCAATCAAGGAGAAGGTAGATGGCCCTATGCAATTGACCATCTGCTCTCTATCAGCGTTTGTACGTTACAAGGAATAAGCCGTCCTTGGGAGAGCGCTTCTCCGGTATCTCATCCTTTTTTTTGCTCAACCTGTCGTCTTGGCCTTGGCTGGATATCCATCCTATTCACTGAAAAACGCCAGGCCCTCTGTGACCTTGGGGCAAAAACAGTCGTAATGGTTATTACTGCAACAAGGATGGATGATACAGAGGATAGCGCTCTGCCTGATACACACGATACCCTGCATAGCTCGTCGGATCAGGATCATTGAAGGAGAATACCAGAACTTCCTTGGCTGGATAATCTGCAGTGACCTCTACTACCTTCGCTGAAATTTTCATGTCATTGAGGGAGTTGTTCGCAAAATCAAAGAGTTCAACTGCCTCTCCCTCCAGATTCTTGGTAATTCCCCCGAAGCAGATCAGACGATTCCCATTCTCCAGATAGTTTGCATCCCCGATGAATGGGGTAAAGGTAGTACTGCCATTCCCTGTCCCGTACTCCCAGACTTGTCGTACGGTCATGGTTTTCTCATCAATCTCAAACTCAACAGCCCGGGAATAATTATCTGTGGGATCGAGGGGCTCACTATAGGACCGCTCATTTCCATTGTCATATAACAGCACCCTTCCTGGTAGCTCAGGATGTACCATAGGGGCATGTTGGCCCCACTGCCAAGCAAAAGGGCTCTCCTCGGGTTGTAAGAGATAAGGCTGATATGCTTCTTCCCAATGCTCATGGTTCCCCAGTATCCAACGCAGATTTCCGCTCTCCCTGTCGACCTTCACCACAGCACTCTGGTCCCTGCCACTGACAATGAAGCTGTCATCACGATGGTCATAATCAATACCGTTGAGATGGAGCCAGTCGGCAGGTTCCAGGTTTCTTGGCTGGGACGGACGATCCTTGTCAAGAATCTCTCGAAAATCCCAACCTTGCACATAGGATCCTGTCTCTCCATCAAGTTCCACCACCCCGTCCTCAAATGAAGAAGGAGCAGTGCTTAAGGCAAGAAGGTTTCCGTTTTCCATGAATGCCACGTCGTGGTGCAGGCCGTACATGAGTGGAGGAAGTGTCCGTACCTTCCTTCCCATCAGGTCCATCTCTACAAGGGAGTCGCCCTCCTGGATCAGAAGGGTCCCCTGCTCGGTCATCTTCATGACATGACCAATATCTCCCTGGTAATACCAGCGAACGGTCCCGTAGGAATCAACGGCACAGGGAAGCGCACGGTAGTTTCCGTCTTCATTATAGCGGCCGAGGTGCAAGAAGGTAAAACCTTCTGCAATCTGGCCAGGAAGCACTCGTTCATACCCAATCTCGGGAAAATCCTCTGGCAGTTCTTCTGTCTCAATAGTCACTTTTTGTTGGTAGCTATCACCTTCTCTTGTAGTGAGATAAAACTCCACATCATTCCTGGTCCCTGGGTAGAGAGCAAGAACGGGGATCTCATGGTAGGTATCATACCCCCTGAAGGTAAAGCGTAGGTCATTCTGGTTCCTTCCAGGTAACACCAGTGTCACCTGGGTTGCTTTCCTGGACTCAATCACTGCCAGGGCACTGAGAGGAGCCTGCTCAAACTGTGTGACAGATATCGTATATGGTCTTCTCAGAATCAAGAAAAGGAAGAGAAGCAGAAGCGTAAGAGAAATGAGTGTAAGAAGACGTTTATTCTTGGTCATGATCCTCAGTGTACGTCACCGGGAAAAATTTGGGAAGGCTTCTCAAGCAGGCAGAAATCTTGCTTGTTTTCCCGATCCTTGGTTTGGTATACTGCTTATCATGAAAGCAAACCCAACAACCATAATGATCTTTTTTATCATGGTGGCCCTCTTATCTGGCTTTGTAGTCCTCGGGCCGTTCGCTGATGAGACAGTGCTGTACCAAGTGGGCGGTATCACGTTGGGCACTGTATTGATTAGTCTTTGTTTTTCACTACTCACGGAGGATTACTCGTGGACCGACCGGCTGTGGAGCACACTGCCTGTAGCGTTTGCCTGGATCTATGCCTACAAGGCAGGGTTCTCATTGCCGGTGGTCGTTGCAGCCCTGTTGGTTACCATCTGGGGTGCAAGGCTGACCTTCAATTTTTCCCGTCGTGGAGGGTATACCGGGGAAGAGGATTATCGTTGGAAAATACTGCATGAGAAAATCGGAAACCCTGTAGGTTGGTTCTTTTTCAACATGTTCTTTATCGCGCTCTACCAGCAGTTCCTCTTCATCGCATTCACCAGCCCACTGGGGCTGCTCCCATCGAGGAATGTGCCATTCACCCCACTCTCCTTCATTGCAATCTTCTTGTTTGTCTCTTTCCTGGGTATTGAGACCATAGCAGACCAACAGCAGTATACCTTCCAGCAAGCCAAGTACCAATTGCTTCCCAGAAAGGATGAACTTGAGGATGAGTATACCCAAGGGTTCCGTAGTTCTGGACTTTTCAGATACAGCCGTCATCCCAACTACTTCGGAGAGCTGGGGGTGTGGTGGTCCATCTACCTCTATTCGGTCTCATTCCATGGGCCGCTGTTGCACTATACCATCGCTGGCCCGATCTTGCTGACGCTCTTGTTCATTGGATCCACCATCTTCACAGAGAGCATCACTGCCTCGAAGTATCCTGCGTATGCTACATACAAAAAGAAGGCAGGTGCAATTATCTTCCGATTCTGGTAGCACCCGTGTTACAGTGGAGTCAAGGAGAATCTGCAGATGAAAACAGTCCTCATGATCATTTCATTGCTCTTGGTTGTGTTCCTGCTACTCTCATTCGCCTTGTATAAACGAGAAATACCGACAATAAGTGAGGAAGAAGTACCCATGGCTGATACAGACCGTTTCTCCTACCAACCTCTTGATGAAGCATTGAAGAATTCCCTTACCAGTGAAGAACGCGCCATCATCGTGGGAAAGGCCACGGAACGAGCCTTCAGCGGTGAGTATACCGATACAACAGATTGGGGAACCTACTACTGCAAGTGGTGTGACTCCCCCCTGTACAGTTCAGAGACCAAATTCCACTCCGGCTGTGGGTGGCCATCCTTCGATGAGGAGATTCCCCATGCAGTAAAACGTAAGATCGATGACGACGGAATGCGGACTGAAATACTTTGTGCCACCTGTGGTGGACATCTGGGACACGTCTTTGAAGGGGAACGCTTCACCGATACCAATACAAGGCATTGCGTCAATTCCCTCTCCCTGGTCTTCAGGGATGGCACGCCGGTGGCTGAGGCGGTGTTTGCCGGAGGATGTTTCTGGGGAGTCGAACACTTGTTCGCCCAGAAGGAAGGCGTATACTCAGCAGTGTCTGGTTATACGGGAGGGACTGTCGAGAATCCAAGCTACCAGGATGTATTGACCCATACCACCGGGCATCTGGAAGCCGTCAAGGTGCTTTATAACCCCTTGGAAATATCCTACGAGGAACTTACCAAGTATTTCCTTGAGATCCACGATCCCACCCAGGCCAATGGGCAGGGACCTGATATCGGGAACCAGTATCTCTCTGCCATATTCTACCGTTCAAGACATGAGTTCGATGTGGGGGTACGCCTTATTGGAATCCTTGAGGAAAAGGGATTGAAGATTGCTACCACCCTCCGCCCGGCAGCGGTATTCTACCCAGCGGAGGATTACCATCAGGATTACTACGAGAAGAAGGGAACCCTTCCCTACTGCCACGCATATACCAAACGGTTTTAGTCGGTCAGGACATCTGCACTGATTGCACAGCTCGCAACTACATAGGAGCCCTTTTTCAGGGGCTGTTGCAGTTGTTCTGGGGCAAAGACAAGATCTAGATGCCCCATTTCCGTGGCGATGGTGGCTACCGTACACCCGGTATCCTGAAAACCATGCTTACGGTTCTCCACCCCAAGCACAGGACCACAAAGCAACATCATCTGCTCCTCTGCAGCAAAACGCTCCCTATCCTTCTCACTGAGGCTCTCATCACGTGCCATGATGTAGTTGAATGGAAGCAATTTCTTGTCCTCAAGTCGGGCCCCCTCTTCAGTAACCGTCTCATAGGCTTCCCTGCTGTCAAAAACATCGAGAGCCTGGGGAAATGCACAGACTTGCAAATCCAACAGTGTGTCCTCATCAATTTGCTCAAGGGTCGCTGCATGGACAAGTGTGGCAATGAAGGCACTCTTTTCTGAATCGTTGGTCATCAGGAGAGTGAGCGAGAGCGGTTCTGCCTTGCCGATCTGTACCAGAGGTTTCCCGGACCAGAGGCACCGTCCACTCATATGCATGTCCAAACCTACAATCTGCAGGTCTTCCTTGTCAGCCACCGTACGAAAAATGATGGTCAGGCCACTGTCCAGCATCTTCGTGTAATAGGAGCCCTGTTGCGCTGGGATGCGCTTGGCTTCATGAAACCATTGCATCAAGGGTTTTTGGTCGAGGGTCCCGTCCTTGCTGAGTAATTGCAATCCAGTATTTGCGAGATAGACAGCCATATACACCTCCTGGGAGGTGTAGTCTATCATGAATGCCACTTGCAGGAAACCGGCAGAATCACTAATCTGCAAACCATGGAATCAGCAACGCACGCCAAACTCACCTTCCGGGAAGGTTGCATCGAAGGATTTCCCATTTTTGTTGGGTATTTCCCAACCGCCATGGCCTTCGGCCTTGTTTGCAGGGATCTTGGGATGCGCATCTGGGAAGCGGTACTTTTTTCACTGACCAACTTTGCTGGCAGCGGACAGTTTCTGGCAGCGAACCTCATCGGAGGGGGAGCCCTTCTGGCTGAGTTGTTCGTCAGTGTCTTGTTGGTGAACCTGCGCTACTCCTTCATGGGCGCTGAGCTGAACAGGAATCTGGAAAAAGGGGGCAGTGGCTGGAGGAAGGCATTGCTTGCCCATGGTACCACCGATGAAGTTTTCAGTGTCGCTGTCCTTCATAAGCCACCCATCAGCAAAGAGTATCTGGCAGGGTTGGAATTGACTGCATACATTGGATGGGTCAGTGGTACTGCTGTGGGATTCCTTGTCGGCATGATTCTTCCTTCTGCACTCCAGCTTGCAGTTGGGGTTACCCTCTATGCGATGTTCAGCTCTCTCCTGGCACAGGAGTTCCACCAAAAGGGGTTCAGGGTTCTTGCAATTGCAGGATTCTCGGCAGCACTGAACGCCTACCTGATCGTACGGTGGTCATTGGCGATTGGCTGGTCATTCGTCATCAGCATGCTCTCAGCAAGTTTCCTTGGGGCCCTGGTCATCAGTGACAGTGAGGATGAGGTATGATGAAAACATTTCCATTTCTTATCCCCATCCTTGTCAGTGCACTGGCCACCTTCCTGGTGAGGGCTCTTCCCTATTATGCCTCCTTCCTTGACAAGCTCCCGAGGTTTCTCTCCAGGAGTCTCCGCCTTCTCCCCATTGCTGCGCTTGGCCCCCTCATCTTCCCCGGTGTCATCCTTGACTTCCAAGGACACTGGTATGCAGGGCTTATCGGTATTCTCTGTGCAGCATTCATAGCCTACCGCAAGAACAGCATGATATTCCCGATACTCCTGAGTATATTGGTTACCTATCTCCTGTTGCTCTAACTTGACTGAGCAGGCTCTTCGTCCTTAGGATTGAACCATGTTTGACGCACATCGCCACTATGGCTCCAGCATGAGAGAGAACGCACTCTATGCCACCAGCAGCAGGGATGAGTGGCATTTGCTCTCCTCACTCTCACCTCCGGCACTGGGGGGGATCGGGGCACTTGCTGAGAAGCCACTACCGGAAATAGCTGCTCTTGAGTACATACTGAAAAAGCACCGATCACTGCAGATAGCCGAGGTAGGACTGGACAGAAGGTTTCCAGAAATTGAACAGCAGGAAGCCTTCCTGAAAGATACCCTCGCATTGGCCTATGAACTGGGACGAAGTGTAAGCTTGCACTGCGTACAGGAAGACGGAAGGATGCTCTCCATTCTCCACTCCCTCCAGCCAAACCTCCCTGTGCTTCTCTGGCACGGCTACACAGGAAGCTGGGAAACTGCACAGGAGGCTTCCAAGCTTGGCGTCATACTCAGTTATGGGAGCAGGCTCTTCCAAAGCAAACTGGCAAGCGAGGGGAAGAGACTGGTCACTCTTCCCTATGCCTTGGAAACTGATTTCCAGATGGGGGATTACTCCCAGATACTCTGGACACAGATTGAGAACTTCAGCAAACTCAGTGGATGCACCCATGATGAGCTGATAAGGAACAATGATGAGATCAGAACAATTCTTACGCATAACACGACTACTTGGTGAGGAGCCGGTAGAACGCCTTCATAAG
>NZ_JBFXGH010000077.1:0-10598 GCF_050178175.1 Sphaerochaeta sp.
GCTTATATGCAATTATGGGCAGACTGGGAATTATCAACACCCGGGGAGGACTAATCTTTGCATTACTTGCAACACAGGTTCCTTTCTGCATCATCCTGATGGCAAGTTTTTTTGCAAATATTCCCAGGGATATCGAGGAAGCTGCTTTTGTTGATGGGGCTGGCCGCTGGAGAATTCTCTTTACCATCGTCACACCCTTGGTAAAATCAGGGTTGCTTGCTGTAGGTATCTATGCATTTCTCATGACATGGGACGATTACCTTCATGCCGCAACACTTATACAGTCTGATGAGCTGCGCACATTGTCGGTTGGAATCGCCTTACGGTATCTGGGAGAACTTTCCTATGATTGGTCGTTGGTGAATGCCATCTCAATCATCGGGACCATACCGGTAGTGTTACTGTTCTTCTTCTTCCAGAAATATATGATAAAAGGCCTGGTTGCAGGTGCTGTGAAAGGTTAGAAATAGGAGACATATATGCCCAGACAGATAGTGTTTATTATGACCGATACTACAAGAAAAGATATGCTTGGTTGCTATGGGGATGCACGTATGAAAACCCCCAATCTGGATAGTTTGGCACAGGCTGGAATTCGATACAATGCAGCATATGATTGTCAACCGGTATGCGGACCAGCGCGCTCAGCATTGTTTACGGGAACGTTTCCTCATTCAAATGGGGTTGTTTCCAATAATGTTCCTCTAGGGCTTAATGTGAAGACATTGGGACAACGTCTCAGTGATCAAGGGATCAAAGCTGCATATACGGGAAAATGGCATCTTGATGGAGGGGATTATTTTGGTTTGGGGATCTGCCCGGAAGGGTGGGATCCTGAAGCCTGGTATGATATGCACAATTATCTCGAGGAGTTGAGTGACAAGGACCGCATGCGCTCAAGAAAATCTGAAACAGCCTATGATGAGAGCTGGAGTGAAGATATGACCTATGCTCACCGAGTCTCAAATAAGGCAATGAGTTACCTGGAAAAGCATGAAGAAGAGGATTTCTTCCTGGTCGTCTCTTATGACGAGCCTCACGGTCCCTGTATTTGTCCAGCTCCATTTAATACCATGTATGATGGGTTTTCCTTTGACGACAATCCAGCCTTCCATGACAACCTTAAGACGAAACCATTGCTCCAGCGATTATGGGCTGGGAGTGATCTGGAAAAGAGTTCAGAGGAGCTACGAAAGAGTTCAAAGATGCTTTCCTTGTTTCTTGGCTGCAATAGTTTTGTTGATTATGAGATAGGGAGAGTTCTTGACCAGATACAAAAGGTCGCTCCAGATGCGATGGTAATCTTCACCTCAGATCATGGCGATATGCTTGGATTCCACCACTTGCAGGCAAAGAATGCTGCCTTCTACCAGGAGATAACCAATATCCCATTGCTGATAAAGCCTGCAACATCCAATGAAAGGAACCAAGGGGTTGTTGTGGATTATCCAGCAAGCCATATCGATATAACTCCGACGGTTTTGGATTTCTTTAACCTTCCCATTCCAAAATTACTGGAAGGAAAGAGCATGCTCGCCCAGATTGATAATCCTGAAATCAGGATCAATGATCATGTGTTCTGTGAGTTTACCAGGTATGAGGTGGATCATGATGGGTTTGGTGGCTTGCAGATGATGCGGTCCATTACCGATGGACGTTGGAAGTTGACCATCAATCTGATGGATATTGATGAATTGTATGATCTGGAATCTGACCCGCATGAAGTGGTGAACCGTATCGGGGATGACTCCTGTCGTGATATACGGAATCGCCTTCATGATCTTCTGGTTGAGCATATGGATGAAACTCGTGATGTATATCGAGGATACCAGTGGGTGGCCCGTCCTTGGAGATCTGATAGAGTTCCAACTTGGCAGAATAGTGGACTGACTCGTCAACGCGAAAATGAGGAGTATGAGCCTAGACAGTGGGACTACGATACAGGGCTTCCCATGGAGGAAGCCGTTCGAGGCAAGAAACTGTATGATGTGAAGCATTGAACAAGGGTGTTCGGGGAATTAACGCCTCATAAATTCTTTTTAAGGGTTCTTGTCTATAATTTTAATAAAGGCTATACAATAACCAATGGATACACGCAGAGCACACCTTACCATGATGATCAAGCCAGCTTCAGCTGCGTGCAATCTTCGCTGTGACTATTGCTTCTATTTTGATGAGGCAGATACCCGAGAGGAGGGTATTCGTCCATTGATGAGTCACACCGTAGCAGATGCAATCATCACTAAGTGCTTGGAAACAGCAAAACATTGTTCCTTTGCATTTCAGGGTGGAGAACCCTCTCTAGCGGGTCTTCCTTTCTTTGAATACTTTGTGAGCAAAGTTGCTTCAAGCAAGAAGGAAGACTCCCTGGTTACCTATGCATTCCAGACCAACGGCATGCTGCTTGATGAAAAGTGGGCAAGGTTTTTCAGAGAACATGATTTCTTGGTAGGAGTCTCCCTCGATGGGCCTCCTCGGCTCAATGACTTTCATAGAAAAGATAGGGACGGGGGGAAAAGCGGTAGGAGTGTGTTGCAGGCCATCTCGCATTTGAAAAGGAAGGGGAGAAGTTCAATATCCTGAGTGTAGTCACCAATGAATTGGCACAGAATATCGGCATGGCCTATCCTTATTTCGTGGAACATGGACTTGTTTACCAGCAGTACATACCTTGTATGGATATGCTGGAGGGAGGGAAACAGTTTCTCTCTGCCTCCGCTTATGGGCAGTTCCTGAAGGATCTCTTTGATCTCTGGTTTACTTCCTACCAAGAAAAGAAGCCTGTCTCAGTCAGGTTCTTTGATAACCTTGTTGGGATGATAGCCGGCTATCCCCCTGAGGCTTGCGATATGGCTGGAGTATGCTCTATCCAGTACGTTGCAGAAAGCAATGGGGACATCTATCCCTGTGATTTCTACTGTCTCGATTCGTACTGCCTCGGTAATATCGTGGAAGATGAAATTGTATCGCTTGACGAGAAGCGGACTACCCTTCGATTCATTGAGGATTCTCCCAATTCAATTGATGATTGTGCTTCCTGTCCTTGGAGAGCCCTTTGCAGAGGTGGCTGTAAACGGTATCGTAATGAGGAAGGGTATCGCTTTTGTGCTTCCATGAAAATATTCTTTCCCTATGCTATAGAAAGGCTTGGATTGGTTGCAAAACAGATGCTTGCATTGTAGGAGGAGAGATGGCTGATGTGCTGATTCGTGAGCATAAGAAGAGACCAGAGATCAATCTCAAATTCTTCTTTAAACTCTTTTGGACAACATTCTCCCTGAGTCTGTTCACCTTTGGTGGTGGGTTTGTCATCATCAGTCTGATGAGAAAGAAGATGGTGGTAAAACTCGGCTGGATAAACGATGAGGAGATGCTTGATTTCATCACCATCGCCCAGTCTTCTCCCGGTCCCATAGCTGTCAATGGTTCCCTGATGGTGGGCTATCATTTAGCTGGTATTCCCGGTGCTTTGGTTGCTACCTTGGGTACCATCCTTCCTCCCATGATGATTCTGACTCTGGTCAGCCTTGGCTACAAGGCAGTGCAGGATAACCTTTGGATTGCTGCAGCCTTTCATGGAATGCGGGCAGTTGTTGCGGCCATTGTCCTGCAGGTTACCTGGGCCTTGTTCAGGCCGTTCTTGAAGAAGAAGCAAGTGCTCCCCATTCTCCTCTTTGTCCTGAGTTTCAGTGCGTTGTTTATCTTCAAGGTAAACATCATGCTGGTAATGGTAAGTATCGTAGCTTTCTCGATCATCCAGAGCTTGATCCTGCTCCAGAAGGAGAAGAAGCTATGAGTATACTTCTTACGCTCTTCTTCAGCTTTTTCCAGATAGGTTTGTTCAGCATTGGTGGCGGGTATGCGGCGATGCCTCTTATCCAAGCACAGACTGTCGATATCCATGGGTGGTTGACCGCCACGGAATTTGCCGACCTGGTAACAATTGCTGAGATGACCCCTGGTCCCATTGCCATCAACTCTGCAACGTTTGTCGGAATGAAGGTTGCAGGAATTACCGGCGTCGTGGTGGCTACTCTTGGGAATATCCTGCCATCGGTCATCATTATGTTGCTGCTCGCACATCTCTACGCAAAGTATCGGGAACAGACACTGCTCAAACGTGTGCTCGAAGGGGTACGTCCGGTAGTGGTTGCTGCCATCTTTACCGCTGGACTTTCCTTGTTGCAACTCGCGCTTGGGCACATGGGTCAGGTTGACATCTTCGCACTTATCGTATTTATTCTTGCCTTCGTTTGTTTGAACAGTCGAAAAATACCTTTGGGACCCATTGCATTACTCATTTTAGGTGCCGTAAGTGGTATCGGGTACGCTGTGGTAACACATGCGCTTCCTTAGGTATCCTTCCTCCATAGAAAAAGTCTGGTCGACAGTGATAGGAAGCGTAGAAAATTGGCATACTATGTCACGCAACGGTACTATAAGAATAAGATGTGAGAGGTTGTATGAAACTAGGAGTTATTGCAGACGATTTTACCGGGGCTGTGGATATTGCCGGCTTCTTGGTATCTGGAGGCATGAGAACACTCATGTGTGCCAAGCCTGTTGCTACAGGGCAACTTCCCGAAACTGATGCGATTGTCATGAGCCTGAAGATAAGGAGCATTCCCTCCTCTGAAGCAGTAGAGCAGGCTCTCTCAGCACTTGCTTTCCTGCAGGAAGCTGGTTGCGACCACTTCTACTATAAATACTGCTCAACCTTTGATTCAACCGAGAAAGGAAACATCGGTCCCATCAGCGATGCGCTCAGGGATGCGCTTGGGCTTTCCAGCACACTTATCTGTCCTGCGCTTCCAATCAATGGAAGAACCGTGTACCACGGTTACCTGTTTGTAGGTGACCAACTGCTCAGTGATTCTCCCATGCGTCATCATCCTCTCAATCCAATGAGGATGTCGAAACTCGCAGATCTGCTTGCGATGCAGAGTCCATCTTGCAATGGCCATGTGTATTATGACGTGGTCAGGAAAGGGGCTACAGCAGTAAAGGATCGAATTGATACACTTGAAAAGGATGGGGTGAACAACATTATCGTCGATGTCATCAACGATGAGGACTTAACTACGATAGCCAAGGCAACCGAGGATATGCTTCTTGTCACCGGAGGCTCTGGCTTGGCCCAGGGAATTGCTACAGTGAGGGCTGAATCCCTTGGAGAGAGAGGTACCGCGAAGCCTGCGTTCCTTCCTAAGAGGACAAATGCAGTGGTTATCGCTGGTTCCTGTTCAGCGATGATGCAAAAGCAAGTTGCCTACTATAAAGAGAAGGCAGAGAGTTTCAGTATTGATGAGCAAGCTTGTGTGGACGACCCCTCTTATCCTGAGACACTCGCCCAGTGGGTACTTGCCCACCAGGGAAGTACGCTTGCTCCCATGGTCTTTGCAACGCGCTCACCAGAGGAACTGCAGTATAACCGGGAGCGGTTCAAGGGAGTGGATCTGGCAGGAATCATCGAGCAGGTATTTGGAAGAATGACAGCTATACTCGCACAAGAAGGAGTCGAGACCTTTATTGTTGGAGGGGGAGAGACCAGCGGGGTGGTTGCCTCCACCTTGGGAGTTGATGCCTACCTGATAGGGGAGCAGATAGACCCCGGAGTTTCTTGGGTGCAGTCCTTGGACAGGAAGTTCCAGCTGGTATTGAAGAGCGGGAACTTCGGTTCTGAATCTTTTCTTGAGAAAGCGCAGGAGTGTTATGATGAATGAAATTGAGATGAAACGTGAGTTGGTTTCCTTCGCCTCAAGTCTCTACCAACGAGGATTTGTCGTGGGAAGTGCGGGGAATATCTCGGTAAAACTTCCTGATAATACCTACCTTGCCACTCCCTCCGGCTCCTCCTTTGGGATTTTGAATGAAGCGGAGGTGTCCCACTTCAAGGAGGATGGAACGTTGCTTGGAGGAAAGGCCCCTACCAAGGAGGTACCGTTCCATCTAGCTTGTTATGCTGCTCACAGCGAGATCAGAGCGGTGGTTCATCTGCATTCCACCTATGCGACCTTGCTTGCCAGCACCAAGGACCTCAGGGATGGCAGCCCATTTACCCCATTCACACCGTATTTTGTCATGAAGGTGAACAAGGTTGGGATACTTCCCTACAGAAGGCCTGGTTCTCCACTGATTGCAGAGGATATCCGATCCAAACCTGGGTTCTCTACCTACCTTATGCAGAACCATGGGCTGATCACCACAGGAAAGACGCTTCAGGAAGCAGTATTTGCCGCTGAGGAGTTCGAGGAGAGTGCAAAGCTCTGGTATCTGGGACAGGGATTGTATATCAGAAGACTGAGTGAAGAAGAGATGGCAGAACTGCAATAGCAACCAAGGTATCTGTACTCATAGCGCATGATTATTGCATCGTAGATAAAGAACTACAAAAAAGATTCTGTTTATTCTTGACCCTATAGTAACTATAGGGTTTATCGTGCACTCATCAAGCCGGTAAGGTGGTAGGTGATGGGTAACCAGAAACTTCTTACAAATATCCGCTCTCTCGTGAGTTGCGATGGATCTGATACGGTGTACTCCGATTGTGATCTCCTGATCGACGGATACAAGATTGCCAAGATTGGAAAGAATCTTCCTCGTGGAGACGCCGAGGTTATCGATGCAAGCAACTACATTGTATATCCAGGGTTGGTGAATACGCACCATCACTTCTTCCAGACGTTTGTACGAAACCTGGTAACCATTGATTATCCGAATCTTCTTGTGGTCGACTGGCTCGACAAGATTTATCCCATTTTCTCCCAGATTGACAGTGAAGTTATCTATTACTCGTCTCTTGTTGCCATGGCAGATCTTCTCAAGCATGGCTGTACCACTGCGTTCGACCACCAGTACTGCTATACCAAGAAGACTGGAAAGGAAGCGGTTGACCGCCAGATGGAAGCTGCCTCCCTGTTGGGTATCAGATACCACGCAGGGAGAGGATGCAATACCTTGGAGAGGGAGAAGGGGAGTACCATCCCTGGGGAGATGCTGGAGACTACCGACGAGTTCCTACTTGATTGTGAGCGTTTGGTGAAAGCATATCATGATCCAAACCCCAACAGTATGAGCCAGATTGTAGTTGCCCCCTGTCAACCGATCAACAGCTACCAGGAAACCTTTGAGGAGTCTTTGTCCTTTGCAAGGAAGCATGGTCTTAGGCTTCATACCCACCTCGGAGAGGGGGAGAACCCCATCATGATGGAACGCTATGGTAAGAGAACACTTGCCTGGGCAGAGGATATTGGGTTTGTTGGGGAGGATGTCTGGTTTGCTCATGGGTGGGAACTCCAGGATTATGAATACAAGGTAATGGCACAGACTGGGACAGGACTTTCCCACTGTCCAGCACCCGCTGTCTTGGGAGGTTTTCCCATCATCGATATCCCAGCAATGGAGAGAGCAGGCATGAATGTATCGCTTGGCTGTGATGGGTCTGCCACCAATGACAGTTCTAACCTGCTCGATTCCTTGCGCATGGCCTACTTGGCCCAGTCCTACCATAGCAAGAGCCGGAGAGGAGCCCCTTCTGCCTACGAGATGCTCAAGACTGCTACAGTAGGTGGGGCCAAGGCACTGGGAAGGGATGATATTGGTTCCCTCGAGGTTGGAAAGGCAGCTGATCTTTTTGCCATCGATGCCAATACGCTTCCACTTGCTGGAACCTTGCATGATCCGGGCAATCTCCTTGCCCGCGTGGGATATACCGGAGAGGTAGCCATGACCATGGTCGGTGGGGATATCAAATTCAAGGACGGTGAGCTGGTCGGGATTGATGAAGTACGCCTGGCTGTTCAGGCTGAGCAGGCTTGCGATGAAAGGCTACGCTCTCTATTCCCCACAATCTTCCGATAAGTAGTGCATTCACAGGGGAAACCCTTTAGAGGAGTAACGAACATGAAAAAGACATTGCTGGTAGCTTGTTTGGTTTTGGTACTCGGAACATCGCTCTTGTTTGCTGGTGGCGCAGCTGAGAAGGATGAAGCAGACGGAAAGATGAAGGTTGCGCTGTTGCTCTCAGGGCCAGCCAACGACCAAGGATGGAATGCAGTAGCATTTGCCGGTCTGAAAGAGGCAGAGGAGAAATACAATCTCCAGACTGCATATTCAGAGAATGTGGGGATTGCTGATGGAGAGGCAGCGTTCCGCGACTATGCAGCCCAAGGGTATGATCTGGTGATCGGACATGGTTTCCAGTTCGGTGAACCGGCTGTCAGGGTCTCCTCCCAGTTTCCCGATACAAAGTTCATGGCAATCGAGTCCAATGTCTACAGCGACAATGCCGCCAGTTATGTAATGGCTTGTGAAGAAGCCGGGTACCTGATGGGGATGCTTGCAGCTTCCATGTCTGAGAGCGGCACCATCGGTATTGTTGGTGGTTTTGAACAGCCTTCAATCGTCAAGGTTCTGGAAGCGTACAAGATTGGCGCCAAGGCGGTTAATCCATCCATCAAGGTACTGGAAGCATATGTAAGCAGCTTCACTGACGTAGCACTGGGAAAGGAAGCTGCTCTCTCCATGGCTGACCAGGGTGCAGACGTTCTCTCCCACTGTGCGAACCAGGCAGGGACCGGGGTGATCAAGGCGGCTGAGGAGCGCGGGCTGCTTGCAACCGGTGATTCCTATGACCAGAACTCCATCGCCCCTGATACGGTAATGGCCTCCACCATTTACAGTGTACCAGCCTTGGTCCTGACTGCAGTAGAGAAGGTAAGTACCGATACCTATGAGGGTGGGGTATTCAACCTCGGCATGAAGGATGGGGTTGTGGATATCTCAGGGTACAACAGCTTTGAGGATAAGATTCCCCAGGACGTCAAGGACCTGATTGCCTCAACCAGGCAGCAGATTCTGGATGGTAGCTTTACTGTTCCCTTGATCGAGACGCGTACCAAATAATCGTAGAATATGACGTGCTCTCTCCTAGTGGGGAGCGCGCTCAGTTTGAGGAGATGGCATGGCATTTCTGGAAATGATCAACATTGACAAGGCATTCTTTGGCAAGAGCGCCAATTCGAAGGTCAACTTGCATGTAGACCATGGGGAGATCCATGCCCTGCTTGGTGAGAATGGGGCAGGCAAAACCACCTTGATGAATATTCTCTATGGGATTTATCAAGCAGATAGCGGTTCTATTGTCCTGGATGGAGTACCCATACAGATCAAGAGCCCGAAGGATGCCATCAGCCACAGGATTGGGATGGTGCATCAACATTTTACCTTGGTTCCCACCCTGACCGTCAGTGAGAATATCACCCTTGGGTTGAGAAGTCCTGGGTATCCATTTGTCAAACGCAAACAGGTCGACGAGGAGATTCGCACTTTAAGTGAACGTTATAACCTTGCAGTCGATCCTACGGCACTGGTAAGCTCTCTCTCAGTTGGGCAGCAGCAGCGGGTGGAGATCATCAAGGTACTCTACCGGGAAGCACAGTTGCTCATACTTGACGAGCCGACAGCAGTACTTACACCACAAGAGGTGGAGAGCCTGTTCGACATTCTGGGGCGCCTGAGAGCAGAAGGCCACTCAGTCATCATCATTACCCACCATATTGCTGAAGTTCTCTCCCTAACCGACCGTATAACCGTCCTCAGGGGTGGGAAGAAGGTAGGGGACGTCAGGACAAAAGATACGAATGAAGCAGAACTCTCACAGTTGATGGTTGGGAGGAAACCCAACAGGATGGTGCGAACCAAATTGCCCTTCTCCTATGATCGTGAAGGGTTGATCGCCATTTCCATACAGGATGCTCAGGGGTCCATAGGTCCCCTCTCCTTACACGTCCCCCCAGGAAGGATTGTCGGGATTGCCGGAGTCGATGGAAACGGGCAGAAAGCATTTGCTGAGTTACTGCTCGGCATACGAAAGGTCAAGGAAGGTTCCTTGACCTTGGATGGCCAGCATTTGGAACACCTTGGGGTAAAACAACGCAGGGCATTGGGTTTTGGATATATCTCTGATGACCGCTTGCTCGATAGCCTGGTTCTGGATATGGATATGCAGGAGAATCTCCTGCTCACCCGTTTTCGTGGAGGGGAGTGCAATCATCACCACTTCATTGCAAGAAAGAAGCTTCGTGAGTTGACAGAACAGGCAGTAGAGAAATACGCAATCAAGAGTGGATCCTTGGATTATCCCGTACGGTATCTCTCGGGGGGAAACCAACAGAAGTTGATACTTGCCCGTGAACTGGATGGAAATGCGAAGGTGGTCATTGCCTGCCAGCCTACACGAGGTCTGGATGTAGGTTCGACCGAGGATGTGCACAAGACACTGTTGGAGCTCAGGAGACAAGGCTCTGCCGTCATTTTGATCTCTTCTGACCTTGAGGAGATACTGGATCTAAGTGACAGCATAGCTGTGATGTATCGTGGACAGATTGTTGATGTAATCGAGAGAGAAGGAGACGTTGATTTGACCTATCTTGGGTTATTGATGGCAGGCTTCCCTGCAAGGGGGGAGGCATGAAACGGTCTGTTTCCAATCTTCTCTCGCTCACTGTGGTAACCGGTATTGTACTGGGTGTCTCACTTCTTCTGATTGCTTTGGTGGGGAGCAGCATTCCCTCATCTCTCTCCAGTTTTATACGGGG
>NZ_JBFXGH010000078.1:0-10564 GCF_050178175.1 Sphaerochaeta sp.
AAATCAAAATTCTTGTCCAAAAACCTTGATTCTATTAATAGAAACATGTATGCTCCTATCACAAGGAGTAACCGATGGAACCAGGACGATTCGGCCCCTATGGAGGCAAGTACATACCAGAGACCCTGATGAGTGCAATCCAGGAATTGGAAACTGCGTACAACTCACTCAAGGATGATGCAACCTTCCAGGGTGAGCTTAGGGCCCTCTACCAGAACTATGCTGCCAGGCCAAGCCTCTTGACCTATGCGGAGAATATGACAAAGGACCTCGCCGGTGCCAAGGTCTATCTCAAGCGCGAAGACCTCAACCATACAGGCTCCCATAAGATCAATAATGTTCTCGGTCAGTGCCTGCTTGCCAAGCACATGGGAAAAACACGGGTGATCGCGGAGACCGGAGCTGGCCAACATGGTGTTGCCACGGCCACGGTAGCTGCACTGATGGGGCTTGAGTGTGAGATTTTCATGGGTGAGGTAGATTGCCAGAGGCAGGCACTCAACGTCTACCGGATGCGCCTGCTCGGTGCCACGGTTCACCCTGTACAGAGCGGTACCAAAACACTCAAGGACGCAGTGAATGAGACCATGAGGGAGTGGACCAGGAGGATAGATGACACCCACTATGTCCTTGGCTCGGTCATGGGACCACACCCCTTCCCCACCATGGTGAGGGACTTCCAGAAAATCATCGGGCAGGAAGTGAGGACACAGATACTTGCAGCTGAAGGCAAATTGCCAGACTACATCATTGCCTGTGTAGGAGGAGGATCGAATGCAATCGGTATCTTCCATGACTTCATCGAAGAACCTTCTGTGCATCTTATCGGTTGTGAAGCAGCAGGAAAGGGCATCGATACCAACGAACATGCAGCAACGCTGAGCAAGGGCAGCGAGGGAGTGTTTCATGGGATGAAGAGTATCTTTTGCCAGAATGAGGATGGACAAATAGATGAGGTCTACTCCATCAGTGCAGGACTCGACTATCCTGGTATCGGCCCAGAGCATGCCCAGCTGTATGCAACCAAACGGGCAACATACATACCGATCACCGATGCTGAGGCAGTTGATGCATTCACATACCTCAGTCGAAAAGAGGGGATTATCTGCGCCATTGAAAGTGCCCACGCACTCGCATACGCCATGAAGCTCGCTCCTACCCTGGAGGAGGATGCAATCATCGTGGTCAATCTCTCCGGACGGGGAGACAAGGATGTGGCAGCGATTGCCCGCTACCAAGGAGAAACACTCTATGAATGACCGAATCCAGCAGGCCTTCTGTGAAGGTACCGCATTCATCCCTTTCGTAACCTGTGCCGATCCAGACATATCACTGACTGAAGAGTTGGTGCTCGCTATGGCAGAAGCAGGAGCGGACCTCGTGGAACTGGGCCTTCCCTTCTCTGATCCCATAGCGGAAGGACCGGTGATCCAACGGGCAGATGAACGAGCCCTAGCTTCAGGGTTCAAGATCCACGATCTTTTCACCCTGATCGAACGACTGAGAAAACACACCCAGATCCCCTTGGTCTGCATGACCTACTTCAACCCGGTGTACAAGTATCAGAAGGAGCGGTTCCTTTCCAGCGCAAGGCAGGCAGGCCTTGACGGTCTGATTATTCCAGACCTTCCCTATGAGGAACAAGGTGAGATCAAGGATTCTTGCAAAGCGGAGGGTATCAAGTTGATCAGCATGATCGCCCCAACCAGCAGACAACGGGTCATTGCGGTCTCCAGGCACAGTGAGGGATTTCTCTACTGTGTAAGCTCATTGGGTGTTACCGGTATGCGAACCAACCTGAGTGACAGTGCCAGGGAGATGGTGGAACTTGCAAAAGCAAACAGCGATACTCCCTGTGCAGTTGGATTTGGTATCCATACTCCGGAACAAGGGCGTCACATCGCTACCTTTGCGGACGGCATCATTGTTGGTTCTGCGATTATGAATATCATTGCTGAAAAAGGAAGAGGCAGTGTAGAGGCGGTATCAGGGTACGTGAGGGAGATGAAGAGGGCCATCACGGTGTGATATCTTTTTTTACCCAAACAGTTTCTTCATACAGAAACACAAGGAGCATACATGCAGTACTATCCAACAAAGGAAGCGGCGTTGGCCTACCAGGATGAAGGGGGCTATCTTCCTCTCACCCTCGAAATGCTTTGTGACCAGCATACCCCCATCACCGTGCTTTCCCGATTAAAGGCAGAGAGTTCCCACTGTTTCTTACTTGAAAGCGTCGATGACAGACAGAGATGGGGACGCTACTCCTTTCTCGGATACGACCCCTTGCTGGCCCTTTCGACCCAAGACCACACAACCACTGTTCAACACCGGGATGGGAGCAAAGAGACATCGGAAGAACACCCTGAGAAGGTGATCAGAGGCATCCTGGAAGTCTATAAGAGCATTCCCATTGAAAAGCTGCCCCCATTCACGGGGGGCCTTGTAGGCTACTTCAGCTATGACTACATCAAATACCAGGAACCCCATCTACTCATCGACTATAGGAAGGATGATGCTTTCAAGGATCTCGACCTCATGTTCTTCGACCAGGTGATCTGTTTCGACCACTACCGCCAGGTGTTGACCCTCATCGTTACCTATCAGGCAAAGGACGGTGCAAGAGGATATGAGGAAGCACAGCAGCGGTTACTTGCAATGCACAGGATTGTACAGGATGAGCGTCCTCTTAAGCGGTTTCCAGGTGTCATGAAAGAACCACTCAGACCACTCTTCAACAAGGAAACCTATTGCTCCATGGTGGAGAAGGCTAAAGACTATATCAAGGAAGGAGACATCTTCCAGGTGGTACTTTCCAACCGTTGGGAAGCTGCATTCGAGGGAAGTCTGATGGATACCTACCGAGTCTTGAGAACCATCAACCCTTCCCCGTATATGTTCTACTTCTCCGGCAGCGAGATTGAAATCGCCGGAGCATCACCAGAGACCTTGGTCAATCTCAAGGATGGCATATTGCATACCTTTCCCCTGGCGGGCACCAAAAGACGGGGGAAAACGGAGGAAGAGGACTTAGCGAATGAGAGGGACCTTCTTAGCGATGAGAAGGAGCTTGCAGAGCATAATATGCTGGTCGACCTTGGGCGTAATGATCTTGGAAAGATAAGTAAGTTCGGCAGTGTTGAAGTTGAATCCTATCTCCAAATCCAACGCTACAGCCATGTAATGCATATCGGCTCAACGGTGAAGGGAACCATACGGGAGGACCAGGATGCACTCTCAGCCATTGCCTCCGTACTCCCTGCCGGGACGCTGAGTGGAGCACCAAAGCTCCGTGCCTGCCAGATCATCGAGGAACTGGAACATACCCAGCGAGGCATCTATGGAGGCGCTGTCGGTTACATAGGAAGCAACCAGAACATGGACACCTGTATTGCCATCCGCTTGGCCTACCGAAAAGGAAACAGCGTGTATGTACGCAGCGGTGCGGGTATTGTAGCAGACAGCGTAGCAGAAAGTGAGTATGCAGAGTGTGAACGAAAAGCAAAGGCGGTAGAGGAAGCCTTGCAAAAAGCCTCAGGAGGCATCCTATGATCCTATTGATTGATAACTACGACAGTTTTTCCTACAACCTCTACCAGATGATAGGGACTTTGGAACCGGATATCCAGGTGGTCCGTAATGATGTCATGACCGTAGAGGAGATTGCATCACTTGGGATGCAGGCCATCATTATCTCCCCAGGCCCCGGAACTTGCCAGGAAGCGGGAATCATCATCAGCCTTATACAACAACTTGGCCCAACAGTTCCCATACTTGGTGTCTGTCTGGGTCATCAGGCGATCGCTACCGCATTTGGCGCCACCGTCTCTTATGCAGAGACACTCTGCCATGGCAAACAATCAACGTGTGTTTTGGACACCTCATCCCCCCTCTTCCACAATCTGGGAAGGGAAGAAAAGGTAGGCCGGTACCACTCCCTAAGCGTTGATCCAAAGAGTCTTCCCCCCTCCCTGGTCTTGACCGGATGGACAGGGGATGGACAGGTAATGGCCATCCAACACACCCACTATCCCATCTATGGAGTGCAATTCCACCCTGAATCCATCCTCACCCCCAGGGGGGGAACATTGTTGAAAAACTTCCTGGAGGTGGCATACACATACAAAGGAGCAACACAATGATACGGGAAGCCATCAAACAACTAAGCATGAAGCAGGACCTTGACTACGGTACAGCACTGTCTGTAATGCATGAAATCATGGAGGGGAAGGCAACCCCGGTGCAAATGAGCAGTTTTCTCACTGCCCTCTCCCTGAAGGGAGAGACGATCGAGGAGATTACCGCATGCGCCGAGAGCATGAGAAGTCACTGTATACGACTACTGCATGACCTGCCGGTCCTGGAGATCGTTGGTACAGGAGGGGACCACCTCAAGACCTTCAATATCTCATCCACCAGCAGCATTGTCATCTCCAGCATGGGAGTGCCGGTCGCGAAACATGGCAACCGAGCCGCCTCTTCAGATTGCGGGGCTGCCGATGTGTTTGAAAGACTGGGAGTAAACATCCAAGTCAATGAACAAAGAAGCAAAGCAATGCTGGATAAGATCGGTCTCTGCTTTCTCTTTGCCCAGAACTACCACATCAGCATGAAATATGTTGCCCCGGTGAGAAAGGAGCTGGGGATCAGGACCGTATTCAATATTCTCGGTCCCTTGGCCAACCCTGCAGGAGCTTCCTTGCAGCTTATGGGTGTTTACGATGAGAGTCTTATCGTTCCCTTGGCCCAGGTAATGACCAATCTTGGGGTAAAACGAGGGATGGTTGTCTGCGGGGAAGACGGTATGGACGAAATCACCTTGACTGGAGAAACACATATCTGTGAAGTACAAGATGGCACCTTTACACACTACTCCATCACCCCGGAACAGTTCTCCTTGAAACGTTGCAGAGGGGAAGATCTCACTGGAGGTAATGCAGAGGAGAATGCTGAAATCACCCGCTCAATCCTCAGTGGCAAATTGCAGGGTCCCAAACGGGATATCGTGCTGCTCAACAGTGGATGTGCGCTCTATATTGCTGGAAAAGCAAGTACCATTGCCCAAGGTATCGAACTCGCACGAGAAGCAATCGATAGCGGGAAAGCACTACAGCAACTTGAGGCCTTCGTAAAACTGTCAAACGAGGAATAAGCATGGATATCCTACAATCACTCGCAGCAAGCACTGCCAACCGATACCATGGAAAACAAACCGTGAGTATTGAGAATCGTGCATTTTCCAGCATACTGGAAGGTCACCCATTCAAGCATGCCTTGGAGAGTGACCATCTTGCCGTGATTGCTGAAGTAAAAAAGGCATCCCCTTCAAAAGGCGTCATTGCATCTTCCTTTGACCCACCGGCAATCGCAAAAGAGTATGAGACGGGAGGAGCTTCGGCATTGAGCATACTTACTGAACCTACCCGGTTCTTGGGTGATGATGCATATCTGACCAGTATTGGAGAGAGTGTCTCCCTGCCTCTCCTCAGGAAGGATTTTATCATAACGCCCTACCAGATTCTGGAATCACGGATCCTGGGCTCTTCTGCGATTTTGCTCATTGCCGCCCTGCTTGATAAAAACACCTTGTCTTCCTTTCTCTCCCTCACCAGGAGCCTTGGGATGGATGCCTTGGTGGAAGTACATGATGAAGTGGAGCTGGATCTGGCGCTGGGAGCCGGAGCAACGATCATAGGAGTGAATAATCGCAATCTCCGTAACTTTACAGTCAATCTTGAAACCAGCCTTCATTTGATTCACTCGATCCCATCCTCAGTAATGGCTGTCAGTGAGAGCGGTATCAGGGGAAGGGAGGATGCAATTCAGCTCAAGCAAGCAGGATTCTCCGCAATATTGGTAGGTGAACAGCTGATGAGAAGGGTCGACCGAGCACAGGCCGTACAGGAATTGAAAGTATGACAAAAATCAAACTCTGTGGCATGCAAAGGGAAGAACACATAGAGTGGGCCAATGAGGCAGGTTGTGACTATATCGGCTTTGTCTTTGCCCCAAGCCGGAGGCAGATAAGCAGAGCGGTTGCAGCTGATTTACGTAAGCGGGTGAGTTCTTCGATATCGGTTGTCGGGGTATTCGTGGATGAATCGATTGAACATATCGCTCGTATCGCCGATGAAGGTACAATCGATCTCATTCAGCTGCATGGCAGTGAGGATGAGGTATACCTGCAGACCCTTCGCTCAGTCTGTTCGCTTCCCATCATCAAGGCGGTCTGTAATCCTCATACTACTGTAGTTGAATCCAGTACAGCAGATTATTTCTTGCTCGATGGCGCAAAAGGAGGGAGCGGGAAGGTGTTCGACTGGAGGCAAGCCTCAGGTTATGACAAGCCAATATTTCTTGCAGGCGGACTGCACGCCGGGAATCTGGAGAAAGCAATCAGAACCGTCTGTCCCTATGCAGTGGACATGAGCAGTGGCTTGGAAGAGCATGGAGAAAAGCAAAGGCATTTAATGCTGCAGGCAACAGCCATTGCTCATACATTATGAATAAATCATACTGTTTCAGATTTGATCTGCTTCATGAAGGTAGCCTCATCCACGGGTTTGCTGAAGAGATAGCCTTGGTAGTAATCACACCCGATGATCTTGAGGAATTCCAGCTGTTCGGCCGTCTCCACTCCCTCTGCAAGTACCACTGCTCCCATCTCCTTGGCCATAAGCAAGACAGTCTTGTAAATGGTAATGGACTCGGAATCGGGATAGCGCGAAATAAATGAACGGTCAATCTTGATCATATCTGCTGGTAATTCAAGCAAGTAAGAGAGAGAGCTGAAACCAGTGCCAAAATCATCAATTGCCAATGAAACCCCGTGTGTATGCAACTGGTCCATGATCGCATTCGTATTACTGAGACTCTCCACTGCAGTGTGCTCGGTCAATTCAACCTCCAGCATGGAGCGTGGAATCTTTTGCTTGTGCAGTTCACTGACCAAAAGGTCGGTAAGATGCACATTGGAGAGTTCATCAGCACTTAGATTGATGGATAAGATAAAATTCGGTATGGAGGAAGCAATCTCCTTCCAATGTGCATGAAGGAAGCTGATTGCGCTCTCGATCACAAATCTACCCAACAACTCGGTCAATTGGAGCTCCCTGACAAGGGGGAGGAACTCATCCGGATAGATGGGCCCTAACTCAGGATGACTCCACCTGATAAGTGCTTCCGCCCCGATGATCCTCTCTTCCTTGACTGAGACAAGTGCTTGATAGGCCAGATAAAGCTGGTCGGTTTCGAATACTGAGGCAAGTGCATCCTTGATTGCAGTTCTCCTTGCATAACGCATTGCAACCTGTGTATCGTAAAAAAGATACCCATGTTCCGTACCTGGAGTAACCATATGCATGGCGATAGCAGCATTTTCCACAAGAGCATAGAGACTGGAACTTGGTTCTGGATAGAGTGAGATTCCTACTGAGAGCTGCAAGACAAGGGATGACTTCCCGAAGAGATATGGAAGATGGAAACCGGAAAGCAGTGACGCTACCATTCTCTCAATTTCATACGCACTGCTTTTCGTCTCCAAGAAGAGCAGGTATGAATCAAACCCTGCTATGAGGATGGGAAAGCTCGTATCAAGGACTTTCTCAAGCGTTGTAGAGAACCTATTCGAGAAAAGCACTCGCTCCCGTTGATTGAGACGCATCCCAATCTCCTTGCTGTTCAAGAGTTGTATCTGCAGACAGACAAACGAACCAGTGTCTTCAGGAATCAATATAGTTCTCGCAAAACACTGATGGTAGTCAATTTGATACTTTTTGCAGAGCTGAAGCAACTCCATCGTGTTCCACTGGGAGGGGCTGTAGATTTCTATTGCATGATCCCCCTGCCACCGCTTCCCCTCTACATGGATAACATCCAAGGAGCAGAGTAAGCGGTGCTTGCTCTCATGATACACCCATACAGGACGAAGTGATTCCCCATATTGTTCATGAGAGAGGAATAGGTCATATCGGAGCGCCATCTCCTTCTTTCCATGCAACTCCTCCTGTGTATAACCACTCAGTTCCTCAAATGCCTTGTTGCAGAAGGTGACCCGCCCTTCTGGGTCATATACCACCACACCGTTGGATGCATAATCTGCAATCAGGGAACTGATACGTAGTTGTTGCTTATCATCTGCCCTGATCTGGAGGATGACTACTGCAACGGAACCAACGAAGAGTACCAGGAAGGAGAGCAGGAATTTTACCGAAGGATGCGACAATAAGAAATCCTGTGTCAAAATCGGCAACTGATCATGTTCATAGCTGCTGACAACCGCCCAGAGCCAGTTGTTCGATGTAGAGAAATACAGCCTCTCACTGCTTGCTGGATAGATGGCTTGAAAGGTATATGCCATATCCTCAGAAACATAGGAACCAATTCTATTCCCTGTCAATTGACTACGCATCCCGGGTGTATGGGAAAACAGATTCATTCCCTCTGCATAGATATTTTTACAATCTGATGCCCCTTCGATGATGATGTTCCCCTGTCTGTCAATGATACTGAACTGCAGGTCCTTCATCAGCGAAGTCTGATATACTGAAAGAAATGAGAGAAGATAACAAGCATCATAATCGATGGCAATAATGCCAGTCATTCTGGAGCCCTGGTATACAGGAAGAGCCAGGGTAAGTATGGGATTCCCTTCATTTTGAGGGATAATGTCGGATATATAGAGGACATTTGGGCTGAGTGTTTGTATCTCCTGCACCATTTCACTGATACCACTATCAGCAAGATATCCGGCGTCCAACAAACGTACCATGCCTTCTGCATTGGTATCGGCTTGGGCAAGCAAGAGCCCTTGCCCGTCAAGCAGGCGTTGGTGCAGGATATACGGTTTTTGTTTACTGATACGAACCAGGAGATTGGCAACCTCCTGCAAGGTTCCTTCATTCTGATTTGCTCTATATGCTGCTAATTCATTGGAATTATGGACGACCAGTAGATCGGAGACAAACTGGCTAAAGGCATTTTCAACCTGGTTTGCGATAACTGCGGTACCACGTTCTTGCTCTGCCTGAAGTCGTAGCTTGACTTGGTCGCGTAAGGATGTCTCATATCCTCTCAGCAAGAATAGGATAAGGAGTACCACCGGCATCACAAACAACAGGATATACCGAACTATCCTGGTTACGGTCTTGTGCTGTAGTCGCATCGTTGCTCCCTTCAAGTCATGCAAAATCCTAGCATAGGGAGAACCAAAGAGAAAGAGAACTGTTACTACTTATCATGAGATATTCGTACTTATTATCAAGAAGCAGGTAGTATCTTTAGCCCTTCAGCCCATCGCTCACGTTTCTCCTCGTAGCTGAGCGTGTATGCGGGACTGGTGGACGGCATGCTGAGAAAACAACAGGATTCAGGGAAAATGCCGACAAACCTGTTATAAAACTCCTGTGCCTTCTTCCCGTTGAACAGCACCCTCTCGATTGCAGGATGTTCCTGGAAAAATTGTTGAAAATCGTTGGGTATCATCTCTGTATAGGCAGAATCGGCAGATCCTTTCCGCTGGAAAGCTGAAAGCACATCCCATAGGGCAATATCGTGCGAGAGGAGCAAATCCCACTTCTGCTCGTAATGATCAATGTCGCCCCCAAGCAGATCTCGCATGATCGGCCAGAATGCATTCCTTTCATGACCATAATACTGTTGTTTCAAGGCAGACCTGACACTGGGACCAGTGCCCAGGATGAGCACGGTACTTTGAGGGCTTTCGATCGGGGGGAATCCGTGCAACATAAGAAACTCCTCTGGATTATGCCACATTCTAGCCGTTGGTTGTCCTTCCGTCAATTGTACAGAATTCCAGGACGTGATACTGTACCCCATCATGGATAGCAATCTTCTTCTCGGGCAGTTGCTTGCCCTCGTCACCGCTGCTTGTTGGGCTCAGAATTCCATCATTTACCGCCATCTCGGAAAGCAGGTCGGTTCTGATGCAGTAGCTCATATCCGGATGTGGCTTGCCCTGCCAGCCATCATCCTCCTGACCTATATTATGGAAGGGATGTGGTTCCCCCTCCACCTCTCTCCACAGACCTACTTCTTCATCCTTGCCAGCGGAGCAATAGGTTACTTCGTTACCGATAAGTTGCTCTTCCAAGCCTATATACTTCTGGGAAGCAGGGAATCGATGGTAATCATGACCCTCTCTCCGGTGGTTACCGCCATCTTTGGTTTCTTTCTGTTCGCTGAACGGTTGAACGGTATCCAGGTCTTGGGAATCCTAACCACAATCCTGGGGGTGTTGCTGATGGTCCTGCTCGACCGAAAGCCCCTCCTCGCCCAACAAGAACAGAAAGATCGTTCCACAGGCCTGCTCTTTGCCATTCTTGCCTCAATTCTGCAATCCGTCTCCTTTCTCATGGCCAAATTTGCAATGGACGAGACCGGTCCCGTTGCAACGAACCTTCTACGAAACCTCGGGGGCCTTTCCATCTTCATCCTCTACAACTTCTTCTACAAGAAGAATGGAATACAACACCTGGCACTCCTGAAAAGACCTCGTCTTTTCTTTATCCTGCTTTTTGCTGCACTTGCGGGGCCTGTCTTGGGT
>NZ_JBFXGH010000079.1:0-10535 GCF_050178175.1 Sphaerochaeta sp.
ATTGAGAACTTCAGCAAACTCAGTGGATGCACCCATGATGAGCTGATAAGGAACAATGATGAGATCAGAACAATTCTTACGCATAACACGACTACTTGGTGAGGAGCCGGTAGAACGCCTTCATAAGAAACACGTGGTGGTGGTCGGTCTTGGGGCGGTCGGGGGAATGGCATTGGAATCCCTGGTCAGAAGCGGTGTCGGCAATTTGAGAATCGTTGACTTTGACACGGTGGCGATCACCAACCTCAATCGGCAGATCCTTGCCACCTATGAGACCCTGGGCAAGCCGAAAACTGAAGTCGCGAAACAACGTATCCTCGCCATCAACCCGGAATGCAACGTTGAGGTGCTTCCTCTCTTTGTACAACACGAGACATTGGATACCATATTCTGTGGACCAGTAGACCTGGTGGTCGATGCCATCGATTCACTCAATCCCAAATGCGCCTTGTTGGAAGCAGCATATAAACGAGGCATTCCGGTAGTGAGCAGCATGGGGGCAGCACTGAGGAGAGATCCCTCCCTTGTCCGTAAAGCCGACCTGATGGATACCTTCGGTTGCCCTCTTGCCCGTCAGGTGAGGACGAACCTCCGCAAACGGGGGGTAGGACGCGGAATAGAGGTCATCTTCTCCCCGGAGTTGGTACGTTATACCTACAAAGCTCCAGAGGAAGAGGAACATGCTGACTTCAATGAGCAAATCAGCATCAGGGGAAGAAGACGCAATGTACTGGGGAGCTTGCCTACCATAACAGGAATATTTGGGCAGAATCTTGCCCACCTTGCCCTAACCAAGCTTCTGGATGAGGAATTGCTCAGCGGAGAAGAAGCATGGAATCCCCGGGGAAAACAATCCTAATGGTATTCCAGCCTCATGAAGGCGGAAGGAATTTCCATATCGGGTTCAAGGGTTCCTGTCTCCTGCGCAAGCAAGTAATACTGCTGGCCAGACAGCTCACAGCAACTGTAGAAATTTCCCAGAAGCCGGCCATCAGCTGGGATGTTGAGTTCCTTCAAATCCAGATGCATCTCAACACTCCAACGGCTTTGTGCATTGGAGTTCTCCAAAAGTGTCACGGTAACCGGTATCGTCTCCAACAGCGATACAGGAAGCAGTGTTCTCTCCCCTTCCCTGTTGATCCACCACGAACGAAGGGCACCTGAGGCACTGCACTGAAGATGCAGATACTGCTCTGTCTCTTCTGCCTTGATCAGTAAGCCAACACAGGAATCGTCACTTACATCCTGGTTGTGTTGCTGCACCATCCGTCTGAGAAACGGTGTACGCACCATATAGCGCAGAGAGAGGATGGTTCCCTCCTTGGCAATCCGCAACGATCCTTCAGTTTTTTCATAAGATCCCCAACAGGGTACCAATGCAACGGGGAGACTTCTTTCAAGTGTATCACCGACAATTAATGTGGGTTGTGTTTCCATGGCTGCCAGTATAAACAAGTTGGGCTTCCTCTCCTAGAGGGAGTTGAAGCAAGAGTGAAAGGTTTTCTTCTTCTTTTATATCAATAAGAGAGGAGAATAACATGAAACAGAAAAGACGCACACAGGTACTGATGATTCTGCTTGCCATGGTTCTGTTGGCAACCGGATGCAAGGAGGAAGCGCACGCAGAGACAGCCGATTTGAGATTACTGCTTACCACCGAGCAGTTTTCATCTGAAAGAAGCCTGATACCCGATTCCCAGAAAATGGTCATCACGGACTACCACCTCAGTGGCACGGGGCCCAGTGGACAGACCTTCTCAGTGGATTCCGTGGAACGAGCTGTAGCAATCGGGAATCTCATGGTCGGTCGTTGGACGATAGAGGCCGTAGGATTCAATGCAGAGGGAGTACCACTTGTATCAGGGACCATTACAACCATGCTCAGCAAGGTCACCAGTACTGCCACCATCCACCTCACCGATCTAGTGGGATCTGGATTGCTTGAAACATTGGTTACCTGGGATCCTGACCAAGTAGCTGATGATGTATCCTTGCAAGTAGTGCTGTTGGACCAACAGGCCAATCCCATCAGCCTGGATGTACCTGCTTTGGACAAGGGAGTGGGTGAAGTACTTCTGCAATCTTCACTGGAAAGTGGCTCCTACCTGCTCCAGCTGAGACTCTTCAGCCAGGGGATGTTGGTAAGCGGGGCGACAGAGGCTATCCGAATTCTTGCTGACACCACCAGTGACGGGACGGTGAATATGATCATCGGAGATCTTTCCACCAATTTTGAGATCACCGTCATCAATGACACCATGCTTCCCATTGAAGGTACCATCACAGCGACCCCTGCGAGCCCGACTGCAGGAGAACAGGTCACCTTGAGCTATACACCAACCAACCTGCCGGAAGGTGTCTTGATGAGTGACCTGGAGATTGACTGGTATTGCGAGGGCACCATTGCCCAGGAACAGAGTGATACCTTCACATCAATACCAGAGGCAGGGACGCATCGCTACGATGTGGTGGTCTGCCATGAGAAACTGGGAAGTCTGGGCAACACCACCTTGTTGGTGACGATGCCCTATTAAGATCAGAGTGCCTGTACTGCCTGGGTAAACCAGGTAGGCAGCGGTGTGGGACGGAGTGTCTCGGTGTTGATCGAGGCAACCCGCACCTTGAGTACGCAGAGCACTTCATCTCCCCTTTTTACCGTCTGGATGAAGGTAATGGAGAAGCGCTTCTCACTCTCGATTTCCGTACATACTTCCAAGAGATCATCCAGACGCCCTGGCCTCTGGTAGTCGACCGTGATCGATTTCACCACAAAGGCCATCTTTCCCAGTTCAATCATACTGATCTGGGAACCATCAATGCCCTGCCTCTGGGCTACTTCCCTCAGCAATTCAGTACGGGCATGCTCCGCAAAATCAAGATACCGGGCGTGGTAGACAATGCCACCACAATCGGTATCGCTGTAATACACTCGTATCTTGAATGAATGCATCAAACCTCCAAAGAAGCACCATCGAAGCGAAGGGTCGACACATAGTCATCATAGGTTTGTGCCCTCCTGATCATCTTCACCGACCCGTCTCTCTTGAGCAGATATTCAGCGCTGCGGAGCTTGGCATTGTAGTTGAATCCCATGCTGTGTCCGTGTGCTCCTGCATCATGCAACACCAAGACATCCCCAGGCTCAACCTTGGGTAGCGGTCTGTCGATGGCAAACTTGTCGTTGTTCTCACAGAGACTGCCTGTTACATCATAGAGATGGTCATGGTTCTTCCTATCCTTGCCAACAACAGTGATATGATGGTATGCACCATAGAGTGCCGGCCTCATCAAGTCAGCCATGGAGGCATCGAGTCCGACATAGTCCTTGTACTTCTTGGTGACATGCAACACCTTGCTCACCAGGTATCCATACGGACCGGTGATCACCCTTCCGCACTCAAAGACAATCTGCAAAGGATCAAGACCAGCAGGTACAATGATCTCATCGTAGAGGGCCTTCATCCCATCACTGACCATCTGCAAATCCATTGCATCCTGATCAGGACGGTAGGGGATACCGATGCCTCCACCCATATCGATGAATCCAATGGCGATTCCTGTTTCCTTCTTGATCCTCACCGCCAGGCCGAAGAGCATCCTGGCCGTCTCAACAATATAGGAACCATCAAGCTCGTTTGAAGCAACCATGGTATGCAATCCAAAACGCTTGGCACCCTTCTCTTGCATGATTCGGTAGCTCTCGACTATCTGCTCATCCGTCAAGCCGTACTTTGCTTCCACCGGGTTGCCGATGATTGCATTTCCTGTTCGTTTTTTTCCAGGGTTGTAACGGAAACAGATGGTCTCAGGCACCTTTCCGATAGCTTTCTCAAGTGTTTTGATATGGGTGATATCGTCAAGATTGATGATGGCTCCAAGCTCATAAGCGGCGCGGAACTCCTCTTCAGGGGTATCATTGCTGGTGAACATGATCCTCTCAGCACTGATCCCACTTGCCTTGCTGAGCAACAGCTCAGGAAGGGAGGAACAGTCAGCCCCGAACCCTTCCTTTGCAAGAAGCTTGAGAATGGAGGGATTGGGACAGGCCTTTACCGCGAAGTAGTTCCGGAAACCTGGGGCCCATGAAAAGAGCTGGTTGAATCGTCTGGCATTATCCACGATTGCCTTCTCGTCGTATAAATAGAAGGGTGTGGGAAGCTGATAGGCAAGTTTCAGCAAATCGCCATGCCCCATGGGAAGTGTTTTCTCACTCATACCTGCAAGTTCTCCTCTATCTGGGCCATGGCTTTGATTACATTCTCACGGTGTCCATAGGAGGAAACACGGACAAATGCTGCACCTGCCGGCCCGAATCCCCCACCTGGGGTCACCACTACATGGCATTTGTCGAGCAGGATATCGAAGAACTCCCAGCTATCCATACCATTCGGGGTTTTTGCCCAGATGTACGGGCTATTTATACCACCATACACTCTCAGGCCTACTTTCTCCAGTCCTTCCCTGATGATTCTGGCATTCTCGAGGTAGTACTCCACCAATGCGCGGCTCTGGTCGTACCCTTCCCCTTCCAATGCGGCAAGCCCGCCAGCTTGAGCAATATTGCTTGCTCCATTGAAGAAGGTACACTGCCGGCGGTTCCACATGGAGTTCAAGAGACCGGAGGGAGCATCCTCACACTCCAATTCCTCGGGAACTATCGTCCACCCCAAGCGAACACCGGTAAAACCGGAGAACTTGGAGAAACTGTTGATCTCGATGGCGCAACGCTTTGCCCCTTCCACCTCATAGATGCTTCTCGGGTAGCCTTCCTCGGTAACATACTCACTATAGGCACTGTCGAAGATGATGATGCTCTTATGCTCGATCGCATAGTCCACAAATGCCTTCAGCTGCGCATGGGTGGCTACTGCACCGGTAGGATTGTTCGGACTGCACAGATAGATGAGATCGACCTTCTGCTCTGGAGGACTGGGGATGAACCCATTCTCTTCCGTGCTTGAAAGATAGACAAACCCATCGTAGAGACCCTTTTCCTTATTGAACAGACCAGTCCTTCCCCCAACGACATTGCTGTCGACATACACCGGATACGCTGGATCCTGGATAGCTACCACATTTCCCGAGGAAAAGAGATCCTGGATATTTGCAGCATCACTCTTGGCTCCGTCGCTTACAAAAAATTCCGTGCTCTTGAGTTCCACACCATAGCGCCCATAGTAACGAACCAAGGCTTCCCGAAGAGCTGTATCACCTTGCTCATCCCCATATCCTGAGTAGGTTGCACGGTCAGAGAGCTTCTTGATTTTCTCTTTCATTGCATCGCAGACTGCAGGAGGGAGGGCTTCGGTGGTGTTCCCGATGCCGAGGCGGAGTACCTCGACTCCCGGGTTCGATTCCTGCCATACCTTGGTCCTGCGGGCTATCTCAGGGAAAAGGTATCCGCTCGCCAGCTTCTGGAAGTTCGTATTGATTGTCGCCATGTACACTTATCTCCTTATGATTGCACCCAATGCTTCAAGCTTGTCCAGCTCTTCATAGAGGGCATTCCTATTCTCTTCACGTTCAAAGGTGCAGAGGGGAAGCCTGAAAGACTCCTCGCACCAACCATAGCGGGCCATTGCCGTCTTGATGGGAATCGGATTGGTTTCAAGGAAACATGCCTTGAAGAAACCACTGAGATTCGCTTCCATCTCCCTTGCCTGCTCCCACTTCCCCTCGAGGGCCAAGTGGATCATCTTTGAAATATATCCGGGGGCGATGTTGGAGGCAACCGATACAACACCATCCCCTCCACTTTCCACCAAGGGAATGGAGAGATTGTCATCTCCACTGAGTACATGGAACTTGCCATGGGTTGCATCGATGACAGAGCGTATCTGCTCGAGGCTTCCGCTGGCTTCCTTCACACCGACGATGTTGGAGCACGCATCACTGAGTGCCTTTATGGTCTCTGTCTCAAGGTTTACACCGGTTCTCCCCTTGATATTATAGAGGATACAGGGGATGTCGACACTGTCTGCAATTGCCTTGAAATGTAAGTACAACCCTTTCTGGGTAGGCTTGTTGTAATATGGGTTGACCAAGAGTACTGCGTCTGCCCCAACCTGCTGTGCATGCCTTGAAAGCCTCACTGCCTCACTGGTCGCATTTGAGCCTGTACCAGCAATGACAGGAACTCTGCCATTCGCAAACTTGACGGTCATTGCGATCATCTGGTCATGTTCATCGTGACTGAGCGTTGGGCTTTCCCCGGTTGTTCCACAGGGAACCAGGCCATTCACGCCACTGGTGATCTGTGCTTCGATGAGTTCCTCCAGACGTTCCTCGTCCAGATTGTCCTTCTTGGTGAATGGGGTGATCAGGGCAGTATGTACCCCTTTGAAATTAATGTCTCTCATTATGTCTTCTCCACTGATAGATATACATCTTCGAGCATGTCATCAAGGCTAAAGAATCCCTTGCGACCTGATGCGATCCAGGCAGCTGCCTGCACAGCCCCCACGGCAAAACCTTCCCGCGAGCGGGCTCTATGTGTCAATTCGATTGTGTCCTGTGGACTGTCAAAATACACGGTGTGTGTTCCAGGAACCCAGCCGCCCCTGACTGACGCAAGATGAATGGATTCATCCTCCCTCTTGTGGTGCAGGGTCTCCTTCTCCACTGAACGTTTGCTTGGATAGTTTTCCAACACCAACGAGCCCAGCATCTCTGCGGTACCGGAAGGACTGTCCGCCTTCTGTGCATGATGGATTTCCGTCAGGAATGGATCATAGAGACCGCTTTTGGCAAAGAGCCTGGAGGCTTCCTTCACCACCTGCATGAAGAGCGCCACTCCCAGTGAGTAGTTTCCGCTATAGATGATGGCACCACCAGCCTGCGCTACGATTTCCTGCAGTTCAGGTATCCTGTCATACCAGCCTGTTGTCCCGATGACTGCAGGGATGCCGAGCTTCGCATAGAGGATGATATGATCCACAACCACTGAGGGATGGGTAAAATCGATGACAACCTCGCACTCGCTCAAGTGTTCGCTACTGACCTGATCTGCCGTGACTTCACTCTCCTGACAAATCGGGTCAATAACAGCGGCAATCGTATGCCCCCGCTTCAAGGCTTCAGAGCGGATGAGTTTCCCCATTTTCCCAAATCCAACAATACCTACGCGCATACACTCCTCCTGTGATGCAGGAAGAGTAGCAGAAAGTTACAGATATGTCTATAGTTTAACAAAATGTTTTTATTTTAACAAATATTGCCTTATTTCCTTTTCTTATCGCGTTTTTTCCGTTCTTCACTGGCCTTCAGGAAATCAGCAAAGCTTCCACCACTGGACGGCACATCCTCTACTATATGTTTTGATTGCACAGGAGGTTTCCACCCTCCCCTCTCCTGATGCTCCTCCCTACGTGGGCCGCGAAAGGCCAACTTGCTGGGTCGAACGACCTCGATGACAGTCTCCCACGTGAACTTGGGCCCCTTGTCATCATCAGGCAGGGAAAATGATTGCATTGCCGGTTTCTTGGTTGCGGATTTCTTCAGTACTACACGTTTCTTGGTCCCATCAGCTGGAGGACTCACACTCTTTGCCTTCACCACTACTTTCGCCGGCTTCTCCTTTCCAGGAACCATGACCCTTTTCTTGATCTCCATTTCCTCATAGGAACAAGAAAGCCGCTGACAGAGAAAGTGGTTCTGACCGATATCATCAACCACCTTCATCATGGGTCCCTTGCAGAAAGGACAAGATTTTGCATCGGGAAACTGCGGGGAGAATACCTCACTGCTCTTGATGACCTCATCAACCAGCTTTACGGCATGGGCCTTGATATCCTCAAGAAAGCGACGGCTATCCTCCTTTCCATCGGCTATGGCACCAAGGCGTTGTTCCCAGAGTCCGGTCAGTTCAGGCGAGCGAAGTTCCTCAGGAGCAAGACGAACCAACTCCCTTCCCTTGGGAGTGGGAACCAGTTCCTTTCCCTGACGTTCCACATAGTGGTTCTGGATCAATTTCTCGATGATGTCTGCACGGGTTGCAGGAGTTCCAAGCCCCCCTCCCAGCTGCTTCTTCAGTTTTGCATCCTCAACAAATCGTCCTGCATGTTCCATGGCAGAAAGTAATGTAGCCTCCGTGTACCGGGCAGGGGACGGAGTGGAAAGCCTTCTAAGCTTCACACTGGAGATGGTCAATGGATCACCCTCCTGCAGGGAGAGCAGGAAGGGACCGGCCTCTTCTTCCTCTGTAATCGAAGGCTGGGCACTGCGCTTGCCGATCACACGGGCAACATCTCTCCAACCCTGCTCAACAGGAAGGGTAAGGCGGGTCTTGAACCGTGAGCCTTCCACATCTGCAATCAGGGTGGTGGTCCGGTAGGTATAATCGGGGCTGAGCACCTCAAGGAAACGCAGGACGATCAACTCCCAGAGAGCGCGCTCCCTGGCATTCAGCCTGCCAAGATCAACACGTTGCTCGGTGGGGATGATGGCATGGTGGTCGCTCACCTTCAGATCCTGGACAAACCGTTCCTGGTCTACACGATATCCCTGTATCCGGTAGGAGCTTGCCAGACTGCCAAACGGGGTTGCATCGATGGCCTGCAGGCGTTTATCCAGTGTGGAGACAATATCACTGGTAATATAACGGCTGTCAGTCCTTGGATAGGTCACTATCTTGTGCTGTTCATAAAGGGTCTGCAGGGTGTCGAGGGTCTCCTTTGCACTGAAATCGAGGAGATTGTTTGCATCCCGTTGCAGTTCAGTCAGGTCATAGGCAAGCGGTGGTTGTTCTGTGCGCTCAACTGTTTCCAGGGAGACAACCTGCCCCGTCTTTCCCGTAAGCTCTGCCTCTTTCTGTTTGGCACTCTTCTCATCATTGATCCTGATCGAATCCTCAGTGGGGTAATAGGAGGCAGTAAAATCAGTGAAGTCGGCCTTGAGTGTCCAGTAGAACTGACCACTGAATGCCTCAATTTCATCCTCTTTCCGGGTCATCAGGGCAAGGGTTGGGGTTTGCACCCGCCCAGCTGAGAGCTTTGCATCATAGTGACAGGTCAATGCCCTGGTGACATTCATCCCGATATACCAGTCGGCAGCAGCACGACTCTCCGCCGCTGCATACAAGTCATCATAGAGTGTTGCATCCTTGAGGTTGCTGAATCCTTCCTTGATGGCTCCTTCCGTCTGGCTGCTGATCCAGAGCCTTTTTGCCGGTCCTTGGTAGTCTGCAAGTTTCATGATCCAACGGGCGACCAACTCGCCTTCCCTTCCTGCATCAGTGGCAATGATCACAGTATCAACATCCTTTCGTTGTATGAGTTGCTTGACCACGGAAAACTGTTCCTTGCTCTGTTCGATCACTTCCTGCTTCAAGACCGGGGGCAACATCGGAAGATCCCTCAGTGACCATCTTTTATAGCGGTCACTATAGGCAGCAGGTTGGGCAAGCTCCACCAGGTGCCCAAGCGCCCAGGTCACGATATAGTCATCCCCTTCGCGGTAGCCTTTCTCCGATTTCCAACAGTGCAAGACACGTCCGAGTTCCCTTCCGACGCTCGGTTTTTCAGCCAATACCAAATGTTTCAAGATGTACTCCTCCACGAGGCTGACTATATATCCAAGAGAGTCTCTATGCAAGGGAAACCCGGAAGGGGCTTTTGCTGTTCACAATATTTGCTATTAACAACCATTTGACAGAATAGCTGTTTTCCGATACGGTTCTGGAACCAGAACTACAAAGGATTATCAAGGAAGAGAGCACCATGGCATTTGACATCGCATCATTTTTTGGTTTGAAACCAGCAGGGCCTAAAGAGCCAAAAGTATTGACCGTACTCACCCATCGTTGTCCCCAGAACCACCGCTGTCCAGCAGTAGGAGTCTGCCCTTCCGGCGCCTTGACCCAGAAAGGGTTTGCAGCACCGAAAGTAGACAAAAGGAAATGCACTGATTGCGGGAAATGTACCCGTTACTGCTTTCCTGGAGCCCTGAAGATGAAACGGAAGGAGGGTGCATGATCAGGAAATCAAGAGGATTGCTCCCAGGCCTTTTCATCATCACCCTTGCCTATTTTTCCCTTGGTTTTGTTTCCATACTCTTTGCCAACCTTGCCCTTCTTTGCATGGCACTTCCCTTCATCTTGCTTGCAATGATCAAGAGGAAGGTATGGTGCCAGCGCTACTGCCCACGGGCAAGCTATCTCAACCAGGTAGGGAAAAAGCGCAACTGGAGAAAAAACCCTCGGTTCATCACCAGCGGTAAAGCAAAGCACTTTATGATTTGGTACTTTGGACTCAATCTTATGTTCATAGCCGGCTCGACAACCCAGATAGCCATGGGGAATATGGAAGCAATGCCGTACATCCGCCTTTTTATAGCCATCCCGCTGTTTCCCCTGCCGCAGTTGCTGCAGGTAAGTGTACCACCATTCCTCTTACATCTCTCCTACCGTTTCTATTCCATGATGCTCAGCACAACGATTCTTGCCAGCATCCTGGCCCTCATCTACCGTCCTCGCCTATGGTGTGCCATCTGCCCGATTGGTACGCTTCAGGACAAGGCCATCTCCTGGATGAAGGAAT
>NZ_JBFXGH010000080.1:0-10527 GCF_050178175.1 Sphaerochaeta sp.
GGTCAATGTATTATTCAACATTGCCATGCTCTTAACCCTCAGTGTCTTTTTCACTACCTATCCATACAAGAACCCAAGAAAACTCTACTCCTACCATATCCTGGTCGGGATTGTGATCGGTGTGGTAGGCATCTTGGTGATGCTTAACCCGTTCATTCTTGAGGAAGGTGTTGTCTTCGACTCAAGGTCCATCCCTATTGTTGTCTCCGGTATGGTTTTTGGTTTGACACCGACGCTTATCGGAAGTGGTATGATGGCCGTTTTCAGAATCTTGAATGGTGGGGTTGGCCTCTATGCTGGGTTGGCAACCATCATTACGAGTGCAATGGTAGGCGTCCTCTGGCATCACTATCGCTATCAAGTTGTGCTTGAAAGACGGCGCCATATCAATATCGAGTTTTATCTTGTTGGTTTGGTTGACCATGCAATCATGCTGCTCTGTATGTTGCTTATGCCCTCTCCGGTAAGGATTCATGTATTTTCCGTGATGACCTTTCCGATACTGGTATTCTATCCAGTAGGAACGTACCTGCTCTGTCTTCTTCTCTTTAGTCAGGCTTATCGATTGGCCGATATTGCTGCCTTGAAAAAAAGCGAACAGCAGTTCAAGACAATATTTGAAAAAGCACCCATTGGGATGTCTCTTACCAATTTGAGGACCGGGGAAATCCAGAGGATCAACCAGAGTTATCTTGATATATTGGGATATACCAGAGAGGAGATGCTTGGTCATACGTGGGCAGAATTTTCACATCCTGAGGATGTACAGATGAGTAACCAAATCACGCAAAAGATGTTCACAGGGGAGCAGGATTCCTTTATCTTCGATAAGCGGTTCCTGAAAAAAGATGGTTCAACCATCTGGGCCAATCTATCCCTTTGTGTGTTTTCTGAAGAGGACCTTGTAGATTTAAGCAGTCTCTGCATGACCGTCGATATCACCAAGCGAAAGCTTGCTGAGAAGAGGATTCTCTATGCCTCTACCCATGATGCGCTCACCGATCTGTATGACCGGGTGGAGTTCGAGCGGGTTATCAGCAATATGTCCCTCGAGGGGAAGCTCCCCTTGAGTGTGGTATTTGCTGATATGAATCGTCTCAGGATCATCAACGAAGCCTTCGGGCGGGAGCAAGGGAACAGAATCCTGAAACGGGTCGCCACCCTTTTGCGGGAAACCTTCCCTGATTGTCCAAACCTTTTCAGGGTAGGGGGCGATGAGTTTGCACTCTTGCTGCCTGGATATACGGCAAAGGAGTGTGAGCCGTGTCTCGAGGGTGTAGTAGAGAAAGTATCAACATTCAGGGTAATGGATGCTGTTGCTCCCTCGATCAGTTTTGGGCTCTATGTCGTGGAGGATGCCTCGTTTGACTTGAATGAGGCGGTGAAGTTGGCTGAGAAACACCTTGCCACCCAGAAATTGCTCGATAGTCCCCCGATGCAGGGAAAAGCTGTCTATGCCATCATCAACACGCTTCATGAGAAAAATAAACGGGAAGAGGCTCACTCAAGACGAGTCAGTGAACTCAGTGAACAGCTGGGAAGAGCTTATGGGCTTAGTGAGCGATCGTGTAACGAGCTACGCTTGGTAGGCCTTTTGCATGATATCGGTAAAATCGCTATTGCTGAAAATATACTCAACAAGGATGGAAAGTTATCCCCTCTGGAATGGGAGGAGATGAAACGACATGCCGAGATCGGCTTCCGTATCCTCAGCTCAGTAGAGGATATGCAGGTATTGGCACCCTATGTACTTGCCCATCATGAGCACTTTGATGGAACTGGATATCCCAAGGCCCTACGTGGGGAGTCAATCCCCTTGCAGTCCAGGATGATTGCAATCGCCGATGCCTTTGATGCGATGACCAGTGAGAGAACCTACCGTAAGGCAGTCTCCGCCGTTCAAGCGGCAAAGGAGATCAAAAAATGCGCTGGCACCCAGTTTGATCCGTTGCTCGCTAAACTCTTTATAGAACAGGTACTTGATTTCTCCTATGACCAGCTTTAAGGGCGATTCCTTGACAGCTCAAAGGTACTGACTTACCATGAAATTGCCAGAGGAGGTACCTATGGGAGTCATTACTATTTCCCGTCAGATTGGCAGTGAAGGAACCTTCATTGCCAAGCAAGTGGCCGAGCAACTGGGGCTTTCCTTCGTGGACAAGCAAGATATTGAGAAAGTCATGCATGAGTATGGCTTCAGTGGGTTTGACGAAGTCTATGACAGTCTGCCCACATTCTGGGAACGATTTGACCAACATCGGTATCGAACCGTTGATTTTCTCCTTGCAGTCATGCGTGCATTTGCCAAGGTTGGCAATGTGGTCATGCTTGGTCGAGGGGGGTTTGGTCTCCTGCAAGGCTATACTGATGTCCTGAATGTACGGATCAAGGCTCCGCTTGAGATGAGGGTCCAGAGGAAACAGAAAGAGCGGGGTGGGACTGAAGAGCAGGCAAGGAAAGCACTCATAGACCAGGAGCTGGTGAGGACATCCTTTGTCCAGTCCGACCTGCAGTATAACCAGCGCGATGCTTCCCTCTTTGATTTGGTCATTGATACCGGTATTGTCCCACCGGAGACAGCGACGCTTTGGATTGCTGATGCCTATCAGCAATTGATGAAACGGCCACGAATAGATGCAAAAACCAGCCGAGCAGATCTTGTGGTTGACGATGTACTGCTCAAACTTGTTGAGAAGATGCTTGGCAGGGAGGCAAGGTGAGAGAACGCTCACCCAGTGCAATCTTATGATCGTGGAAACCGTAATACTTCTGGTGTTGCTTTTTCCCCGGTATTGCTTGCCGCCGAGCTTGGTTTGGTAGCCTGTGTTGGGGCTCTCTTCCTAACTATCGGAACCATGGCAAGGCGGATTCCTGCCTTTGATGCTTGTTACGCTCTTTGTCCTGATGGCACCCAGCGATCCAAGTCCCTTTTTGCAGGGTTCATTCTGATTCTCTATAAGGTTTGGCTTTTCATGGAATCAACAGCCTGCGACACTGACAGCAGCGCCATCTTGCGTTACAGTAGGCTATGGATGTAATCAAGACACTCTCCCTGAAGGGGAGAACTACCTATATCGATTTGATTGAACCATTGGAAGAAGGTATAGCAGAGGTGCTTATTGCAGATGAGGATGGAATATTGCTCCATGTTCAGGATGCAACCTATGCGGTGGCGTTGTTCAACCCAGCAGCGGTAGACATCTTTGCCGACGCGCTCTCTCATTGCAAGGAGCCCATCTCTGTGCACACCGGGGCTCTTGTTCCTGCGCTCAAGGGGAAAGGTCTTGCTGTCTCCCTGGAGTGTGTCCAGGCTGTCTATCTTCTGGCACAACCACTTATTGGGGATGAGTCCATCCTCATCCGCCCTCTCGAGGAGAGAGACCTTCCTATGGTGTTGCATCACTACAAACATGGTGATGAAACGTATATCCGTGAACGATACGAGGCAGGGGTCATGATCGCCGCAGAGATCGACGGTAATCCAGCTGGGTTCATGGGCAGGCATGTCGAGTGTGCAATGGGTATGCTGGAGGTGTTGCCCCAGTACCGGAGGAGGCATGTGGGAGAAGCATTGGAGAGAGCATATATCAATAGGTTGCTCACTCAAGGAACCACCCCATACTGCCACGTAGAGGTGGCAAACAAAGCCTCGCTCTCTCTCCAAAAAAAGCTTGGATTGGTGTTTTCTTCAGAGTTGGTGTATTGGTTTAATTAATATTTATACATAAATTTGTGAAAATATATGCAAAGAGTCTGGTCAAAATCGAATATTTTTGTATAATTATGCTAATATTGAGTTTTTGGAGGAACGTATGCTACAAGTTGGAGTCATTGGTGCCACAGGCTATGCAGGGTCACAGCTCGTTGCCCTTCTGGTACATCATCCGTCTGTGGAGATTACCTACCTTGCCTCACACTCCTACAGCGGAAAGCGTTTCAGTGAAATATATCCTTCTCTTGAGGGAGGGTGTGATTTGGTGCTGGAAGAGGAAGATATTGAGGAAGCGAGCAAGCGGTGCTCTGTCCTGTTCCTTGCCCTTCCCCACGGGATGGCGAGCCATAAGGTAACCCGGGAGATACTGGAGCGTTGTATCATCATCGACCTCGGAGCCGATTATCGCCTAAGCGACAGCAGTGTCTATGAAACCTGGTACAGGACTGATCACGGGAGCAAGGACCTGCTCAGTGAGGCTGTCTATGGGCTTTGTGAACTGCATCGTGAGCGCATTGAAACAGCAAACCTGATAGCAAACCCCGGTTGCTATACCACCTGTAGCATTCTCACCTTGGCTCCCTTGGTAGCTGAAAAGCTCGTTGATCCAGATTCCCTGATCATAGACAGTGCAAGTGGCGTCAGTGGTGCCGGCCGCTCTGAGAAGCTTGGATCCCTCTTTTGTGAGGTCAACGAGTCATACAAGGCATACGGGGTGGCGACTCACCGTCATACCCCGGAGATTGAACAGGAGTTGAGCGAGTTGAGCGGTAGTGAGCTTGTCGTGCAGTTTACCCCGCACCTGGTTCCCATGCACCGAGGGATCCTCTCTACCTGCTATGCCAACCTGAAGGAAGGGGTCAGTGAAGCAGAGGTAAGCTCAGCATACCAGAAGTGGTACGCTGACGAGAAGTTTGTTCGCTTGATGGGATCCTCTCTTCCTGAGACCCGATTTGTGAAGAATACAAACATGTGCGCCATCGGCTGGAAGGTTGATGGAAGAACCAATCGGGTTATTGCTATTGGGGCGATCGATAACCTGGTCAAAGGAGCTGCCGGCCAAGCCGTGCAGAATATGAATATCCGGTGCAACCTGGGTGAAGAGACTGGTCTTGCCTCCACGGTTGCCAGCCCCCTGTAAGGAGGAAAGAGTGATGCAAATAGTAGACGGTGGCGTTACTGCTGCCCTGGGATTTTCAGCCAATGGTGTAGCCTGTGGTGTCAAGAAACGCAAAAAAGACCTTGCCTTGGTCTATAGTGAGGTTCCCTGTAGTTTTGCAGGATCTTTTACCACCAACCTCGTGAAAGCAGCCCCTGTTCTCTGGGACCAGAAGCTGGTCTCCTCTTCCCTCCATGCACAGGCTATTGTGATCAACAGCGGGAATGCCAATGCATGTACAGCAGAGCAAGGAGACAGGGATGCCGAGGCCATGGCCGTGCATACGGCAAAAACCTTGGGTTTGCAACCTGAGGAGGTATTGGTATGTTCCACCGGTGTTATCGGGCTTCCCTTGCCCATGGATAAGATTGTTGCAGGAATTGATGACTGCGCAAAGGTCCTTGATGCCTCGAGATCGGGGGCTAGTGAGGCGGCAACCGCAATACTTACAACCGATACCTTCACCAAGGAAGTCGCAGTCTCGCTTGAGATTGATGGGAAGCAGGTAACCATCGGCGGTATGGCAAAAGGATCAGGGATGATCCATCCCAACATGGCGACCATGCTCAGCTTCATCACCACCGATGCAACCATCGATAAACCTGTACTGCAAGAACTGCTTGGGTCCTCCATCCGAGACACCTACAACATGATCAGTGTGGATGGGGATACCTCCACCAATGATACCGTACTGGTCCTTGCCAATGGAAAGAGTGGGTGTGGCACACTCTCCCCCTCCCACAGGGAGTGGGAAGCCTTCACCCAGGCTTTCCTGTATGTCCATAAGGAACTTGCAAAGGCAATTGTTCGTGATGGGGAAGGGGCTGGAAAGTTCATCGAGGTAACGGTCAAGGGAGCAAAGGACAAGGAGACAGCCCAGATTCTTGCTCGCTCGATCATCAGCAGCAACCTGGTCAAGACAGCTTTCTTTGGCAGTGATGCAAACTGGGGACGGATTCTCTGTGCCATGGGGTATAGTGGAGCTGATTTCAATCCACATGCTGTTGACCTCTTTTTTTCCTCTTCCAAGGGGACGATACAGGTGGTTTCAGCAGGGTCTCCCCTGGCTTTTGATGAGCACACAGCAAAGGCAATCCTGATGGAGAGGGATGTGCAGACACTTGTAACCTTGACAGACGGAGAGGGGGAAGGCACCGCTTGGGGCTGTGATCTTTCCTATGAGTATGTCCGGATAAATGGAGATTATAGAAGCTGATGAAACACAGGATGGCAAACGAGATCCTCAAGGCTGAGGTACTTATTGAGGCGATTCCCTACATCAGGACATTCGCCGGCAGTATTGTCGTGGTCAAATATGGCGGTTCTGCCATGGTTGATGAGCAACTGAAAAAGTCGGTTATCCAGGATATTGCGATGCTCAAGTACATCGGTTTGAAACCTGTGGTCATCCACGGCGGAGGCAAGGAGATCACCAGCCTGCTCGACCGTCTGGGTAAGAAGAGCGAATTCCTTGACGGGCTTCGTGTAACCGATGCTGAGACAGCACAGGTAGCGGAGATGGTGCTCAGTGGATCCATCGGCAAGAGTCTGGTCAGTGAGCTCGAACAGGTAGGCATCAGTGCCGTTGGCATCAGTGGCAAGGATGGAAGAACCCTGCTCTGTTCAAAGAAGTTGGATGACAAGGGGCGAGATCTTGGGTATGTTGGCCATGTGGAAAAGGTCGACACCAGTCTCCTTGAGACCCTGCTTTCCAATAACTTCGTACCGGTTGTCTCCCCGGTTGGTGTTGATGAGGAAGGTAATACCTATAATATCAATGCCGATTATGCGGCAAGTGCCGTTGCAGGTTCCCTTTCTGCGCAGAAGTTGGTGTTCCTCACCGATGTGGAAGGGATCCTCAAGGACAAGGATGATCCCTCCTCCATCATACGCACATTGAGTACAAGACAAGCTGAAGCGTACATACAGGATGGTACGATCAATGGCGGTATGATCCCCAAGGTGCAGTGTTGTCTTGATGGACTGGAGAAAGGGGTGAGTAGTGTGCACGTACTTGATGGCAGGGTTCCCCATGCCATCCTGCTTGAGATATTCACCACACGGGGAATCGGGACCATGGTCACCAAGGAGGAACGCTCATGAGCATGCAAGAGACAATACAGACAGGAAAACAATACCTGTTGGATACCTACAACCAGGTGCCGGTGGTGTTTACCGGTGGGAAGGGTATGTACCTCATAGATGAAGAGGGCAAGCACTATCTCGATTTTGTCGGGGGTATTGCTGTCAATGCCCTTGGCTACGGAGACCCCGGTTTATCGGAGGCGATCAACAAGGTTGTTCGTGAAGGTCTCCTGCACTGTTCGAACCTCTACTACAACAAGGTAGGGGTGGAGGCGGCAAAGGAACTTTGTTCGCTTGCCGGAATGGAACGGGTGTTCTTCTGCAATAGTGGGGCGGAAGCCACAGAGGCTTCCCTCAAGCTTGCCAGGAAATTCGGGCACCAGAGTGAGACCCCTCGTAGTGAAATCATCTCCATGGTGCATTCATTCCATGGGAGGACCTACGGTGCAATCACCGCAACAGGGCAGAAGAAGTACCATAAGAATTTTGCACCGCTTCCCCAGGGATTCAGCTATGCAGAGTTCAACAACCTGGAGAGCGTGAAAGCGCTCATTACAGAAAAAACCTGTGCAATTATCGTGGAGCCTATCCAGGGGGAGGGAGGTATTGTCCCAGCTGACCCAGCCTTCCTGCAGGGACTCCGCACTCTCTGTGATGAGCACAATCTCCTGCTCATCTATGATGAGGTACAGTGTGGAATGGGCCGCAGCGGAAAGCCCTTCGCATATCAGGTCTATGGTGTGAAACCCGATGTACTTACCTCTGCAAAAGCCCTTGCTGGTGGTGTTCCTTGCGGGGCGATGCTGACCACAGGAAAGGCAAGCCATATCTTCACTCCCGGAGACCATGCTTCCACTTTTGGGGGCAATGCCTTGGCAATGGCCGCAGTGAGAGAGATGGTTCGTCGTATCAGCGATCCAGCCTTCACTTCCCATGTCCAGGAGATGGGGGAGTACCTGAGGGAGAAACTTGCTCAATTGGTGGTTCGCTATCCAGACCTTTGCGTTGCTGTCAGGGGAAAGGGACTGATCAATGGATTGGTGCTTACCGTTCCTCCCCGGCAGGTCGTGGATGCCTGTTTTGCCAAGGGTGTGTTGGTGGCAAGCGCTGGAAGCGACGTCTTGCGCTTTGTTCCCCCCTTGGTTGTTGGGAAAAAAGATATTGATGCTGCACTCTCTGTAGTGGATGAGGCTCTTGCAACTTTGTAAAAGAGCAGGTAGTATCCTTCCAAGAACAAAGACGTTCCTACCCAAGTACTGGGAGGGGAGCGTCTTTTTTACGTTTGGAGGTATACGATGTGTGGATTTGTAGGAATGTTTGACATCCAGCGCAGCGCAAAGGCCTTTCGTTCCCAGATTCTTTCCATGTCAGGGAAGATCCGTCACCGTGGTCCCGATTGGTCGGGGGTGTATGAAGGGGAGAAGGCCATCATCAGTCATGAACGACTAGCTATTGTCGACCCACTCTCAGGAGGTCAGCCGCTCTACAGCGCAGACAGGAATGTGGTGTTGGCTGTCAATGGTGAAATCTACAACCACCAGCAGATCAGGAAGGAGTATGAGGGTGTCTACGAGTTCCAGACACAGAGTGACTGTGAAGTCATCCTTGCCCTCTACCAGGAGAAGGGCCCTGATTTTCTTGAGGACCTGAATGGCATCTTTGCCTTCGCTCTCTATGACCAGGTGAAGGACGTGTACCTTATTGCTCGTGACCATATAGGTATCATTCCCCTCTATCAGGGATGGGATGACCAGGGACATTTCTATGTGGCGAGTGAATTGAAGGCTCTGGAAGGAACCTGTAGTGCGATCGAACTCTTTCCTCCTGGACACCTGTATTACAGTCCTGAGAAAAAGCTCAGGAAGTGGTATGAGCGCTCCTGGACCAGCTATGATGTGGTCAAGGACCATGGGGGAACGATCGAGATGGTCAAGGAGGCTCTGGAGGCTGCCGTGAAGCGTCAGTTGATGAGTGACGTTCCCTATGGGGTGTTGCTCTCAGGTGGCTTGGACAGTTCCATCATTGCAGCCATTACTGCAAAATATGCCCAAAAGCGGGTGGAAAGTGCAGACACGGAGGAAGCTTGGTGGCCTCGTCTCCACTCATTTGCCATCGGGCTTGAGGGATCCCCCGACCTGAAAGCAGCCCGAATTGCTGCTGCCCATCTGAAAACTGTCCACCATGAGGTGCATTTTACCATCCAGGAGGCACTTGATGCGCTCAGTGATGTCATCTATCATCTGGAAACCAGCGATATCACCACGGTAAGGGCAGCAACCCCGATGTACTTGCTCGCTCGCGTCATTCGCTCGATGGGTATCAAGATGGTGCTCAGCGGGGAAGGGAGTGACGAGCTCTTTGGTGGGTATCTCTATTTCCACAAGGCTCCCAATGCCAGGGAGTTCCATGAGGAGACGGTCAGGAAGCTCTCCAAGCTGCATCTCTATGACTGCCTGCGGGCGAACAAGTCACTGGCAGCCTGGGGTGTTGAGGGAAGGGTCCCGTTCCTGGACAAGGAGTTCATGGATGTAGCGATGAATCTCAACCCTGACATGAAGCTCTGCCCGGTTGTTGGGGAGCATAAGCGTATCGAGAAGTGGATTCTTCGTGAGGCGTTCAAGGAGTATCTGCCTGATGAGATTGTCTGGAGACAGAAGGAGCAGTTCAGTGACGGGGTAGGCTACAACTGGATCGATACCCTGAAGCAGCTTACCAGCTCTTTGGTCAGTGATGAGCAGTTTGCCTTGGCTGCAAAGCGGTTTCCGATTCACACCCCCGCCACCAAGGAGGAGTACTACTATCGTACCCTCTTTGCTTCCCACTTCCCCAGTGAGAGTGCGGCGCGCTGTGTTCCTCGTGAGGACTCGGTTGCTTGTTCCACAGCAACAGCTCTGGAATGGGACCGGGCGTTCAAGGCAATGAATGAACCGAGCGGAAGAGCAGTAGCTGGAGTACATGAGTCAGCCTACGAGAAATGAATGAACATGCTCAGATGAGCAACGACATTGGGCCTTGGTGTAAAAGCCATGGCCCTTTTAAAAGAATATGCATAGCCCTCTTGTAAAAAACGTAACAGGTTACTTATAATGCGTAACCAGTTACTTAATAGGAGTTGAAGATGAGTGATGATGAGATGAAGGCAAATGTATTTGGCTCACTCTTTCTTGTTGCTAACCGGTTGCAGGTCCTTGGTGACCAGATTGATGCACAGGTTTCCACCAAGCAGTGGTTGCTCTTGGCAATGTTGCTCTCCTGTGAGAACCAGAAGTGTTCACTGACTGAGCTTTCCAAAAAGATAGGGAGTAGTAGGCAGAATATTAAGAAGATGGCCATGATTCTTGAAAAGCGAGGGTTCCTTGAGCTTACAAGATCAGATGAGGATAAGAGAACTGTGTTGCTGCAACCAACACAGGCGTGTCTCTCTCATCTGAAGACACGGGAAGAGGATGAAATTGCGTTTGTCGAGTCCTTTTTTGCAGGCTTTGACACTGAGATGCTTATGGTGATGCAGAAAAGCATTACCCAATGGATGCAGAACTTGGCACGTATGGAGGATACGTATGGGAAGGAG
>NZ_JBFXGH010000081.1:0-10179 GCF_050178175.1 Sphaerochaeta sp.
TTCGACCCCATCGATGACCACTCCCAAAGCAGGTCCATGTGACTCACCAAATGTGGTGACGGTATATGCTGTGCCAAAACTGTTGTGCCCCATATCAAACCTCGATTTTCAGTGTTTCAACAAGGAACCGCGCCGTATCGCGGACGTCCGGGTAATTTGGTAATCGTACCATGATGTCACAAATGTTGCTATAGCGTGCATGTCTCCTTTCATACAGCGAAGCGAACGAAGCCTCGATATGTGAGGGATCAAGAAAGGGGGGAACCCCTCCCTCCAGGATCCTCTGCAGGAGGACCGGTTCCTTCACTTCCAGATAGACAAGCTTTCCTGATTGCTTGATCACATCAATCAGGGCTTGGTTGTCCGAGGCTCCTCCCCCAAGGCTGATGATGTATGGGGTTTCTCTCGTCTTGAGAAATGCCTTGAGTGCCCTCACTTCCTCTTCCATGAAGGCTTCCTTGCCCGCCTCCTGATAGAAATCACGGATGGAATGGTATGGAGCAATACCCTGGAGAACCAAGTCATCCAGATCGACCCAGGAGTATCCCAATGCCTGGGCGGCAAGCTTTCCCAGCGTGGATTTGCCGCTGTGTTTGATTCCGCAGAAGTAGAGGTGTTGCATATTCATCTCTGGTCAAACAGGTCAGTCCAGGTGGAACTGTACGCATCCAGTACAGGAGCAGAGGCAGGAGCCTTGGTGTAGTATTGTCTCCTGCGTTTTTCCTTTCGGCCCTGGATCATCATCTCCACAGCCATCTGGTAGCGCGCTTCATGGAGGTTCTTTCTTACCTGCTCTTCATAGTGGTTCACCCTGATGGTTTTCTTCAGGGCGAAGTGGAAGGTGACTATCATGGCGTACCAGAACAGAGAGAGCAAGAGCGGTTGTAGATCAAGATAGGAGTAGGGAAGGCTCACCTGCGCAGCATTGCTTGCAACCTGATACAGGTTGAGTGCATTGGGCCAGAGAATAAAAAAGGTGAGAAAGAGTGGTACAATCCAATAGAGTCCCTGCCGTGAGAAAAGAAAACGCAGACAAGCTGTGAATGCAAGGAAGTTCAAGAGCAGGCAAACCAAAGGCAGTGCATAGATTTCAATCATGGTTCCTCCGCTATCCAAAGGGTCTTTTCCTATGATACCATAGGGCAACTCTTTGGGGAATAACTATGGAATTACAAAATCAGATCTCCAGTACACTGTTGAAAAAACGAAAAAGGGAGAAGAGAGAGGATGTGCGAGGTCCGTACTATCGTGATACGACAGCCATCATCCACTCTTCCCCATTCCGAAGGCTCAAGCACAAGACCCAGGTATTCTTCGCCCCCAGCAATGACCATATCTGTACGAGAATGGAACATTGCCTGCACGTCTCCTCGATCGCATCCACAATCTGCAAGGGGCTTGGTCTGGATAACGAGATTGCCTGGGCTATCGGTATGGGGCATGATTTGGGTCATACCCCGTTCGGCCATACTGGGGAGAAGATTCTCTCGGCAAAAATGCAGGAAGCGGGGTTTCTTCCGTTCGAACACGAGGTCAACAGCCTGAGAGTCGTCGATTTCCTTGCCTCACACGGGAAGGGGCTTAATCTGACCTATGCAGTCAGGGATGGCATTGCCTGCCATAACGGCGAGCAGTTGGTGCAGTCCATCATGCCGACATTTGCCGTGAGGGACCTTGATCAGATTACCAGCAGAAAGGGTTTGATTCCTGCCACCTATGAGGGTGCCGTGGTTCGTTTCAGTGATACCATTGCCTATCTTGGCAGGGATTTCGAAGATGCCTGCAGGCTTGGGATCATCACTGAGGAACAGCTTCCGCAGAAGGTTTCCCGTATGCTTGGGAAAAGGAATGCTGATATCATCGATACCTTGGTAAGTGATGTCATTGAGCACTCCAACGAAAAGGTGGGAATCAGTTTCAGTGATGAGGTGTTTCCCGCTGTTCAGGAGATGATCAGTTTCAACTACCGGTCCATCTACAAGAGTCCCATGCTGGAAGGCTATGAACGGTACTTCAACCGCTTGTTTACGCTTATTCTCGATTACCTCAACTTCTTACTGGGAACCTATGGCTATCAAGAATCGTTGTATGTACAGGAAAAGAACATGCTTGCAATGGGCTTCTACCATCACTTGATGGATATGCATGAAGCATATGAAGAGAGAGACGGGAATACCAGCCGGCTCATCTATGACTATGTGGCGGGCATGAGTGACAATTTCTGCCTCGATTGTGCCAATGAGATTCTCAAGCCTGAACATCTCAATGACAGTATTGAACATTCCTTGACCGGGAAATGGTTTGATGCCCGCTAGGCAAGTTCCTTGCCCAGCTTCTGGATCTCTGCGATGAACTGACCAAGGTCATTGAATGCCTTGTAGACGGCGGCAAACCGGACATAAGCGACCAGGTCGACTTCTTTCAGCTGCTTGAGTGTTTCGTTCCCGATATCGCTGGAGGCAATCTCTCTCTTGCTTCCCACCTTAAGCATGATGGCATCCTCGATGTTCTGCAGCAGCTGGTCAATCTCATTCTCGCTGATCTTCAGTTTCTCGGTACAGGAGCGTACTCCTCGGCCGATCTTGTTCAAATCAAAGGGCTCCCTTCTTCCGTCACGTTTGATAACCATCAGTGGCTTGTCTTCAATCCGTTCATAACTGGTGAATCGGTAACCACAGATATTGCACTCCCGTCTTCTCCTGATCGAGGAACCGCTGGAATTTTGTCTGGATTCAAGGACCTTGTCATCCATTGATGAGCAGTGTGGGCATCGCATTGGGGTACTCCTTTCTCTCTATAATGTAACACAAACAGTGTAAATTAACAATGAAATAGTGGTTGGCACCCAAGCAATTTCAATTAATATGAAAAAGGGTACGCTATATGTAGATTCTTCAGTAAAAGCTTGCGTTTTCTGAGCCTGCACAAAAATCTACTAATTTATGCTCTGTTTGTTGTAATTGGAACTATTCTGTGATAATAATAACATATTGGAGGATAGTATGGCGGAATCAGTGAGTAGCTGTGTCAAAAGGATAGTCGATAAGAGTCCCTTTATCCATGAGATGTTGATCAATGGGATTCTCTCATTCAGCAACTATGCCTCCTTTATCCAGGACGAAGTCCAGAAAGCATACGGCAAAGAGGTCAAGGCCAGTGCCATTGTGATGGCCCTCCGTCGTTATGGGGAAGAGCTGAAGAGGGAAAATGCAAAGACCAATCATGGGAATGTCGAGTATGGAATTGTCATGAAAACCAATATCTTTGATGTCAACCTGGTCAGAAAAGACAACTTCATCAGTAAGTTGGGAGTCCTGTATCGAAATATATCGACCGAGAAAGGTGATTTTCTCAACATTACGCTGGGAAGCCACGAGGTATCCCTGGCGGTAAGCGAGAAATATCGTTACCTCGTTGATGAGTTGACCGAAGGGGAGGAGATTCTCAACCAGATGAATGACCTGGTTGCTCTCTCCTTGGTATTTACCGGGGATTTCCTGCAAACCCCTGGTATTGTCTATGAAGCAGTGCGTCATCTTGCCTGGGAACAGATCAATGTCATTGAGATTGTCTCCACCATGAATGAGTTGACCTTTGTAATCAAGCGAGAGGACTCCATGAAAGCATTTGATGTGTTGCAAGGGTTCCTCCGTGCAAGCTAGGCTGACCATCCATGCTGCTGAACGTGACCAAGGAAAGACAACGTCCTTGGTCCAACTGGTGAGGCAGTGCAGATCCCAGAAGATGCATATCTGTGGGGTTCTTGCCCTTGCAAATCCTGAAAAAACCGTGTATAGACTCAAGGATCTCTTTTCTCAAGAAGAGCGATTGGCACTCTCTGAGATGCCCCTCGCCCAAGGAAAGCGTATTGGTAGGTTCTACCTGGATGAACAAGCCTTTGATTGGATCAATGATCGGATAATCCAGAGTCTTTCGGGTTCTCAGGTCGCCATCTTTGATGAGATCGGGAAGTTGGAAATATCCGGGGAGGGGCTTGCAGTTTCCTTCAGGAAAGCCTTGGAAACACCCAACCTGCAGATTTTCGCTGCAGTACGCATCCCGTTCATAGAAGAGGTTCTGAACAGTTTTTCCATTCCCAGGGAGCGGGTGGAAATCACGTATGTCGGGTATAAGGGATGAAACACTATGAATGAACTCTTCTGGATGGTAATGCTTGCTCTGAACTTTGTCATGATTCTCATCGCTTTCAGGTTGTGGGGGAAATTGGGACTCTATATATGGATACCCATCAGTGTCATCGTGGCAAACATCCAGGTGACAAAGAATGTGGTGCTTTTTGGACTGGATGCAACCTTGGGCAATATTGTATATGCCACCGGGTTTCTGGCTACAGACATTCTCAGTGAGCTCTATGGCAAGAAGGAGTCAGCAAAGGCGGTTGCCATTGGTTTCTTCAGCTTGCTCTCAATGACGATTATCATGCAGGTGGCACTCTTGTTTGAACCCGCTGCATCGGATATCGCCCATTCCTCGCTCTCCTTGGTCTTCGGCCTGATGCCCCGCATCGCCTTCGGCTCCCTGGTCGCCTATGTAATAAGCAATCTGCACGATATATGGGCCTTTGATTATTGGAAACGCAAGCGGCCGGGTAATCGTACGCTCTGGCTCAGGAACAACCTAAGTACCATCGTCAGCCAACTTATCGATACCTTGGTCTTTACATTCATCGCATTCTGGGGTGTGTATCCAACTGAGGTCCTGACCGGTATTGTCATCAGTACCTACCTGCTGAAGTGGGTGGTGGCTGTCATGGACACCCCGTTCATGTATCTTGCCCGGTTCTGGTACGACAAGGACAAGATTCCAACCCCTAGCCTTTAGGGGGAAGTACCACCTTGAGTGCATCGATGCATGCCCTTGTCCCTGCATAGAGGGAAGGGGAGAATGGCCTTCGATGCACGAGGAAGTCATCATCATATATGAAGGGTTTTCCATCCACATACTCCACCAGCATTCCTGCTGAGAGCAGCACTGCGTGGGAGGCGGTTACATCCCAAACATAACAACTCTGGTTTACGCATCCTTGGATGTGCTCATAGATAACAGGGCTGAGCATGTGGATGATGGAGGAACCGAAGATCCTGATCTTCCCTTCATACCGGGAGAAATCCATCAATCGCTGCCCGCTTGACCCCATGGTGATCTGATGGGGGAAGTCCTTATTTCCTGCTACAATCAGTGGTTGCCCATTTATCAGGATCTCCTTTCCTGGGTCAAGTCGCAGGAAAAGATCATCCTCCCCGATTCCCCAGCGGGGGGCGCTTATCATGGCGCCGACCGGCACCCTGTCCTTGTTGAGAATCCCCAATGCCACAGCCCAGCAAGGGAGTCCCTGGGAGTAGACATCCGTGCCATCGATAGGGTCAAGGACGAAGGTGTAAGGAGCACTCTCGCTGAATGGGGTGAGTGTCTCCTCACTGATGATGTTGCATGAGGGGAAGAGCTCCTCGATCACGGATATGATCCGCTTCGAGATTGCCAGGTCCGTCTCTGTTATTACCGACCCATCCTTCTTGTACGACCGGCTGATATGTGGTTGTTGTGCTTTGGCATAAATCCCTGCTTCCTGTACGGCAAGAGCGAGTGTATCCAGTGCTTTCTTATCAAGTGTGCTTTCCATTATCTTGCATAACCTTCTTGCTCATGATAGGGTAATGGCGCTTATGCAAACACCTATTTCAACCCTTGTCCAATCGTATATCAAAAACAGCACCGCTTACAAGGCGTATGGCACAACCACCCGGCACCTGCACCTGGAAGGGTTGGAGGGGTATCCACTTGCCCAGTTCCTTCGTATGATCGCACGCAAGCATAAAGGCCGTATCTGGGTCATATGCCCAACCGAGGAGAGTGCAAAGGACCTGCTCAAGGACAGTGGTGTCTCACAGAATCAGGATGCACCCTACAGCAATGAACTCAAGACAATCTATCTTCCCAGCAATGGGAGAAAGCTCTATACCCCATTCAGCGGGGACAATGTTGAGTATGAACAAATCAATCGGTTGACTTCCATCACTGAGATGCGTCATGGGATGATTGTAACCCACCTGAGGGCTTTTGTTGGTCCATTGGTCAGTCCTGAGACACTTTCAGCCTCATCCTTATCGGTCAGGGTTGGCGGAGCATTTGACAGTATCAGCATTGCAGAGCAACTCTCCCGGGCGGGTTATATCAATACTGTCTCCACGAATGCAATCGGTGAATTCAGCCTAAGAGGGGAGGTCATGGATATTTTCCCCTATGAGAGTGACCATCCTTTCAGGATTTATGCTGATTGGGATCAAGTGGGCAAGATCAGCAGTTTTGATCCCATCACGCAGGAAACCCGGTCATCGATAGATCATTTCAGCTTATCCTTGGTGGATGCAAGCGATAAGCTTATCACCTCCTCGATCAACGGGTACCTCAGTGACGATGACCTGTTCTGTTTTATCGGGGACAAGCGGCTTGCTACCAGCTTCCATAGCTTGCAACTTGAAGCAAAGTCACTCTATCGGCAAGCTTTCCTGGAAGACCGTGATGCGCTCAAACCGGATGCATTGTTGCTTGATTTCCCTCTCTTCCAGAGCTCCTGCCGATATTCCATTACCGTGATGGATCTAGCTGGGCAGACCCCTGGTGCATTCAAGTTCGATATTGAAGGACCCCGTTCCTACTTTGGGAATTTCACCCTGCTCAAGGAAGACCTCAAGAGCTTTGAGAAACAAGGATGGAAGGTGACCATCTTTGCAGAGAACCAGTTGCAACTGCAACGCCTGAGCCAGATGCTCGGCGCTTTCCCCTTTCTCTCCTATGAGAGGAGGGAACTCTCTGGAGGATTCTCCCTCCCAAGTGCGAAGATCATTGCCATCTGTGAGCACGAGATATTTGGACGAAGAAGGCAGGTGGTCAAGACCTTGCAGCATACCCAGTCGACCCCTCTGGACTCATTTGTCGATCTGAATGAGGGAGATTATGTAGTCCATGTCAACTACGGGGTGGGGAGATTTGTCAAGATTGACCGGGTTTCCAGTTTTGACCGTGAACGTGATTTCATCAAGATCGCATACGCAGACAGTGAGATGCTCTATGTTCCCATCGAGCAGGCAAACCTGGTCCAGCGCTACATCGGAAGCGATGGGGGGACCCCCAAACTGGATAAGCTTGGTGGCATCAGTTGGGAGAACAAGAAAGCCAAGGCCCGCAAAAAAGCCGAGGACCTTGCGAAGCATCTGATAACGCTCTATGCAAAGCGACAAAACAGCCCAGGTTTTGCTTTCCCCAAGGATACTGATTGGCAATTGCAGTTCGAGGCATCCTTCCCCTTCGATGAGACAGCTGACCAGCTGTCCTGTATCGAGGATATCAAGGAGGATATGGAAAAGCCGATGGTCATGGACCGTCTGGTCTGTGGGGACGTTGGCTACGGAAAGACCGAGATAGCCTTCCGCGCTGCGTTCAAGGCAGTCATGGGAGGGAAGCAGGTTGCGTTCCTGGCCCCTACCACCATTCTTGCAGAGCAACATTACCAGAACTTTGTCAGCAGGTTGGGGAGTTTTCCCGTCCGGTGTGCACAACTCTCCAGGATCGTGCCCAAGAAAGACCAGAAAGCAACGTTGCTCAGTGTTGCAGAAGGAAAGGTTGATGTGCTGTTCGGTACGCACCGTATCCTGCAGAAGGATATCATGTATAGGGATCTTGGCCTCTTGATCGTCGATGAGGAACAGCGTTTCGGTGTCAAGGACAAGGAGCGTATCAAGGTATTGAGGAACAGCATTGATTCGCTCTCTCTCAGTGCCACACCCATTCCGCGGACCCTCTACATGTCACTCCTGAAGATCAGGGACATGTCACTGCTGGCAACCCCTCCCATCGCACGCCGTCCCATTGAGACACATATCGGTGAGTATGACCAGGATGTCATTGTCCGGGCGATCAGGGAGGAAGTGGATAGGGGCGGTCAGGTCTTCTTCCTGCACAATCGGATTGAAAGCCTTGATGAGGTGGTCCAGCAACTGACGACCTTGTTGCCGGATTTGATCATTGAGAGTGCCCATGGGCAGATGGACAGCCGCAAACTGGAAGACACCATGAGACGGTTTGTCCATGAGGGAATACAGGTTTTGGTCTCGACTACCATCATCGAGAATGGTATCGATATTCCCAACGTAAATACCATGATCATCGACCGGGCCGATCGGTATGGGCTCAGTCAGCTCTACCAGCTCAGGGGAAGGGTGGGGCGTAATGACCGTCAGGCATATGCCTACCTCTTCTATCCCCAGGGCAGTGCCCTCAGTGAGATTGCAGTGAAACGGCTCAAGATCATCAGTGAGCATACGGAGCTCGGTTCTGGTTTCAAGGTAGCCATGAAGGATATGGAGATCAGGGGAACCGGGAATCTCCTCGGACGCGAGCAGAGCGGACAGCTCTCCTCTGTCGGTCTTGATATGTACATCCGAATCCTTGATGAGGCAATCCGGGATTTGCGGAATGAAGGATTGAAAGAGGAGGATAAGGAAGTATTCCTCGAACTCGATTACACAGGGTTTATTCCTGACACCTATATCAAGGCTCCTTCAGTGAAGTTCGAAATTTATCGAAAGATAGCCTCCATAAACAATGAGGAACAGCTGCACTCCTTGAGCAGCGAGCTTAGTGACCGGTTCGGGCCGCCTCCAGAGGAGGTCGCCAATCTCCTCTATATTGCAGAGATCAAGATTATCTGCCGCAAACTGTCAATCATCCATTTGACAGACCGCAAGGGGGTGGTTGCCATTGAGTTCGGCAAGGTTGCAGATCTGAATGTGAACAAGGTGATGAATCTCATTGCCTTGAGTAATAATCGTGTATGGTTGGATACGCGAAAGATGAACAGTATGTATATGAAGACTGATGCAGTCTCCCTCAAGGACAAGGCCGTGTTCCTGATGGAGAAGCTGCAGCGGTTGCTGTAGGAGTTTGCATGCAGGTTACACAAGATACAATTTTCCAGGATATTCCGGAATTGCAGTGGGTGGAGAGCAGAAGGGAGGGAGATAGACGGCCAATCAAGAGTTATGTGCTCAGGGGTTGCTATCTGAAGACCTTCCAGGTTGAGGCGGTCAAGCGCTATTACGCAACCTATGGAATCCCGTTCCGTCAGGAAATGCTGGACTACCATCAGGTGTATGGGAACGAAAAACCCTTGGTTATTGAGATTGGTTTTGGCATGGGGAGTGCCACCAGCCGTATTGCAAAGGAGCGAAACCAGTTCAATTACCTTGGATTGGAAGTATTCCTCTGTGGCTTCACCAAGCTCTTGGATGTCGTGGGGCGGGAAGGGCTGGACAATGTGCGTCTGATGCGCTTCGACGCAGTGGAGGTGCTTCGCTCCATGATTCCGGATGGCAGTGTTGCAGGATTCCACATTTTCTTTCCTGACCCATGGCCGAAGAAACGACAGCAGAAACGTCGACTCATCCAGCAGCCCTTTGCCTCACTGCTTGCAAGCAAGCTGGTACAGGGAGGATACATCTACTGTGTCACGGACTGGGAAGAGTATGCCCACCAGATGCTTGAGGTGTTTGGCAATACACCATCCCTGGCAAATCCCCATGGGGGATTTGCCCCGCCTGTCCCTTGGCGGGATACTACCCGGTTTGAGCAGAAGGGGCTTGCAAAGTCCCATCCGATCAATGAGGTTTGGGTGGAAAAACGCTGAGATGAGGGAAGGGAGCCTGCCGCCGCAAGCTCCCTTCCAAGGTTCCACAAATTCACTCTCAAGCAATCAGAAAAGCAATAATCTGATTGTCCACCACCTACTCCTCTTCCTCCAAGGAATCCTTGTAGGCCTTGATCACCTCATCAGCCAGTTTCCCACTGAGAGGCTCGTAATGGTCGAACTCCATTTCAAAACTTCCCGTACCACTTGTCATCGACTTCAGGTCGATTGCATAGTTGAGTAGTTCTGATTGTGGTACCTGGGCTTTCACCAACTGCATATTTCCCATATCTTCCTGACCAAGTACCCGTCCACGTTTGCTGCTCAGGTCAGAAAGGATATCACCCAGATAATCATTCTCTATATATACACTAAGAAGCATGATAGGTTCAAGTAGGACAGGCTTGGCCTTGTCCACGGCAATTTTCATGGCTCCCTTTGCAGCGAGCTTGAATGCCATTTCACTGGAATCCACC
>NZ_JBFXGH010000082.1:0-9648 GCF_050178175.1 Sphaerochaeta sp.
AGAGCTATTCCATCACCTTGTTGGATCTGAATCTTGCACAGATCGAGAAACAGAAAGAACTGAACAGGAAACAGGCATTCACCCCATCCCTCAGCCTGCAAGGGAATTATGGGATTTCTGGATGGAATGATAATTACAGTAATACATTCAGCGACAGCTTCTCTTACTCGGTGAGTGTAGCACTTCCCCTTGATGGATTCATCCCCAACTCACGTACCCAGGTAGGACTTGCTTCCCTGGATGACTCACTTGATAAACTTGCCTTGCAGCGTCAGCAGGCGCTTCAGCAGATGGAAGTGAGTGTCATCTCCCAGGTACAGAATCTGAATATGCTCGCCCTGCAAGCAGACCTTGCCGAGCAAAGCTTGGCAGTGAGTGAAAGGCTCTATGAAGCACAGGTTATCCAATACGACAGTGGATACTTGGATTTCGTGGGTCTTGAAGAATCGAGAAATAACCTTATGCGCGCAAAACAAGGAGTGCTTGGTGTGCAGTACCAATACATCAGTGCCCTTATCGACCTACTCTACGATCTGAATATTCCAATGAAGGAGTTTAATCTATCCCATGAATTCTAATACATCAAAAAAACGCATTGTCGAGGTAAGTGTACTCGTCATCTTGATCCTTGCAGCGACTGCTGTCATTGTCATCAATCCTTTTGCCGGACTTATCGAGAAGCAGAAAGCAAGTGAACCCGAGGTAGTGGAGGACGCAACCGTCTCGGTTATCGTACAAGCGCTCGAGCCACGGAACTTGCAAAACGTAATCCAAGGAAATGGTAATGTAATCGATCCCAGTTCGATTGATGTCTATCCTGAGGTTGCGGGGACCCTTACCTCTCTCTTGGTGAGCGTCGGCGAAGAGGTTGAAAAGGACCAAATTATAGGGACTGTTGATCCATCCCGTGCTGGGATGGTGTTTAAGGAGAGCATCATCAAGGCTCCCGCCTCTGGAACGGTACTTGCTCTTCCTTTCGTACAAGGAGCGATGGTAACCGCTCAGGCACCCATTGCACGCTTGGGTATGCTTGAGGAGTTGGAGGTTGTCATGTCCATCGCTGAGCGGAATATCGGTTCAGTGGAAATTGGTACCAAGGCCAGGCTTTCGTTCAAGGCTTTTCCTGGGAAAATATTCACTGGTACGGTAACTCGTCTCAGCCCGGTTCTCAATCCCGCGACCAGAACCTTGGAAATCGGGATAACCGTGGATGACCCTGAGAAACAGGTCAAGAGTGGTATGTTCCCTGCGGTGGAACTCCATACTGAACATCTTGAGGATGTATTGGTTGTTCCTCGTTCTTCACTTCTCTATGCAGGTGCCCAGAGCTATGTATATGTGGTTGACTCGAACAATGTGGCACATAGGAGGAACGTGGAGATCGGCATGCAGGTATCTGATGCGGTACAGATTGTCTCAGGATTGGAGATAGGTGATCGTTTGGTCATTCAGGGACAGAGCCTCCTCAACGATGGCGCTGTTGTGCGCATTGTTCAATAGGAGGGTCTATTCATGAATGTAACCAATACCGTTGTACGACGACCGACTACCATCATTGTCATCTATGTACTGCTGACAGTGCTTGCGTTGGTTGTCTTTCCCAATCTTGCAGTGGAACTGTTTCCGGAAATGGATCTTCCCATGGTCATTGTCTACTCCTCCTACAGAGGTGCAAGTCCCGAGACCATGGAGAGTAGGGTAACCAAACCCATTGAAAGTGCTGTTTCCAATGTCGGGGGAATAAAGACCATCAGTTCCACCTCATCTGAGGGGATAAGCATGGTCATGCTGGAATTCGCCTACGGAACGGACTTGGACAAGGCTAGCCAATCTATCAATGACAACCTTAACTTGGTAGCAGATTTCTTCCCCGATGATGCAAGTCAGCCAACCATCTTCAAGCTGAATACCAACATGGTGCCGGTGATGAATATCGCCCTACGCAGTTCCAGTGGTAAGGATGCCAATGAGCTCAGGGCCTTGATGGAGGATGTCATCCAGAACCAGATCGACCGGGTTAGTGGGGTTTCCACCACATCAATCAATGGTGGTCAGGATGCCATTGTGCAGGTTGCAATTGACCAGAACAGGTTGGAAGCGTATGGGGTAACCCTGAGCCAGGTCTCCTTTGCATTGAGCCCACAGAATGTGCAGATTGGAGCGGGTACCCTGGTGGAGGGTGACATTTCTTACTTGCTCAGGACCGATGCAGAGTTCTCATCCCTCGAAGAGATTGAGAATGTCGTGATCATGAGCATCCCGCGCTATGACAATACCGGCAATGTAACAGGATCGAGTGTTATCCGCCTTAAGGATTTGGCAACTGTATCCTATGCATTCCGCGATGCAACAAGCCAGGTGTACATCAATGGGGAACCAGGGGTATACCTCTCTGTCTCGAAGGAATCTGATGCAAATACGGTGCAAGTTGCCCAGCGGGTCCATGAACTCATAGACCAGTTGAATAATGAGCTTCCTGATGACCTGAGCCTGGAAGTCATTGTGGATACCTCTACAATGGTTGAATCCACCATCAATGCAGTGTATGAATCATTGTTCTACGGAGTGATTCTGGTCATGGTCGTCCTCTTTATATTCCTTAGGAGTATTAAGTCGACGCTCATTATTGGAGTGGCAATACCAATATCCATGCTCCTTACCGTACTTTCCATGTTCTTTTTGGGCTATTCACTGAACCTGATGACCTTGACCGGGCTTATCCTTGGGCTGGGCATGACGGTAGACAGTTCCATCGTTGTTCTGGAAAATATTTTCCGCTATCGCGAACGAGGGTCTAAACTGGATGCAGCAGCAATCCTTGGTACCAAGGAAATGATTGTCTCCATCGTTGCCTCCACCTTGACCACAGTGTGTGTATTTGTCCCGATGGTTCTGCTGAGAAGTAATCTTGAGATGCTTGGGGAGATGATTACCCCAATGGCTGGAACCATCATCATCAGTCTGCTTGCTTCCTTGATTGTCTCCATTACCTTGATTCCTGTCCTCTCCAGCAGCTATGTGAAGATCTATACCCGAAAACAAAAGCCGCTTCGCTTCCGTGTACTTCGCTTCATTGATGACAAGGCAGAGGATGCCTTCGAGGCTCTGGACCGTGGATACAAGCGAGTGCTCTCGCTTCTCATTGATTACCGCTGGCTTACGTTGCTGCTGGTGGTACTGATCATGGTACTGACCTTCCAAGCCTTTGGTGCGATGCATCAAAGTCTCTATCCGACCATGAGCGAAACTTCTGTCACCGTGAGCGTAACACTTCCTGAGGGAACAACCCTTGAAACGACTGAGAGTCTTCTTCGTGATTTGGAAGCAAAGGCAAAGCAGGATATTGTCGGCTACAAGGACCTGATTGTGACCGTCGGAGGCGGTGGTATGTTCGGTGGAGGCGGTGGAATGTTAGGTGGAAGTGGAAGCAACAGCGGATCCCTGCAGATTTCTCTTACAGATGATAAATCAGCCGACACCATGCAGGAAGTGCAGGAGAAGCTCCGTCAATACTTCCCGCTCTATCCATCTGCCTCATTCTCATTCAGCCAGATGTCCATGGGACTGGGGAACCTCAACCCGGTTGATGTAGTGGTGAAGAGTGACGACCTGGATCTTGCAGTCGCTACCGCTGAGCAGATCCGTGACCTGATTGATGAGAATCTGCCGGGAATAACGGAAGTTCGCACTGACTTTACCAAGGGCTTGCCTGAATTCAGGGTGATTATCGACCGTGAACGTGCCTATGCATACAATCTCACCATGCAGAGTATAGCCAATGAGATAAGCTACAGTGTGAATGGTCTTACTGCTACCCAGCTAAAGAATGACGGGAGTGAGACAGATGTGGTGGTCATCCTCCAGGATGAGGACCGCTCCAGCGAGCTTGACCTTAGGCGTATCTTTGTACGCAATTCCATGGGTGAGAAGATCAGCTTGGATAATGTAGCCTCCATAGAGAGAGCCACAGGTCCTGTTTCCATCAATCGTGAGAATGAGATGCGTACGGTCCATGTGCTGGGAGGGTTGAGAGATTCCTACGCTGTAAGCCAAGCTGAGTCAGACATTAAAGCCTTGATAGACGAAAACCTGCAACTTTCAGATGAAGTATTCATTGAATACGGTGGGGATTTTGCTGACATGACACAGATGTTCAGCCAGGTCTGGCTGATCTTGGCTCTTGCGATCGTCTTGGTTTTCGGGGTAATGGCATCCCTGTTTGAATCATTTAGGAATCCATTCATTATCCTGCTCTCCATGCCGCTCATGCTTGTCGGTGTTGTTGGAATCTATCTGATAACCGGAGAAACATTCAGCTTGATCAGCGCAATCGGGCTGATCATATTGGCTGGTATTGTGGTAAATAACGGTATTGTATTGATTGAATACATCAATCTGCTGAGAAGGCGAGGCATGAAGATCAAAGAGGCTTGTATTGAGGCTGGTGGCAACCGCCTCAAGCCGATTCTCATGACCAGCTTTACCACCATCTTCGGTATGATTCCCCTTGCCTTCTTTGGGGGACAAGGAGCAGAGCAGATCCAGCCTATCGGACAAACAATCATCGGTGGAATGACAATCAGTACACTGATGACCATTTTCTTCACACCGGTGCTCTATGCACTCTTCAACCGCGATAAGCGGAAGCAGGATGTAGAGAGTATTGAAAACTATGCAGAGGGGGAGTGAGATGAGAAGAGTGGAAATTATTGCAGCCCAGGCAATCCTGGAAGATGTCCTGGAAGCATTTGAGCACTACGCAGTACCAATGCACTACACGATCATTCCTACTGCCCACGGAAAAGGAAACACCATCCCCAAGCTTGGGGATGATGTGTGGCCGGAAGAGAACTTTATCATGATCATGTACTGCGAGAATGCAACCCTCGAGAAAATTGAAAAGGCCATACAGCTGGTGAAAAAGAAGTATGACCATGAGGGAATTGGTTACTTTGTAATCTGAGGAGGTACCAACTCTGTTTTTACAGAGCTGGTTGCCCCTGTTTTGGTGTAGACCAATTGGGTAGGGTAGGCAAACTCAATGCCTTCTTTCTTGAATGCCCTCACAAGTTTGAGATAGATCTCCTGTTGGGTATCCATATAGATGTTATAATCATTGGTTGGCACGTAGTAGACGGTTTCAAAGTTCAGTGAGAAGTCCCCGAAGGCAAAGAAGTGGGACCGATCACAGATGACGCCTTCAATGGTCTGTACTGAGGCGATGATATCCTTGATGATGGTGGGAATCTTCTCCAGTTTCTCGGATGGGGTCTCATAGAGTACACCAATCTTGAAGACAACCCTACGCCTGAGCATCTGTTTGTAGTTGTGTACGCGGGCAGCGGTCAGGTCGGAGTTGGTGATGACCATCAGCTCACCGGAGAGAACCCTGATGCGGATCGATTTGATGCCAATCCGTTCAACCACGCCTGCATTGTCACCAAAGACGATGAAGTCACCCAACTCAAAGGGTTTATCAAAGAAAATGACCAGGTAGCTGAAGAGGTCCCCTAGGACCCCTTGGGCTGCAATGGCAACGGCAATACCTCCAACGCCAAGGCCGGCGAGGGCAGTGGAGACATCGAGACCGAGGTTTGCCATCAGGAAGATGATTCCGATAATCCAGAAGATGAATTTGATCAGTGACAACAAGGGTTTTAGATTCTTTTCCCGATCATGATTCGCCCAATCTTGTTCAAAATACCTTGAGAATGCCAGCTCCAGTGTTTTATTGAGAGAACGGACAATGATGAAGGTCATGATGATGGAGAAACTTATCTTCACGATGTTCTGGATCTGATCATTAAATGCCACCATCTCCACCGCTACGGTCAGCAATCCGAGGAAGGTCAAGGGAACAGCAATTTTTTGGAAGAACCGCATGAAATTGAGGTTGATGGTTTTCTTCCCTTCCTGTTTCCTTGCCTCCAGTTTGCGGATTCGACGTTTGAGGATGATGTTCACCAACAATAAGATAAGTGAACCGACGACAATAACCGAAAGTGCTTTTAGATATTCCCATTCCAATAGTGTTTGCATACATCCCAGTATAGACAGATTTTTCCTGCCTTACAAATGAAAAAGGAAATCTTGCTTTGTGTGGGAGCCCTGGTAAGGTATAATCATACACAAACCAAGGAGTATGTGTGATGAAACTACATGATATACAGATGCGTGACCCATTTGTACTTGCCGATAAGAAAGCCATGACCTATTACCTCTATGGGACCACTGACAAGGACCCATGGAAAGCACCCGGTGTAAGCTTTGAAGTGTACCGTAGCTCTGACTTGCATGAGTGGGACGGTCCTTTCACAGTATTTACCCCAACAAAAGGTTTCTGGGGAACCCATAACTTCTGGGCTCCAGAGGTGCACACCTACCAGGGTAAGTACTATCTCTTTGCGACATTCACAGCAGAAGGGCACCGTCGCGGTACCCACATCCTTGTCAGTGAATCTCCCATGGGTCCGTTTCTCCCTGTTTCGGATGCTCCTGCCACCCCGCTGGAGTGGGAGTGTCTGGACGGTACCTTCTTCCTTGACGATGCAGCACAGCCTTGGATTGTCTTCTGCCATGAGTGGGTGCAGATCAATGATGGAGAGGTATGTGCCAGGAAATTGAGCAGTGATCTCAGTACGCCAATTGGGGATCCTGTACTGCTTTTCAGGGCTTCAGAGGCTTCTTGGCCGAAAGCACTGGTCAGAAGGGATGGGTCTGGGTTGATTGATGCAAAAGTGACCGATGGTCCGTTTTTGTACAGAACCAGTAAAGGCACGCTCTTGATGCTTTTCTCCAGTGTTGCTGCATCCGGTTATGCAATGGGATATGCAACCAGCGAAAGTGGGACTATCCTTGGCCCATGGAAGCAGGTAGACAAACCACTGGTAAGCAGTGATGGTGGGCATGGAATGATTTTCCAGACCTTTGAAGGGGAACTCTATCTTACCTACCATAGTCCGAACAAGACCCCGAATGAGCGACCATTCTTTGTTCCTCTTACTGAAACAGAGGGAGGTCTTGCATGCCGATAGAGAGAAAGCGACTGGTCCAGGAGATGAATCCCAAGGTAGACGCTTGGGACCCCGATTCCTTTCTCTCTGTGGGAAATGGGAACCTTGCCTATACCGTCGACTGTACCGGGACACAGAGCAGGATTTCCCATACAAAAGGAAAGACACCGCTGTGTACCATGTCCAGCTGGGGATTTCACGACTACCCTGGAAAAGAGCAGAAGCACTACGAGCGGCTCATCCTGAAGCAGTATGAACATGCAGGGAGGACTGTCGGCTATATGAGTGATGATACCGCCCAAGAGGAGCTTTTTCATGACCTCCGGGTGAATCCACACCGATGCAATCTTGCTCATATTGGTTTGCAAGCGAGTGTTCCATATGACATCAACAAGGGTAAATCCTTCACACAGGAACTGGATCTGTACAGTGGGGTTATTACCAGTGACTTTATGGTCGAAGATGAACCTGTACAGGTTCATACCCTCTGTCATCCGAAGCAAGACCAACTATCCTTTCGCCTAAAGTCCCCACTGCTTGAGAGAGGGAAATTGCATCTTTCCCTACGTTTTCCCTATCCATCCCATGACATTACCGCCAGTGATTATACAAAACCTGGGAATCATCAAAGTGTTTTGGTGGAGTATGGTGATGGCCGGTACTGCATCAAGCGAACGGTTGATACGATGCAGTATGAAGTGCAAATACTGGCAAGCAAGCCCAGCGTTCTTCAGCAAACAGCAGCACATGAGTTCATTGTTTCTTCGTCTCACGAGTTGCTGGAAGTTGGTGTGTTGTTCCAACATGGCAAGGAGAGGGAAGAAGTAGTGGACTTCAGCCAAGCACTTGATGCCTGTACTCTCCACTGGGCCTCCTTCTGGCAGGATGGTGCCTTTATTGACCTTTCCCTTTCATCTGATCCAAGAGCACAGGAATTACAACGACGCATGATCCTCTCACGCTATCTGCTTGCCATCCAGTGCAGCGGGAATACCCCTCCATCGGAGACCGGGCTTACCTGCAACAGTTGGTACGGTAAGTTCCATCTGGAGATGCACCTCCTCCATGCTGCACACTTTGCCCTCTTTGGCCAGGGCGAGTTGCTGGAACGTTCTCTTTCCTATTATCTGGATATTCTCCCTGGGGCATATGAACGGGCCAAGAGCCAAGGCTACAAGGGTGGGCGATGGCCCAAGATGACTGACCCAAGTGGAAATGACAGTCCCTCTGCCATTGGTACCTTGCTCTGCTGGCAACAGCCACATCCCATATTCTACGGCTCTCTCCTGCGGAAAACGTATCCAGAGTCAGACATGCTGTCTTCATGGGTTCCTGTTATTCGGGCAACTGCTGACTTCATGGTGGACTATGTAATCTGGGATGCGAAGAGAAAAGCGTATGTACTGGGCCCACCGGTAATTCCCGTCCAGGAGAACCATGACCCTGAGAAAACACTCAATCCAACATTCGAGCTCTCTTATTGGAGATGGGCGCTCTCTGAGGCCATGGATTTCATGAAACAGTTTGAGCAACCGGTTGATCCCACATGGAAGCATGTTTTGGACAATCTTGCCCCTCTCCCGATGAAAGATGGGCTCTATCTTGCCCAAGAGAACTGCCCTGATACCTACACAACCCATGCCTACGACCATCCCTCCTTCCTGTTCAGTCTTGGTCTGCTGGACGGGCGGGATGTCGACCAAAAAGTCATGGAACATTCCCTTATGAACGTTATGGAGAAGTGGCAGCTCAATGAGCTATGGGGGTGGGACTTCCCCTTGATGGCCATGACTGCAGCAAGGTTGGGAAAACCAGGATTGGCTCTTGACCTCTTGTTGATGGACTCGCCGAAAAACACCTATACTGCCAATGGGCACAATGCCCAGAGACCGAAGGAAGACCTTCCTCTCTACCTCCCTGGTAACGGTGCGCTCCTGCTTGCCATTGCCCTGATGGCAGGCGGTTGGCAGGGATGTGAAACTCCGCATCCTGGTTTCCCAAAAGATGGGTGGATAGTACAGGCGGAAGGTTTGAAAACGTTTTGGTAGGAGTGGCATGAAAAAAGAAGTGGGGCGCCTGGTGCGTCTATCCATTGGCTTGTTTGCTTATGCGGTTGGCATTGTACTGACGATGCAGGCACATATAGGCTACAGCCCATGGGATGTATTCCATGCCGGACTGTCAGCCCTGTTTTCCATGAAGATAGGCAGTATGACGATTATCGTTGGGATCTTGATTGGTCTTATTGTCCTCCTGGGTGGAGAAAAGATAGGGGTGGGGACCATCAGCAATATGGTGGTCATCGGCCTTTTTATCAATGTCTTGCTGGATAGTGGGCTGTTTCCTGAGCGATCGCACCCTGCCATCGGCGCACTGCAGATGATCGGCGGGCTGTTTGTCATCTCCTTTGCATCCTATCTCTATATCTCCTCTGGGTATGGTGCGGGTCCACGTGACTCCCTGATGGTATTTCTCTCCAGGAAAAGTGGATGGTCCTCCGGTACCTGTCGTGGAATCCTGGAGATTGCTGTCTCCCTGATTGGATTTCTCCTTGGTGGCATGCTGGGATGGGGCACCCTGCTCAGTGCTGTCATGATCGGGTTCTGTATCCAGATCACCTTCAGCATCCTACGCT
>NZ_JBFXGH010000083.1:0-9476 GCF_050178175.1 Sphaerochaeta sp.
TTGAGAGGGTTCCTCCCATCAAGCCTGATAGTGGACGTAAGGTTGCTGTTGTAGGGTCTGGTCCTGCAAGTATCTCAGCTGCAGCCGATCTACGCAGGGAAGGCCACTCTGTAGTGATGTTTGAGGCCCTGCACAAGGCTGGGGGAGTATTGGTCTATGGTATTCCTGAGTTCCGTCTTCCCAAGAAGATTGTGGAACATGAATTGCAGAATCTCAAGGATATGGGAGTTGAAATCAGGACCAACTACCTGGTAGGGAAGACACGAAAAATTACCGACCTGATGGAGAAGGATGGTTTTGATGCCGTATTTGTCGGATCGGGGGCAGGACTTCCCAAGTTCCTCGGTATCGAGGGAGAGAATTATGTAGGGGTATTCTCAGCAAATGAGTACCTGACCCGGAGCAACCTGATGAAGGCATATGCTGCAGGGAAGTCACGGACCCCTCTCTACCATTCCAGGAAGGTTGCTGTCTTTGGTGGCGGTAATGTGGCGATGGATGCTGCAAGGACTGCAAAGCGGCTTGGTGCAGAGGAAGTAGTCATCATCTACCGCCGTACAGAGATGGAAATGCCTGCCCGCCGTGAGGAAGTGAATCACGCAAAGGAAGAGGGCGTCAAATTCCTGTTCCTTCATTCGCCCGTGAAGATTACCGCTGATGAGAAGGGAAGGGTCAACGGTGTTGAGCTGATCACCTGCGAGCTGGGAGAGCCTGACGCTTCCGGTCGTCGCCGTCCTGTGGAGATTCCAGGCAGTGAGAAAATCTTTGACTTCGATACAGCCATTATTGCCATTGGGAATGACAGCAATCCTCTCATCAAGGCGACTACTGATGGTATTGAGGTTAATCGAAGGGGTAACTTCATCGTAAACGAGGAGACCTGTGAGACCACGCTTAGGGGGGTCTACGCAGGTGGTGATATCGTCCTTGGCGCTGCAACGGTTATCCTTGCCATGGGGCAGGGAAGAAAGGCCGCGAAGGCAATGAATGCCTATCTAAAGGATCTGGCATAAGGATGACTGGGGGCGGGTCTGGTTTACCGGTTTCGCTCCCTTGATATCCTTACTTTCTTTGTGTATAGTTACCCAGTGGATATTCCCAATGATTGCCAATCGGTGATCTGTCAGCTTACGTCGAAAGATAAGACCCAGGCCATCCTGGAAGTGATAGATTCCTGTTCAGTGTTCACGTCTCTCCCTGACCTCGAGCGTTTCAAGCGCGGGGTGCTTCGTCGTGAGCATATTCAGTCAACGGGTATTGGACACGGGGTTGCTGTTGCCCATGGAAAGATTCTCGGTATCAATGAAGTCCACATTGCATTGGGCATCAGCAAAGAGGGCATAGAGTACGGGAGCAGTGATGGGATGCCCGTCCATCTCCTGTTTGTGATTGCCTCTTCCCCTTCCATCCAGATGAAGTACCTCGGTGCCTTAAGTTCCATTCTGAGGGGAGTGCGTACCGAGCAGATGCGAGAACACCTTCTGAATCTGCAGCAAAGCAAGAGTGATGAGGCTTGCCTGCGGTTCCTTTCCATGATGGCTAACCAGGAGTTTGTCTGGTTCTGCCAACGGCCCAGCCTAGAAGAAGGTCCCCCCACATAATAGTCCATTGACCTCAATGTCCCATTGATCAGTTGGGATGTTCTTAAGAAGTTGATGCCTACGGCAGATGCCGAGTGTGAATGATTCCCTGTACGCCAGTAGAAACCGATCGTAGTAGCCTTTGCCTCTTCCAAGGCGTTTTCTCTGGTGGGTGAAGGCAACTCCAGGAACCAGGATAAGGGTGTCGGTGGAAGGAATTACAGTGTTCCCCTCTAGCGGCTCAGTAATTCCCAGACTTCCTGTATGTAGTTGATCCAGCCCCAATACTTCCTGAAAGCTCATGGTGCCATCAGGTCTGCAAAGTGGTAAGGCAAGATGCTTGTGTGCTATTGCATCATGCAGAACGACTCTGATATCAACCTCAGAGGGAAGGGGAAAGAAACCAAAGACCCAAGAGGCCTCCTTATAAAGTGTACTGGAGAGTAATGCAGAGCAACTCAGGAGGTCTTCCCCAGTGAAATCTGTTCCTCGCAAGGTTTTTTCTCGGGATAGCAACTGTGCCCTCAAGCTCTCTTTGTCTCGCATGGGATTATTATACCACGAAGCTGGCGGGAGTGATCAGCATAATCAGTATACAGAGCAGTACATCATTCTTCCCATAGCGAAGGCGGGTACGCGGCATGTCCGGGTCGTAGTTTCTTGCTTCAAGGGCAAGTGAAAGGTCCTCTGCCTTATCCAGCAACAAGAGAAAGATACTGGTGGAGAGTCCTATGATGGTTCTGTAAGGATTCCTTCTGATTTCCAGTCTTGCTTTTCTCGCGGTATTCGCTTCAAGGGAGGCATCGAATATCATGGGAAGCAGAGAGAGCGTGAGTTCAATACTGCTTGCTATTCTCCATCCATTGATGAAGGGGACCTTGTCCAATAGACTCCCCAGTGACCTGGCTAGGTCATCTGGGGCGGTACTGTCTGCAATAAGGATGCCTGAGAGTATGATGGTGCTGAACCGGAAGAATGCAGAGGCTGTGCGTATCCAGTCGTTGCTGGAAACATACTCCATGATGGTGATCAGGGCCAGGAGGACCAAGAAGAACCTGAGCTCTCTCTGGTACTGCCTAAGCGGCAAGTGTTGGGAAATGCCAGCGATCATCAAGGTAGAGAAAATAATCAGAATGCCCCACAGTGAGATATAGATCAGGGCAAGGCAGAGGACGATGACAGAGAGAAACTTGGTCATCGGGTTGCAGTGGTTGAGAAAGCTATCTTGTTTACGGTAGTGAAAGATCAGTGCTTCAGCCATGTCAGGTCCTCAACATTACTTGTTTTCGGAACATACATGCCATGGTCTTCGAGGTGTTCAAAAACAGAGTGTTTTGTCCCTTGTACAGCAACCATTCCTGCTTCCAGAACAAGTACCTGGTCAGCATGTGCAAGGACCTTGTCGATTTCATGGCTGACGATGATGATCGTGTGTCCGCTTTGCTGCAATGCAAGCAGTGTTTCCAATACACTTACTGCAGAGCGGTAGTCGAGGTTGGCAAACGGCTCATCAAGAATGATCAGTTTCGGGTCCATGACCAAAATACCAGCTATCGAGAGTTTTCTCTTTTCCCCTCCACTGAGCGTACGAGGACGCTGGTCTCTCTGGTTCTGGAGGTTCATCAGGGCAAGCACCTCATCCAGTCTTCTCTGTTGTTCATTTTCATCCAAAGAGAGGTTTTCCATACCGAAACGGATATCCTTCTCCACCGTCTGCCCTACTATCTGGGTATCAGCATCCTGAAACACCAAACCAATGGAGTGAAGTCTTTTTTTCGGATTCTTTGTTACATCCTCTCCCGAGAGGTAGATTGATCCACCGCTAGGTTTCAGTAAACCCTTAAGACAACGCAGAAGGATGCTTTTTCCAGCACCATTTGGCCCACTGATAAGCGTGAAGCTTCCTTGGTTGACTGAGAAGCTTATGTCCCCAAGAATTTGCTTGTCCTTGGAAAAGGAGAAGCTCAAATGTTCGACTGAAAGCAGTACCGGTTGTGTGGTGTTCATGACAACCAGACTGTAACAGATGGGGGTTGTTTGGGCAAGATTCCCCTGTTTTTCCCAAAAGGTGTTGACAAGTGTGAGAGAATTAGGGTATACAAGATGACGTTGACGCCGCTTTAGCTCAGTTGGTAGAGCAAAGGACTGAAAATCCTTGTGTCCTCAGTTCAATTCTGAGAGGCGGCAAAACAGAGAGCTCCCTGTCCTATACGGATGGGGAGTTTTGCTTTTGGTGGAAACCATTCGCTGAATGTAGCGCTAGCGTAATCATCTTGAATGAGCTTACGGAATTTGGGGTTCCTGCAGGAGCATCTGAACAGATGAAGAGAGGAATCCCCGACCGCTTGCTAGTAGTGCTCAGATGCTCAGCCGGTCAGTTTCCTCTCTTCACTTACAAGTATGCTCATAATGTTATAGAGAGACAACCAGCATTACAAAGAGTAAATAGCGTAAGTAATTACAATACAATATTATAATAAGTGTATATCATGATAGGGAAACACATTTCTTCACAGAGTATGCCAACAGATGCAAATGAACCAGCATTGCTAATCCTTCTGTAGTCTGGTATAAACAGATAGAAATACTACAAACCATGGAGCGCCTTACAGCAATGAAGAACTAATCGAATCACACAAGTAGAACACTCACAACACAAATGAGGGGTTCGGTGTATTCGATTGGTATAGTTATGTTAGCTCCACCGGAAATATGCCCGTACCCCGATAAGGGAGACCAAATTCATGGGCAAGACAACGATTCATTTATCATCATTGCGATTTCAATATCCACAAGCAACACTACCTCTTTTTGAGTACATCGATCTGACCTTTGCTGTCGGCTGGACCGCGATTCTTGGAGCAAATGGGGCTGGTAAAAGTACCCTGCTACAACTTGCAAGCGGAATTCTGAAACCAGAGAAAGGAACAGTTATCCGTCCCGACCATACTACGTACGTAGCACAGAGGACCGATGATCCTCCTTCAAACTTCGAGACCTTTACTGGAGCCTATGACAGGGAAGCCTGCAGGCTCCATGGTCTGTTGCAGATTGATCGAGACTGGTTCTATCGCTGGGAAACGCTGAGCCATGGAGAAAGGAAACGTGCCCAGATCGGTTGTGCCCTCTACGAGGAGCCGGAAGCCATTACCATTGACGAGCCAACCAACCATCTGGACGAGGAGGCGATCAGGATGGTCGGTGATGCTCTGGAAAGCTTCAAGGGTATCGGGATCCTGGTCAGTCATGACCGCGCTCTCTCAGACAGGCTCTGCACCAATACGGTCATTGTCCATGCTCCCTATGTTAGGGTACTGCACTGTAGACCCTCAGTAGCATTACAGGAGTCAAGCAGGATTTCTGAATCCTCACAACAAACACTCCAAAACGCGCGGAAGCAGGTATCACGAATCACTACAGAGCTGAAGCGAAGAAGCCAGATAGCCAGCGTTCAGGACAGCAGAAAGTCAAAACGGAATATCGATGCCAAGGATCATGATGCAAAAGCAAAGATTGATGGGGCTCGGCTCTCTGGTGCAGACGGGAAAGCAGGTAGGCTGAAAGCTCAGATGGAAACAAGGGCAGTGCACTTGCACTCCTCGCTGCAGGAAATTCAGGGCGGTCTTGTCGAGGCCAACAAGTTGGATCTGCAAGGACCCGTCTCGGGCATTACCATCGGGAGTAATCCCCTGAAGCGAGACCTGATCGTCCGTATTCCTACGGGCAGTTTACCCTTGGGACCTGAGAGAAAGCTCTTCTTTGATTTGCTAGAGATTGGTCCTTTGGACCGTGTTGCCATCACGGGGAAGAATGGAAGTGGCAAGTCCACTTTTATGCAGTATCTACGCTCCTTGATTTCAGCACAGGGAATACAGGTAGCCTATGTTCCTCAAGAGCAAGAACTCTCTGCATGCGAACAAGCCTTGCAGGATCTGCATGTCATGGATCCTACAACCAAGGGACGTGTTCTCTCCAGCCTCACAAGACTTGGAAGCGACCCTGCTCTTATCCGCTCATCGGTTCTGGCAAGCCCCGGAGAGGCGAAGAAACTTCTGCTCAGCCTACTTTTCGAGGAACCTATCTCAGTGCTTTTACTTGATGAACCCACAAACCACCTAGACCTTCCATCTCGCCTAGCCTTACAGAAGGCTCTCTGTGATTGGGAAGGATCATTGGTATGTATCAGTCATGATGCGGCATTCCTGCACGCAGTATGTAGTGAGAGGTGGCATATAGAAGCAGAGAGTGAAGACATCTTCAGGCTACAGAGTGTATCGTTTGAGGATGTTAAAGATGAGGGATTAATGGAAAAATATTGATGTTTGGGTATTTAGTTACAGAAAAACTATGGAATGATGTTTGGTCTCAAATATTTCATACCCTCTTATTCGTTTTGCTTTTTAGCCCAACCTTCAGTATCATAGGGGTAGGAGGAACAACACATGCATGATTTACAGGCAACCTATGAAAGCTTGGGACCGGATGCAAGTGAAGCCCAGATTGAAAAGACCGCACAGGACTTGGAACGTCGGAATTACATGCCCCCCTTGATCTTGGATGTACAGGATTTTTACCATCTGACCAAGAAGAGGATGGTTGAGGAGTATCATCGGGTGATGGCCCTCCCTTCCCAGAGTGCAGAATTGAAGGCTGTGGTGGGAATTGAAGATCCCGAAGAAGTCAAAAAGAAACACCTTACGGTATTGCTCCATCAATATGAACTGCTGAGGGGACTGCGCTTAGGTGATGGAGACGCCTGGGCTACCGTCAACGAACTGTACGAGGACGACTAAATCTTGGAAACAACACACCAGTGCAGCTTTTGTGCAAACGGGAGTGAACCGTGTTTGCATCATATACCCATTTTCCAGAATCTGGAGAATGAGCAAATCCAGGAAGTGCAACGCTTGATCCGACAGATTGAGCTTGTCCCTGGATCTGTCCTCTTTCGTGAAGGTGATAGAGCGGACAGTCTCTACCTAGTCAGGAAGGGATCGCTGAAATTGGTTCGCTATGGCAGTGATGGTTCAGAGTATATTCTTGATACGCTCTTTCCTGGGGATTTTTATGGAGGTGATCAGCTCTTCCTTTCCAGCGTGGCCAGGGAGACGGGAGTAGCAGCAGAGCCCCTCGGTATCTGTATGATCAAGGCGGAAGAACTTCAGCATCTGATCCTTCAGAAACCTGAGATCGCCCTGAAATCCATGACCTACCTGAATGCCAAGCTTGACCAGTATCGCCTGCAAGTTGAGATGCTCTCCACCTCTGATATACAGAAACGTATCTGCATGTATTTGTTTGAGCGGTATCGGAAAACCGGAAGTACCACACTGCATCTTACCCAGGATGACATTGGCAGTGCACTTCATCTGACCAAGGAGACAGTAAACCGAAAGCTGTCCTCCCTGAAAGATGAAGGGATTCTCCGTGTGGAGGGGAAAGGGAAACTCAAGATTCTTGATATGGCAAAATTGGAAGCAATTTCCTTTGAAAGTTGATTTGAATCATAGTTGAGTACTCAATGCTTCTGTACACTGTGACTGAAACCAAGAAACAAGGAGTCACAAAATGCAGAACATCAAACTTTCAGAACTGGTTAAACATAATCCCTCTACTACCATTTTCCTCAATGAACACCATATCGACTACTGTTGTGGAGGTGACCATTTCCTGTACGAATCACTCGAGGAGCAAGGGTATGAAATCAAGTCCACGCTCAAGAAGCTGGAATCCTTTATTGCAGAGCAAGATGAAAAACACAGCAAGGTGATTGCTGGGGATATATATACAATGGGATTGAGTGAACTCATCTCTCATCTATTGGCAACACACCATAAGGATGAAAGAGCATTGCTCTCATCCATCGATGGAAATCTACTTACCTTGCTTTCAGCCCATTATCCAAGACACAAGGATGAACTGCGAGAAGTTTATACCCTCTTCAGTACCCTTCGTACTGAACTCATGCTACACTTTGTGCAAGAGGAAGAGGAAGTGTTCCCCCTGATGCAGAGCGAGGCTACAAAAGAAGCCTATGATAAGGTTGTCTCGCTGGAGTCGGAGCATGAGGCAGCTGGTGATTTGATCAAGAGCTTGATCAAGGCAACAAATGATTTCACCGCTCCCTCTGATGGGTGTGCAACCTATCGGGCAACATACTCGCTGCTTAAGCAGTTGGTGGAGGATATATTCTTGCACATCTATAAAGAGAACAGCATCCTATTTCCAAAGTATGCAGAAGGAGTAAATGCATGAAGCGACTGGTAAAGAACAATGTCTCTTGGATTGGTAAGATTGATTGGGAGTTGCAGAAATTCCATGGTGATGATTATTCAGTAAATCATGGATCCAGCCAGAACGCATACCTCATTGAAGAGGAGAAGACCGTTCTCATCGATACCATCTGGAAACCCTATGACAAACAGTTCCGGGAAAATCTCGAGAAAGAGATCAACCTGGAGAAGCTTGACTTCATTGTTGTCAATCATGGGGAAGTCGATCATAGTGGAGCGCTTCCGTATCTCATGGAAAAAGTGCCCAACCTCCCGATTTACTGTACAGCCAATGCAGTCAAGTCCCTTGTCGGGCAGTATCACCACCCTGAGTGGAATTACCAAGTGGTAAAAACAGGTGACAGCCTGGATATCGGTAACGGAAAGCAGTTGGTATTTGTTGAGATGAGGATGTTGCATTGGCCTGACAGCATGGCAACCTATTTGACCGGTGATAATATTCTCTTCTCGAATGACGCCTTCGGGCAGCACTATGCGGTTGAGGAACTCTTCAATGACAAGGCTGACCAGTGTTTGCTCTGGACTGAAGCAATGAAGTATTATGCGAATATACTCAACCCATTCTCGCCTCTGGTAAAACGAAAGATTGAAGAGATTGTGGCTTTGAACCTCCCTATCGATATCATAGCACCAAGCCATGGCGCCATCTGGCGCGATAACCCGATGCAAATCGTCAACGCATATGCTGCTTGGGCTGACTCCTATCAGGAGAACCAGATCACCATTGTCTATGACACTATGTGGGACGGCACGAAACAGCTTGCGCATGCCTTGGCTGGAGAGATCCAGGCTCTGGATGGGGATACCGTAGTGAAAGTGTTCAGCATCAGCCAGACAGACAAGAATGATATCATGACTGAGGTGTTTAAATCGAAGGCAATAGCCTTGGGTTCTCCCACTGTCGGTAAGTCGATACTCTCCTCAGTCGGTGGTTGGCTTCACTTCCTCTCTGAGTTGCAGTTCAAGAAAAAAAGCGCTGCGGTGTTTGGTTGTTATGGCTGGAGCGGAGAAGGGGTAGGTATCCTACGTGAGGAACTTTCAAAGGCAGGCTTCTCTGTTGTGGAACCTGAGATGAAGGTCAATTGGAACCCAACTGAAGAACACCTTTCAGGGATGAGGGATATCGCTGAAGCTCTTTGCAGGTAAAGCCAGTTTTTCGCTCGATTGCCCAAACAGGACAACAGTGGTAGAGTCAAGGCATGGATGCAACAGCAGTCAGGGCCCTGCATTATGAAACACTCGTGAGAGCCTGCGGTGGAGCAGAATCAAAAGCAGGGGAAGCCTTTTCATGGGCTTCCTCTCGCATTGATGTGACTGATCCACTCCCTTTGCATATCAAAGAGTATGCCTCCTTCCTGGCAACGGAAGAGAGCAAAATCAGTGAAGCCTACTATCATTGTCGGCCATTCTTTGAGGAGATGGGTGATAAAGTATTGGTTATTGATGAACAAAGTCCTTTCTGGCCTTCCCAGGTATATACCTTTGCCTATGCTCCGCGTTTTCTCTATGTGCAGGGAAATATATCCCTGTTGAAGGCTCCTTCGGTCTCTGTCATCGGGACCCGGTCGCCCTCTCTTGAAGGGAAAAAATTGGCCTTACAGAC
>NZ_JBFXGH010000084.1:0-9417 GCF_050178175.1 Sphaerochaeta sp.
AGATCGTTCCACAGGCCTGCTCTTTGCCATTCTTGCCTCAATTCTGCAATCCGTCTCCTTTCTCATGGCCAAATTTGCAATGGACGAGACCGGTCCCGTTGCAACGAACCTTCTACGAAACCTCGGAGGCCTTTCCATCTTTATCATCTACAACTTCTTCTACAAGAAGAATGGGAAACAACACCTGGCACTCCTGAAAAAACCCCGTCTCTTCTTTATCCTGCTTTTTGCTGCACTTGCCGGGCCTGTCTTGGGTATGACAACCCAGATGAAGGCATTCACCTTGGCGCCGGTGGGAATTGTTACCACGATTACCCAGATAACCCCGATACTCCTTCTCCCTTTTGACCGCTTCATCCTCCATAAGAAGCTTTCTCTGCCCAGTCTCGGGGGCACTTTCCTCTCCATCGCAGGGGTTGCAGTATTGTTTCTTGCTGCCTGAAGTATCTTGCCTAGGTATCTGCTTTTCGCTACGCTCAGCATATGAATGTACTCTCATTGGAATCGGTCTCAAAGACCCTCAAAGACGAACCACTGTTTCAAGATGTCAGTTTTGGACTGGAAGAGGGGGACCATGTTGCCCTGATCGGTCGGAACGGAGAAGGTAAATCAACCTTTCTCAAGATACTCGCAGGACTGGTGGTACCAGACAGCGGAACCATCGCGATGAAAAACGGCACTGACCTGGTCATGTTGGAACAGGGAGTACAATTCAGGGAAAACGAAACAGTCTCTTCCTATCTCCTGCAAGGAAGCGGGATAAGGATTGCCACCTGGAACGCGTATCAACACGCCCTTGCCCATCCAGAGGATGAAGCCAACCTGATCAGACAAAGCGAATTGATGGAAAACCACGATGTATGGAACCTCCAGAGTGACTATACCTCCCTTCTTGGTGAACTTGGGCTCTATGATCTCTTGGACTCTCCTATGGTTACGCTTTCTGGAGGCATGCAGAAAAAGGTGGCTATCGCAAGGGTGCTCGCATCCCGCCCGACCATGTTGCTTCTCGATGAACCGACCAACCACCTCGACATCGAAACCATCGAGTGGTTGGAATCCTACCTGAAAGCAAGTCCTGCCACCATCATACTGGTAACTCATGACCGGTATTTTCTCGATACTGTCTGCAGAACAATTCTTGAGTTGGATGGGGGACAGATGTATCTACACCCTGGTTCCTTTGCCGATTACCTCGCACGGCGTGAACAGCGCATCGAGCGATTGCAAAAAGAACAGGATAGACTGAGTACCATCCTGAGGAGGGAACTTGCCTGGCTCAGGCGTGGCCCAAAGGCCCGTACAGGAAAGGATAGCGGCAGAAAGGACCGCATTGAGGCAATGCTGGCAAACCAAGCCATGGTTGGAGACCAGGCACAAAAATCCTTTCAGTCAGCAAGCAGAAGATTGGGAAAAAAGATTCTTGAAGCCAAACATCTCAGCAAGTCTTTTGGAGAAGATACCGTCATCTCTGATTTCTCATTCTCCTTTACCAAAGGAAAGAAGATCGGGGTGGTGGGTCCAAATGGCAGCGGCAAATCCACCCTGCTTGATCTGCTTTGCGCTCACCTACCCAGCGACAGTGGCTCACTTGATATTGGGGTAAATACCATGTTCGCTTACTACGACCAGACAGGCAGGAACCTTGAAAGCGAGAAGACTATTCTGGAGTATGTGGAAGAAATTGCAACCCAGGTGGTCCTTGGTCCCTCAGAGGTTGTAAGTGCTGCCAAATTCCTGGAGCTCTTTGGGTTCCCCTCATCCATGCACAGAAGCACGATCGCAACATTATCCGGAGGAGAAAAGAGAAGGCTTTATCTGGTTTCCCGTCTTCTTTCCAATCCAAACTTCCTGATGCTCGATGAACCGACCAACGACCTCGACCTCCCCACCATGGAGAACCTCGAGCAGTATATCCAGGATTTTGAGGGATGTGTGCTCATTGTCTCCCACGACCGAGCATTCCTGGACCTTACCTGTGATGAACTGTTCGTGCTTGAGGAAGGAGGCACTGTGCGGTATGAAGCACAGCGCTACAGTGAGTGGAAAGAACGAACACAAAACTCGCCGCCCACACAGAAAGAGACTTCAGAGGCACCGGTGCAGAAAACGACCAGAAAATCAGAACAGAAAGGCCTCTCATACCGGGAAAGACAGGAGTTTGAGGCACTTGAGGAGAAAATGAGTATGCTCTCTGAGCGTATCGATACCTTGGAAGCAAGCTTCTCGCATGCTGAACCCACTGAAGAAGGAACGCTTGCAGAGAGAACTGAAACGTACCATGACCTAAGAGAGAAACTCGACTTGGCAGAACAAAGGTGGTTGGAACTTGCGGAAAAACTCTAGAAAATTGGTGGCTTTTTGTTTCATCCTATCGCTCTGTACTACTTCTGTATCAGCGAATATCGGGTCTCTTACGATAGGGACCAACAATGACTGGTATACGATGGGAATCGGGCATAACCATGATGACGGACTGTCCTATGGCTCCACGGTAGAAGCGGTATTCCCCTCTTCCTTTACCCTGAGCCTTGCCACGGGTGGCTATACCGACCGTCTCGATACCATGAAACGCTATGATGTCATCTCACTCATGGCTTCGTACCCACTACAGGGCCAACTGTTCACCTTTACGCCAAGAGCAGGCCTGGTTGCCTCAGGTAATCTGGGATTCAATGAGGTACAGAATCATTTCCATAGCCTTATTGGCCGGGATCTCCTCAACCTTACCTACACTACGGATGAAATATCCTTGCATCCTTCAATTGGAGGCAGAGCCACGCTAGGAACAAGCGTTGGAGGCATGAGAGCATCGGTGGAGTTTGACCTGGATTATGCCCATGCTTGGGAACAAACATACAGTGGCAATGTCCGATTGCAGTTCGACTCCATTATCTCTGTGCGTTTGGGATATCTTCAGAGAAGTACCAACCACTCCTGTGCTGTTCATCAGGAGATGGTCGAACGTTACCAAGGAACCTTTCTCTCCTACCACTATGATGGTGGGTTGCTGCACACCCAGTTCATCTCATACCTGGAAACAGGGCGCTCTTTCGGCGGTTTCAGCTTTGATATAGTCTCCTTGTGGGGGGAGAAACAATTCCGTTCTGCTGATTTCATCTTCTCTACTGGGTTCCTCTATGACCTCAATGGTCAACAGAATCGGCTTTTCGCATTTTCCTACAAGGATGTAAGTTTCGAGATACGCCACAAGAATGGCCCGATGTTCAATAACATGGATGACCAGGATGACCGGCTCAACGTTGGCTCCTGGATGCTCGGCTATTCCTGGGGTATCACTCTTCACCCTCGCTTTGAGCCCTATGGGAAACTGCTTGCAGGTGCCCAGCGTTTCAATTTACAGCAAGACTTTACCACTACGATTGTTGAATCACTTCACCCCACGATTGCCATCGAGGTAGGCCTCAAGGGATTGGGCATTCCTGGCTTGGTCATTGAACGGCAGAACTATCGCCTGCGTTTCACATCGACACTTCAATATGTATTTGGGACTGAAGAAATTTCAACGATTGATTATTTTGAAGCGCATACCGGTCCTTGGCTTCTCATGACAGGCATCGTCATAGATGTGGAGCATGATTGGGAGTAGGAAAAAAATCAAGGATTCCCTGGCCGTTCATACCAATGGTGATGGCCCAATCATCAGGTCCAAAGAGATAGGCAAATCGAACAAACGGCTGAAAGGCAAAAGAGGGCCCTCCCATCACAAAATTGCCACTCAGCGTAGCCCCAATCGCCCAAGCGTCTTCCCACTGTACGGCCCCATCGTCCAGGTACCACGCAGTCTTGGCCGATAGTTCCAATCCTGCCTTGGTAAGGCCTCCGTAGAGGACAGGAAGATCGAGCAGGCCAAGCGGGAGCAGGTAGGAAGCTGAGAGCCGAATCTTCGCATCCCCATCCCCCAGTGGGCCGAAGGAGAAGAGCGGATACGCACTCCCTACTCCCTGCGAGCTGGTAATACCAGAGAGAGAGAGCCGTGCCATATGACGGCCCCCGAACAGTCTCTGTTGACGCATGATGCTTGCAAAGGCCGCATACCACTGCGATGAGAAATCGCCATTTGTCAGAACCTGGATTCCAGTAGCCACTTCACTCATGCTCGGACCATAGAAGTCGATGGTACGGTAATCCCTTGAAACCGAGGAGCCGCCAATGGTCAGGGTTGCTGCTCCTTCCCAGTCAGAATAATTCGTAGATACAGAGAGAGACGGTTGGAGAGAAATCCTTTTGGTCGTTTTGAACCCTGAATGATAATACACAGGAAGGCCTACTGTCACTGAGGCATTGGTAAGGTATGTTGCTTCTCCAATATCATAGGTATTAAGATCACCGGATAGCTGGAGGGAATAGTTGCCTCCAGCGTACTGGTAGACCACATTGGAGACCGGGCGCATCCCCGTAAAGGAGTATCCAACACTTCCTATCAAACTATGTTTCCTGAGATTGCTGGTAGCGTGGAACCAGAGGCCTGGTTGGATGCTGTTTGCCTCAACGAAGGGGAATGGGAGTACCAGGTTAAGACGCAGATTGTCCCGATAGGTGGAGACAGGATACTCACGTGCAATCTCAATCGTACCAGCCCCCATCTTTGCTTCAGAAAAAGTGACTGGGGTCTGTTCCATACGATCCACTGCCACCGATTTCAGGGCAAAACCTTCTGGGGTATATGTCTCATATATGAGGGAGTCGTCGATGAGCCGCGCAGCGAAGATGCCTGAGGGATCACTGAAAAGCTTGACTGTCTCATTTTTCTCGCCGTCATATCGGTAGACGCTGAACCTACCATCCTGCTCTCCTACAAAGAGGATGGCCCCATCCTCATCAAACAGGGGGGAGCGAAGTTCACTTTTCGTGGGTCCCACAAGTGTCTGGACCTTACCTTGCCTGTCCAATAGCTTGATCGAGGAGTATCCCTCCTGCAATGCAAGGAAGACAAGCAATGAGCCATCAGTATTCAAGGAAGGCTCAAGCAGACTTGTTCGTTCCTCCCGGTACAAGGGCTCGACCGATTTCTCTTCCAAGTCGATTTCCACCAGCTCGTAGAAGGAGCCAGAAATCCGGGAGGCTACTGCCCGCTTTGCGTCTCCGCTGAGAGAGGGATGCACCAGGCGCTGGTTCTCAGTCAGGCGCTTGGATGTGCGGTTTTCCAAGTCCAATAGATGGAGGTCGCTGTAGCTCACCTGGGCAAGGGAGAGGCTGGAGGGATTTGTAGGGTCAACGGAATCGACTGAGAGCAAGGCAACTGTATCGGAGAATGCAATTGATGATCGCCCGGAAATTGGGAGCGAGAACAGGCGCTCCGGTTCTTTTCCCTCCTTATAGCGATAGAGGGCAGCACCATCGTAGGGACTTTCACGGTAGCCAACCAGTCCTAGTCCTGTTTCATGGGGAAGATAGGAGTTTCCTTGACCGCGTATACTGACCATCTCACCCTCGATGGCTTCATACGGTTTGCCTCTCTCTTCCAAGGCAAAGGTGAATAGCTCTTTTGCTGAATATCCTGTTACCTTTCGGAATGCAGGAGAGAGCCCAAGGAAGGGGAATGCCGCAAATTTCTCATTGATGGTGTTGAAGGCCTCAACGCCATAGGTTTTGATCAGATAGTCCACCATCAGATATCCGGTGACGTAGATACGGCCGGACGGGGCAAACGGACCGTTGTATGCACCCTGAGCCAGGCTCCACATGGCCTCTTCCTGTAGTGGTACTTGGTAAGAGAGCGCAAAGGGGAGCGAGTCCCCCCTTCCCCCCTCTGCAAAGGCTGTCTCGGTATGTGTCGTGATTCCTTCGATCCACCACCCCGGCATAAATACCGTACTGAAGGCATTCACGCCAGGACCAAGAAATCCCAGGACCTTTGCTGGTCCCACGTTTGCATTCAGATGGAGATAGTGCGTCAACTCATGGGTGTAGAGGCTCCTCAACCAACTAGAGGTCCTGCTTCCGATGAACCGATTATCCGGGCTGGTAATGTACAGGTAGATGGAGGCTGGAAAGGGTGCATAATATCCATTTGCCCAAGCGGTCTTTCCTGTCATGACCACAGGCACTTTCCCATCACTCTCATAATCCAAGTATGATGCAAGGTTTTCATATACTTCATCAGCAAAGGAGGCAACCTCCTGTGCATATATCTGGTCATCTTCCTCGAATATGATTCTGGTATGTTGGGTCTCAATCTGTTGGTAAGCAAAGACAGAGGAGAAAATGGAACATAAGAATAGGATCAACAGTAGAATCTTGCGCATCGAATACAGACCTCCAGGGGATACTGATACCACTGTACAGCAGCCCGTCCTCGAGGTAAACAGGCTCTCTGCAAGAATCTCGGAACCTTCATCTAAACAAGCAAAATCAGCTATTCAACTGCACTGCTCATGTTGACTGCCTATACTCATCAAATCGTCCAGTCGATAACCCGTAAGCCTTCAACCCGCTCGAATTCTCGGGTATTATTGGTAACCAGAATTAATCCTTGGCTCCTTGCATGACCTGCAATATGGAGATCATTTACGCCGATTACGGTTCCCTTTCGTTCCAAATCCGCTCGAATCTCACCATAGTGAGCTGCAGCAGTTTCATCATAGCTGAGGACTTCTAGACGTGAAACAAAGTCTTCCACAACCCTACGATTCCTCTCAGGGGAGGAGCTTTTCTCCACACCATGCATGAGTTCTCCAAATGTTATGGAGCTAATGCACATGCGCCCTGCATGGGTGTTGAATGTATCAAGAAGAGCCTCTGGCCTACGTTTGATTACATAGATGACGATATTGGTATCTAATAGATGTGTAAGCATTTACAATGATTCCCGTTCTCTTTGGTATTGGGATGCCCTTTCTGCCATAAAGTCATCAGTGACACCCTCATCGGTAGGATGAAAAAATGTATCCCAAGAATTATGTATCGGTTCGAGTATCCTGGTAGTGCCAACAATCCGCACAGAGACTTTCTTCACCTGGTCTGGAAACCTTGTATCTGCCGGTAACCTTACTGCTTGAGTCCTATTGTTTTCAAATACAGATCCAATCTTCATGGCTCCCTCCTTGTTGCTATATATATAAAGTATATAGCATGAATGAGGGAGTATCAACAGAGAATCCAACGAAGTCCTCACAGTACTCTGCAAGGACTTCGTCAGGAATCGATGATACTACTTATATTGAGACAGTCTCAATGTTATCAGGCGATGGTATGTATCCACCCTTGTGGTGCTTCTATTCTCCCCATCTGTATTCCGGTAAGGGTATCATAGAGTTTCTGGGTAATCGGTCCCATTTTCTCCATACCGCTTGGCATCGTGATAACACCACTTTCTGTGGTGACCGATCCAATGGGAGAGAGAACAGCGGCAGTACCACATAAGCCTCCTTCCACAAACTCAGAGAGCTCACTCAGCGGTATCTCGCGCTCTTCTGTCTCCAGATGTAGATACTCTTTTGCTACATACATGAGTGATCTTCTGGTGATGGAAGGAAGAATGGTATCACTCTTGGGAGTTACCACCTTATTGTCCTTGGTAATGAAGATGAAGTTTGCCCCTCCAGTCTCTTCAATAAATGTTTGGGTAGCCGCATCAAGATACATGTTCTCATCAAACCCGTTCTTTTTCGCGGTATAACCGGGGTACAGACTCATGGCATAGTTCAACCCTGCCTTTATGTGTCCCGTACCTCTAGGAGCTGCACGGTCGTAACTGCTCACCTGCAATCGCAAAGGTCTCACCCCACCCTTGAAATAGGGACCGACTGGAGTACTGAACATCCTGAAGGTATATTCAGGAGCTGGAGCTACCCCGATTACCGGACCACTGCCAAACAAAAATGGTCTGACGTAGAGGGTGGCACCCGTACCATAGGGTGGCACATAGGCAAGGTTCGCCTTCACCAACTGGTCGAGTGCATCGATGAACCGCTCTATTGGAAAGGGAGGCATAAGAAGACGCTCAGCCGTCTCATACATACGCTCAGCATTGAGATCAGGACGAAAGGTGACAACACGACCATCCACGGTGGTGTATGCTTTCAATCCCTCAAAGCAGGTTTGTGAATACTGCAGAACACCTGCAGACTCACTGATGCTTACATTGGCATCCTCCACCATTGCTCCATCGTCCCATTTCCCATCCTTAAAATGGGAAACATACCGTTTGTCTGTCTCGATATACGTGAACCCGAGACTGGCCCAATCAATGTTCTTCTTTTCCATACTTGCTTCCTTCAATCAAAGAGGGCTCAGAAGAGTCCGATTTGGGCCATTGTACTACTTCATATACATTTCGTCTATTTATATGCAGAAATTTTGCATGATAAAGATTATTCTGTTTTCAATGCTGCATCAAAAGCGAGAGAAGAAGCACTGAAGTTAATGTTTTTCACGTAGGAACAACTCTCTGTTGCACCAAATACCCGGTCCATACCAGAATCTTCCCACTCAACGGAGAGCGGACCAGAATATCCTGCAATGTTCAACTCCCGAATTATTCCATCAAAATCTACATCTCCATGACCTACTGACACAAAATCCCAGCTTCTTCGGGTGTCTCCAAAGGGAAGAAAGGAACCAAGAATCCCCCCACGTGGATTTCTGTGATTTATCTTCACATCCTTCATATGTACATGATAAATACGTTTTGCAAAATCCCGCACAAACCCTACTTCATCCACTCCCTGCCAGAGCAAGTGACTGGGATCGAAATTCAGTCCCAGGGTCTCTCGCCATCCAAAGAGTTCAAAGAGACGTTCGGTGGTGTACCAGTCGAAAGCGATCTCGGTGGGATGAACTTCCAGCGCGAACCGAACACCACACTCATCGAATACGTCAAAAATTGGTGTCCAAAGATCATAGACCTTCTCATACCCCTTCTCAATCATTTCTTTGCTGGTCTGTGGATAGGAATACCAACGTGCCCAGATGGGTGATCCAGTAAAGCCATTCACCACTGACACGCCTAGAGCCTGTGCAGCACGAGCAGTATCCTTCATCTCCTCAATTGCCCAGGAACGAATCCCTTCAGGATTCCCTGCTAGATGGGAGGGGGCAAATCCATCAAGCCGTTCATCCCAGACATCACACACGCATTGTCCGGTCAGATGTGCACTGATTGCTTGACACTGCAGCCCATAATTATCAAGGGTCTTTTTCACATCCTTAATATATCCGGGTTCATGCAGTGCCTTCCGAACATTAAAATGTGCATGAGTGGCGAGCTCAATCCCTTCATAGCCCATCTCCTTCGCCAGTGCACACAGGGAATCGAGAGCCATATCTCCAAACTGGCCTGAAGCCAAGGTTACCAATCGTTTCATATTCTTTCTCCTACCTATACCAGTACACTTGAACCTGTTTCACTGCTCTTGTAGATTGCATCAGTGATACGCATCAGTATCAGAGCCT